>DASXOS010000124.1:0-36141 GCA_036494115.1 Solirubrobacteraceae bacterium | reverse complement strand
GACGTCGGCTGCCACAAACACGGCCACGGGCCCGATCGCAAACAAGGCGTTCCCGACCGCCGAGAGCAGCCGACCCGGTCGCAGCTCGCCTCGCAGGACGTCGGGCACGCGCACCAGAGCGAGCGCCAGCGCCACGATGAGCGGAACCACCGCCAGCGGCGTCGCGAACAGCAACGGGACGAAGGCGAGCTGAATCGGCACCGTGAACCCGAACGGCGTGTCGATCCGCACCGCGGCTGCGACCAGCAGCACGAGGGTGCTGAGCACAATCGGCAGCGCTTCGAACCCGTGCGGAGGCTGCGCCGTCCAGATCACCGCGACCGCGATGAAGAACGCGCCGGCGGTCGCGATCTCGGTCGCGCGCTCGCGCGGGTCCATGGCGGAGCCGTCGCGGCTCAGGGTATCCGCGAGCACCTCCTGCTCTTCGAACGTCGGCTGCAGCGACATGTCAAGCATGTCATCGGCGCGCCGATATGGCGGCTTGATGCGCGAGCGTCCCGAATGGCCACCGCTCCAACAGACGTCCAGTGCACTTCAAAAGCGCAGGTTGCTGCCGATTCTCCGGGGCATCTGTCAACGCGCCTACTGGAGGTGAACGCCTGTGAAGAATGGAAGCTTTGCTCGTCGCGGCCTGATCGCTGTGTGTGCGGCCGGCGCAGCCGTGGCGGCCGTGGCCCCGGCCGCCAGCGCGAGTGTGTACGACACCTCCGCGTGCGCGAATCCGCAGGAATCGCAGAACTTCCTGTCGTGGAAGGACCCGAACTGGTACACGCCGATTCCGGGTCAGAACAGCGCAGGCTTCGATGGCAGCGGCTGGACTCTGGGCAACGGCGCGCAGCTGGTGACGGCCCCGCTCCCGGATGGCAGCACCGGACAGGTGCTCGACCTGCCGAGCGGCGCCTGGGCCGTCAGTCCAGTGTCATGCGTGACCACGGATTACCCGACGGCGCGGACCATGGTGCGCGATGTCAAGGGCGCCGAAGGCGTCGGGTTCTCGGTTTCGTATGCCGGCGATGACGCCTGGACCGCACCCAAGAACACCGGTCAGGTGCACGGCAAGGCCACGGACTGGACCCTGTCCGCCCCGGTCAATCTTCAGCCGACCAAGACGACCGGCTGGCAGGCCGTCCGCGTCGTGTTCGTGGGCCTCGGCAAGACCAGCGACTTCCAGGTCTACGACGCCGAGCTCGACCCGCGAATGAAGCGCTAGCGAGGGTGTGGAGCGCCCGGGCGGCCGCCGTCGCCACTCGGGGCCTCCGGGCGCTCGAGACCCTCGGCGAGCAGCGTCGCCACGTCGACGACCCGCAGGTCCTCGCCGGCGCTCTGCACTCCGTCGCCGAGCATCACCGTGCAGAACGGACAGGCCACCGCGAGCGTGTCCGCGCCGGTGGCAGCAGCCTCTCGGACGCGCTCCTCGTTGATCGGGTTGGCGCGCTCCTCCATCCACATGTGGGCACCGCCGGCGCCGCAGCAGAACGTCTGCTTGCGCGAGCGGGCCATTTCGACCGGCTCGCCGACCGCGGCGACGAGCTCGCGCGGTCCCTCGAGCACGTCGTTGTGGCGGGCCAGATAGCACGAGTCGTGATACGTGATCTCCGTATCTGAGCGCGCCGGCGACAAGCGCCCGTCGCGGACCAGCGATGCCAGCAGCTCGGAGTGGTGGATGACCTCGTAGTTGCCGCCGAAGTCGGGGTACTCATTGGCGAGCGTGTTGAAGCAATGCGGGCAGCTGGCGACGATCTTCTTGACGCCGGTGTCGTTCAGCTCGGAGACGTTCTGCTCGGCGAACGCCTGGAACACATACTCGTTGCCGATCCGGCGGGCGGGGTCGCCGGTGCACGATTCCCGCGGCCCGAGGATCGCGAAGTCGACGCCGGCCGCCTGGAGCAGCTTCGCGGTGGACTGGGCACTCCGCTGCGCGCGCTCGTCGAATGACGCGGCGCAGCCGACCCAGTAGAGGTACTCGGGCGCGGGGTCACCGGGCTCGAGCACGCGCACGCCGAGATCCGCAGCCCAGGCCGCGCGCTCCGACTGCGCACGACCCCACGGGTTCGACGCGCGCTCCACGTCGCGCAGCATCGGTTCGGCCTCCGACGGGAAGCTCGACTCGACCATCACCAGGTGCCGTCGCAGGTCGACGATGTGGTCGACGTGCTCGATCGACACCGGGCAGGCCTGCACGCACGCACCGCAGGTGACGCAGTCCCATACCGATTCCTCGGGGACCGCATTCGGGACGAGCGGCTCGTCGTCCGGCCCGTCGAGGACCTGGTCGCGCAACCCCATGATCAGCAGCTTCGGCGACAGGATCTTGCCGGTCGCGTTCGCCGGACAGGCGTCCTGACAGCGCCCGCACTCGGTGCACGAGAACGTGTCGAGGACCTCCTTGAAGTTGAGCTGCGCCGCAGTGCCGGCGCCAAACCGGATGTCCTCCTCGGGGACATCCGGATCGTCGAAGCGCAGCGGCTCGAGTCGGCCGCCGGGGCCCGTCCGGGCGAACCACACATTCAGAGCCGCCGTTCCGATGTGGAGGTGCTTCGAGCGCGGCAGGTAGGCGAGGAAGGTGAGGATCGTCAAGACATGCAGCCACACGAACACTCGCTCCAGCACCCTCGTCGCCTCGCCATGCCCAAAGAGATGCGACAGGGCGTTCGAAACGGGTGACCACGACGCCGGCCACTCGTTGTATCCGAGCGCGATCCGGGTGGCGTGCCACAGCAGCAGCGTGGTCGCGATCGTCGCGATCATGGCCAGGATCAGGTCGGCCTCGCCGAGATGGCTGCCGTCGAACCGCTTCGGCCGCAACACCTTGCGGATGTACAGCGCGCTGACCACGCCGACCAGCACGAGCACCGCGAAGATGTCGACGAGCAGCGCGAACCAGCCCTGGTGGCCGAGCCACGGCAGCGTCGAGTGCGTGTCGACGATCCCGATGAGCGCGATCAGGATCGTCGGCAGGAGGACCAGGAAGCCCCAGAAGATGAACGCGTGGATCAGCCCCGGCCCGAAGCGCTGGAGCAGCTTGCGCTGTCCGAGCACGATCGTCGCCTCGTTCTCCACGCGGCGCCCGACGTGGTCTGAGCGGTCGACAGCCGGCGCAGCGCGCAGCAGCCCGGCCAGGAACCGCACCCTCACCGCGAACAGAGTTGCGCTCACAGCGATCGCCGCGGCGAGCAGCAGCGCCGAGACGAGCTCGCCTATGTCCCTCGGACCTTCCTGATCTCGGCCGAGATCGCCGGCACCACCTCGTGGAGGTCGCCGACCACCGCGTAGTCGGCGCTGGCGAAGATCGACGCCTCGGCGTCCGGGTTGATCGCCAGCAGCTTCTTCGCTCCCTTGCACCCGGCCATGTGCTGGGTCGCGCCGCTGATCCCGCACGCGATGTAGATCTCCGGCGAGACCTTCGTCCCGGTCTGGCCGACCTGGTCGGTGTGCGGTCGCCAGCCGGCACTCGTCACCGCGCGCGAGCAGCCGACCGCGCCGCCGAGCAGCTGCGCGAGCTCCTCGATGATCCCGAAGCCCTCCGCCGAGCCGACGCCCCGGCCACCCGAGACGACGACGTCGGCGTCCTCGAGCGACACGCCGGCGGTGGCAGTACTGACCCGCTCCCGAACACGCACAGGCGTTTCGCCGTCGGCGCTCAGCGACGTCACGCCGTCGATGGCCGGCGCGGCGGCGACAGCGTGCGGCGCCACGGTGAGGAGCAGCGGCGAACCATGGACGTTGGCCTCCTCGAGCAGGCTTCCACCCCACCGCATTCGGGTCACCGTCGCCGGCGAGCCGAGCGTGGCCGAGAGGCAGTTGGCGGCCATCGGCAGATCGAGGATCGCCGCGACGTGGGACAGCAGTTCGTTGCCGCGATCGGTGCCCGGGCCGACGAGAGCGCCAGCGCCACGCTCGCGGAGTGCGTCGCTGAGTGCCTTGGCCCATAGCGGGGGCGCATATCCGCCGGCCGAGTCGACCGTGACGGCCTCGAGCTCGCCCCCGAGCTGCGCCGCGAACGCCACCGCTTGCGCCGACAGCTCGTCCTCGGCGCTCTCGACGAACACGAGCACGCTCATCAGAGGACTCCCAGCCCGCTCAGCACCTCGACCACCGCCGGTGCCGCCTCGGCGCCGTTGCCCAGGACCTCGACCTGCTTGCCCGAGCCCGGTGGCGTCTTCAGCCGCACCATCTCGAGCCTCGGCTCGTCGCGTGACGGGTTCGACGCGTCGAGCGGCTTGCGCTTGGCCCGCATCCGGCCGGGCACCGAGGGATAGCGCGGCAGGTTCAGCCCCTCCTTGACGGTGGCCACGGCGGGCATCGGCACGACGTAGACGTCGCGTCCGCCGCTCACCTCCTGCTCGAGGCGCACCTGCCCGTCCTGTACCGCGATCCCCTTGACGCCCGTCACCACCGGCAGCCCGAGCGCGTACGCCACGCGGATCGCCACCTGATAGTTGCCCGCGTCGGCCGACTCGTTGCCGAACAGGATCAGGTCGAACGGTTCGCCCTGGCTCCGGATCGCGTCCGTGATCGCGCGGGCGGTCGCCTGCGGATCCCACTCCTCGCCACCGGTGACGAGGTGGATTGCCGTGTCGACGCCGATCGCCATCATGTCGCGCAGCTGCTCCTCGGCCTCGGGCGGCCCAAGCGTCAGCACGGTGCAGGAGCCGCCGTGCGCCTCGACGAGGCGCACCGCCTCCTCGGCGCCACACTCCTCATGCGGGCTGACGGTGAACCCGAGGTGGCGCGTCGAGATCGCGCGCTGGTCCTCGGTGAGGACGATCTTGCCGCCGGTCAGCGGCACCCGCTTGACGCACACCAGGATGTTCATGAGCGGACACGGGAATTGTCGGGATCGAACACCGATGTCGAGTCGTTCGTCGCCACCGTCACCGGATACTGCTCGCCCAGGTACAGCACGGACAGCTGCTCGCCGACGACGGCCTGCTCCGGGGGCAGGTAGCTCATCAGGATGTGCTTGCCGATCGACGGCCCGGCCCCGGCGCTTGTCACGTACGAGCGGCGGCCCTTGCGGTCAGCCAGTGGTGCGCCGTCCCGGGTCAGGATCGGCTCGCCGCCGAGCATGTAGCGCGTGACGCCGCTCTGCGAGGTGTGGTCGTCGACGGTCAGCGCGCACATGATCGCCGCCGGCTCCTCCTCGCGGTGGCGGACGTGCGCCTCCTTGCCGATGAAGTCCTGGTCCTTGACCTTGCCCCAGGCCATCCCGGCCTCAACCACGTTGTACTCGCCCTCGAGCTCGAACCCATACGCGCGGTAGCACTTCTCGAGGCGACCGGTGGTCCCGTACACGCCGATGCCGGCCGGGACGATCCCGTGCGGTTCGCCGGCCTCGGCGACGATGTCCCACAGCCGCGCGCCCTGCTCGATCGGCACGTACAGCTCCCAGCCGAGATCGCCGACGTAGGAGATCCGCGAGGCGAGCACGCTCAGCGGCCCGACCTCGATGTTCCGGCAGCGGGCGAACGGGAAGCCCTCGTGCGACAGGTCGTCGGAGCTGATGCTCGAGAGGATGTCGCGCGCGCGAGGACCCCACAGCCCGAGCGTGCACCACGAGCTGGTCAGGTCGGTGATCTGCGCCGAGCCGTCCGCCGGGAGGTGGTCGGAGAACCACTTGAGGTCGGACATCCCGTACGCGCCGCCGGTGACGACGCGGAAGACGTCGTCTGCGAGGCGCATGATCGTCAGGTCCTGCTTGAAGCCGCCGCTCGGGGTGAGGATCGGCGTGTATACGACGCGACCGTGCGCGACGTCCATCTGGCGCATTGCGAGACGCTGCACGGCCTCGAGCGCGCCCGGGCCGGTGACGTCGAACACGGTGAACGCGGTCAGGTCGACCATCGCGGCGCGGTCGCGCATGGCCAGGTGCTCGGCGTTGATGATCGGCGACCACCAGCGCGAATCCCATTCCGCCTCGCGCCGATTGATGCGGTCGGCATACTCCTCGAGCAACGGCGCGTTCGACTCGTACCAATGCGGCCGCTCCCAGCCGGCGGTCTCGTAGAACACGGCGCCCAAAGCCTTTTCGCGGTCGTAGAACGGGCTGAGGCGGACGTTCCGGTCCGACTCCCACTGCTCGCCCGGGTGGACGATCCCATACATCTTGTTGAAGCCCTCGCCGGCACGCGCGCGGATGTGGGCCCGCGTCCGCTGGCACCCGTACGCGCGCGCGATGTTCGACTCGTACACGTCGATCTCGGACTCGCCATGGACCATCAGCTCGGCCATGGTCTTCCCGGCGCCGGGTCCCTCCTTGATCCAGATCGCGGCCGCGGACCACAGCCCGCGAGTCTCCGGCGTCTCGCCGAGCAGCGGCATCCCGTCGTAGGTGACCGACAGCACGCCGTTGATCGCGTACTTCACCCCGACGGTCTCGTCGGCGACGATCTCCGGCATCAGCTCGAGCGCGATCTCCATCTGGGGATCGAAGTCGTCCTGGGTGAACGGCAGCTCGGTCGGGGTCAGCGCCGATTCGTCGATCGACGGGATCTCGTCGGCGTCGAGCATGATCGGGCGGTGGGCATAGGACCCGATCTCGAGCCCCGTTCCCTCCTGGCGCTCGTACATGTTCGTGTCCATGTCGCGGACGATCGGGTACTCGATCATGCCCTTGGCGTCCGCGAACCGCGGTGCCGGGCCGATGTCGATCATCTGGTGGATCATCGGCGTCAGCGGGATGTTCGCGCCGGCCATACGGGCGATCCGCGGGCTCCACGCGCCACACGCGACGACCACGCGATCGGCCTCGACATCCCCGCGCGACGTCCGCACGCGCCTGACGCGGCCACCCTCGACATCGATGCCGAGGACCTCGGTGTTGGCGCTGATCGTGGCACCCGCCTCGGCCGCGCGCTCGCGCATGATCGTGGCGGCGCGCAGCGAGTCGACGACGCCGGCGCCGGGGGTGTAGAAGCCGCCGACGATGAGCTGCTCGTTGATGAACGGCACGAGCTCCTTGACCTCGTCGGGCGTCAGCAACGACACGGGCTCGATCCCCCACGCGCAGGCCGACGACATGCGACGCGCCAGCTCCTGCATCCGCGCGTCGCCGCGCGCGATCTCGATCCCGCCCGACTCGATGAACACGCCCAGGTCCTTGTACTGGCGCATGCTCTCGAGCGTCAGCGACGTCATCTCCTTGGAGTGGTCGACCGGGAAGATGAAGTTCGACGCGTGGCCGGTCGAGCCGCCCGGGTTGGGCAGCGGCCCCTTGTCGAGCAGCGTGATCTCGGTCTCGCCGAGCTGGGTCAGGTGGTAGGCAAGGCTATTGCCGACGATCCCTGCCCCGATGATCACCACGCGCTGGGAGGCCGGCAACCCTCGCGACTCGGTTGCCATGCACACTGATATATCAGATGCACGTCACGGGCGTCAACGCCGCCCGCCCCGCCACGGCGGCCCGCCCGACACGGCGGCTCGCCCGTCACGACGGGGCGCCCACCGCAAGACGGTTCACCTGACCGGGGTGCGCTCGGGCTGCTCGGTCGTCAAAGGCGCGTGCTCGGAGCGGGCGACCTCGAGCGCCTCCCCCAGCCGCCGGGCGGCGACGGCATCGACGACGCGCTGAGCGACCATCCGGATCGGCAGCACCGGCCCGACCCACGCGGGCGCGAACACGCGGCGCGAGCGCCGGGCGATCCCGCGCTCGATCGCGTCGACCCCGGCGCTCAGCGGCGCCACGCGGCGGAAACGCTGTGCGTCGAGCTTGGCCGCCGCCTCGGTGCCGAAGCCGCGGCTCGTCATGTCGGTGTCGAGCTCGGCGAAGTACGCGACCCCGACGTGCGCGCCGCTCGTGGCCAGCTCGCCCCGCAGCGCGTCACCGAGCGCTTCGACACCCGCCTTCGACGCCGAGTAGGCGCCGAGCAGGGGCGGGTGGACGGCCGCCGCCAGCGAGGAGATTGCGAGCGCGTAGCCGCGGGGGTGCGCGATGTGCGGCGCCGCCGCCCGGAGCGTGTAGTAGACGCCCAGCAGGTTGACCTCGATCGTGCGCTCGAACACCTCAGGATCCCCGCCGAGGACGGGCAGCTGCGCCGCCACCCCCGCATTGGCGACGACCACGTCGAGCCCGCCGAAGGCCTCGACCGCGCCCGCCACCGCGGCATCGACCTGCTCTCGGTCGCGGACGTCGCAGGGGAACGTCGGGGCGCCACCGCACGCCGCGGCCACCTCGGCGAGCTCGTCGGGCTCGATCCCGGCGAGCGCCACCCGCGCGCCCCGTTCGTGCAGTCGCTTGGCCACCGCCGCGCCGATCCCCCGGGCGGCCCCGGTGATCAGCACCCGGCGTCCGGCGAGTGACGCGTCGGCGGAGTGATCGCGCCGGCGGCGGGGCGTGTCGGGCACGATCCCGAGGCTGTTGATCGCCATCGCGAGCATCTCGTAGTGGCCGATCAGCATGCACAACTCGATCAGCTCGACATCGGTGAACTCGGCCGCGAGCCGCTCCCACAGCTCGTCGCCGATCACGCGCTGCGCGTGCATCTCGTCGGCGGCCGCCAGCAGCAGTCGCTGACGCTCGCTCCATCCGGAGTCGCCTGAGGCGCGCACGCGCTCGACGTCGGCAGCCGACAGGCCAGTGCGCTGCGCAAGCCGCTCATGGTGGCGCCACTCGTACTCGCACTCCGCGTTGTGCGCGACGCGCAGGATCACCAACTCGGTGTCGGCGCGCGGCAGCTTGCCGAACGGCATCAGCGCCCCGCCGAACTTCAGCCACGCGCGGAACAGCCGGCGATGACGGCCGAGCGTGGTGAACAGGTGCGGTGGCGGCGTGCCCGCGGCGACGCCGAGCGCACGCGCGATCGCGGCGTTGCGCAGACCAAGCTGGCGAAATGATCCCGGGCGGATCCGTGGACGGTCGGCGCTCACCGCGACGCCCCCTTCTTATTCTTGTGGTGCTGATGATGCTTGTGCCGGACGCGCTTGCGCCGGATCGCCACGCGTGTCATGTACACCTTCGTGCCGGTGTTGGGGCCGTCGTTCGGATACTCCTGGACGGTATTCGAGGCGCCGAGCGGCAGCGGGATCACGAGCCGCCGGTGGCGCGGTCGCAGCACCATCGTCTTGACGGCGTCGGCCGAGAACACGCGTACGGTGTAGCGCCAGCGATTGCGGTACCGGGCCGGCGTGGTCACCGTGGCGGTGCCGCTGCCCGCAAGCGTGAAACCTCCGGGCCCGCCGGCAAGGGTCGAGAACTCGGCGACGTCGCGCTTGACGGCCACCGTCCACCCGTAGACCGAGTACTGGGGGTCGTCGCTCATGTAGGTGAACTTCTTCGGGACCTGGGCCGGATGCGCGAAGTCCGCCATCAGCGGGCCGATCGACTGTTGCAGGTCACGGGCCCAGTACGGCCAGCTGTGGGTGCCCGGGCCGTAGTCGTCGTAGAAGCTGGGAATGCCGAGCGCCTGAAGGCGTGCGTGGAAGAGCTGGGTCAGCGTATGGACACCGCTTTCGATCAGCATCGCCCCGGCGTTCACCCCTGAGTCGAGCGGGCCGGGCTGCCCGTTGCCGGTGTACATGAACAGGTTTGTGTGCGCCAGGTTGGGCGCCAGCGTGGTCGGATCGTGGGCGGCCCAGTTGATCTCCTCGGTCGACCGCGGCCCGAACATCGAGTTCGCCGGGACCCCGTCGAGCCCGGTTTCGGTCGCATTGATGATCGGCGTGACGAGTGCCTGCGCCTGGGCGTCATACGCGATGTCCGGCGCCCCGGAGTACGAGAGCGCGGTCCCAAACAGGTCGGGATGGCGGGCGGCGTAGCTCATCGAGCAGAAGCCGCCCTGCGAGAGCCCGGCGATCGCGCGCTCGCCGCGGGAGCGCTGCGTGCGCAGGTTTCCGTCGACCCACGGGATCAGCTCGGAGATGTGGAACGTCTCCCATTCCGGCTGACCGCGCGCGCCGTTGTTCCACCAGTTCGTGCACCACCCGCCGCCGTTGCCGTTGAACGTGATGTCTGGCATGACGACGATCAGGTTGTCGTTCGCGGTCGTCTGCTCGGCGTCGCCCATCGTCGTCCAGTCAGACGCCCGCCCGCTCGTGCCGTCGAGGAGGTAGAGCACCGGATAGCGGGCCGTGGGATGCGCGGCGTAGTCGGCGGGGAGCAGCACCCGGACTCCCTCCGGCGTCGCCAGCGCGGGGCTCGTCACCGTCAGCGCAACCAGGCGGCTGTCGAGCCACTGCACGCCGGTGACGTGGAGACCGGAGCCGTCGTGGAACGTGGCCGGCTCGGCCGGTGCCGGAGCGGCCGCCGCAGCGGGCGCCGCGGCCGCCGCCGCAGCGGGCGCCGCAAATCCCACGGCGATCGCGAGACCGAGCAGCACGCGTCGCATCCGGGTCAGGCCGTCGGCGCCGAGCATCGTGGGCGGCACGCTAGCGAACACTCGCGTTCGGTGATGCGGTTGAGCGTCGGACGCGGCTCCTTTACCTCGCGCGTAATCGACGGACCGCGCCGGCGATGGGACCGTGCTGGCCATGAGTACTTCAGAGATCACCCAACCGCTCCAGCCCCGGTTCTCGCTCGCGCGGGCCGGCCGCTGGGCCCCGCTGCCGGTGCTCCTCACCGGCACGTTCATCATGGTGCTGGACTTCTTCATCGTCAACGTCGCGCTGCCGTCGATCCAGTCCGGACTGCACGCGTCGAGTAGCGCGATCGAATGGATCGTCGCCGGCTACGGACTCACCTCAGCCGTGTTCCTCGTCACCGGGGGACGGCTCGGCGACCGGCTCGGGCGGCGTCGGACGTTCTCGTTCGGGCTCGGGCTGTTCACGCTCGCCTCGGCGGTGTGCGGGATCGCCCCGGACTCCACGATGCTCGTGATCGCGCGGCTCGTGCAGGGCGTCGGCGGCGCGCTGTTGATGCCGAACGTGATGGCGATCATCGGCGTCGCCTACTCCGGAGAGGACCGCGTCAAGGCGCTCTCCGCCTACGGGATGGTGATGGGTCTCGCCGCGGTCGGGGGGCAGCTGATCGGCGGCATCCTCGTCCAGGCCGACCTGTTCGGCCTCGGCTGGCGGACCTGCTTCTTGATCAACGTCCCGATCGGGATCGCCGCACTCGTCATGGCGCCGCGCACCGTGCCCGAGTCACGCGACGCCCGGTCCACCAAGCTCGACCCGGTCGGCACCGTGCTGCTCACCGCCGCCCTTACCGCCCTGGTCCTGCCACTGCTCGACGGCCGACTGCACGGCTGGCCGCTGTGGACCTGGATGTCCCTCGCGGCCGCACCGGTGCTGCTCGTCGCGTTCGGCCTCCAGCAGCGAGGGCTGGCCCGCCGCGGTGGCGCTCCGCTGATCGACCCGAGGCTGTTCGCACATCGCACGTTCACCGCGGGGCTTGTCGCACAGCTCGTGTTCTGGTGCGGCCAGGCATCGTTCTTCCTCGTGCTCGCGCTCTACCTGCAGTCGGGCCGGGGCCTGAGTGCGCTCCACGCCGGACTCGTGTTCACGATCCTCGCCATCGCCTACCTCGCGGCCTCGCTGCGGGCGCCCGAGCTCGCGGTCAAGCACGGACGCGAGGTGCTGGCGGCCGGCGCGCTGACCCTCGCCGCCGGACACGCCGTGCTGCTGATCACGATCGGCGAGATTGGCGTCGGCGGCTCGATCGCTGCGCTCGTACCGGGACTGATCCTGGTCGGGGCCGGCATGGGCCTCGGGATCACACCGCTGACCACGATCATCCTGTCCGGAATGCAGCCCGAGCAGGCCGGCGCCGCATCGGGCGCGCTGACCACGATGCAGAACGTCGGCAACGCAATCGGCGTGGCCCTGATCGGGGTGATCTTCTTCGGTGCGGTGCACTCGGGGTTCGCTCCCGCGTTCCAGTGGAGCCTCGCCGCGCTGGCCGCGATCCTCGTCGGCGTCGCGGGTCTGACGCGCCTGCTGCCGAGGACGGTGGCGGCATGATCGCCGGCGCTACGCTCGCGGTGATGCCCGAGACCGCAGTCGGCACACTGCTCCGCGACTGGCGCCAGCGGCGGCGCCTGAGCCAGCTCGACCTGGCGCTCGAGGCCGGCGTCTCGACGAGGCACCTCAGCTTCGTCGAGACCGGCCGCTCGCGGCCCAGCCGGGACATGGTCCTGCACCTCGCCGAGCAGCTCGAGGTCCCGTTGCGGGAGCGCAACCAGCTGCTGCTCGCGGCGGGGTACGCGCCCGGCTACGCCGCCCGGGCGCTCGAGGATCCGGACATGGGACCCGTGCGCGATGCCATCGGCCGCGTCCTCACCGGGCATGAGCCGTATCCGGCGATCGCTATCGACCGGCACTGGAACCTCGTGGCGTCGAACGCGGCGCTCGGACCGCTGCTTATGGGCGCCTCACCGGAGCTGCTCAAACCGCCGGCGAACTGCATGCGGCTCGCCCTGCATCCCGACGGCATCGCACCGCGCATCATCAACCTCGGCGAGTGGCGCGCACACCTCGTCCACCGCCTCGAGCGTCAGATCGCGCTCGGTGGCGATGACGAGCTGACGGCCCCTGCGCGAGGAGATCGAGTCCTATCCGGGCAGCGATGACGTGCCCGATCCCGTCCCCGACGGAACCGAGATCATGGTCGAGCTGCGTCTCACCGCCGAGGACGGCGGTGAGCTGGCGTTCTTCAGCACCGTGACCACATTCGGGACGGCATTCGACGTGACGCTGTCCGAGCTCTCGATCGAGGCGTTCTTCCCGGCCGACGAACGCACGGCCGAAACGCTCCAGGCCCAGGCCGCCACAGGCATCTACACATAACGTCCGCCCAAGGGTCCATGCTTTGCACTCGACACAGCATGGGCCAGGTGGACCGCCTTACCGAGCTGGTGTACGAACTGCTCGACGCGCATGAGGACACGGCGCGTCTGGCGCAGGACGTGTCGTCCGACCCGCGCTGGGCGGCGCACCTCGACTACCTGCGGCGGCTGCAGCGCGTCGGCCGCGAGGCGCTCGCGGTGAGCGCAAAACAGCCCGTTCAGTAGTCCGGAGCGATCTCACCGACCGCGCGGTCGACCCCCTGAGCCGCACAGCCGGCACCGGCCGCGCCAGAAGCACACCTGGCGGCCAAAAGATGTGACGGAAATCACGAAGATCGGGCAGATACCCGTGGAGGATCACGCCGGGACCCGAACTTGCTCGTCCCACGGGCATGCCCGCACAATCAACCGTCACAAAGCGCCAGGCCTCCGCCGAGCGAACGCGCGAGCGCATGATCGACGCCGGCCTCCTGCTGGCCGAGCAGACCAGTCTCGCGGAGCTCAGCGTCAACCTCATCGTGGCCGAGGCCGGGGTCGCCAAGGGCAGCTTCTTCCACCACTTCGGTGACCGGACCGGGTACCTGATCGCGCTCCACCGCCGGTTTCACGAGGAGCTGCTGCTCGCGACCAGGCTGGCCACGGAGAACGTCCAGCCGGGGCGAGAGCGCCTGCGCGTCGGCGCCATCGCGTACCTCGACGTGTGCTTGCGCGGCCCGGGCGGCCGTGCCCTCGTGCTGGAGGCACGCGCCGAACCGGTGATCGTCGACGAGGTCGTCGCGCGCACCCTCAGCAACGCCAAGCTGCTGGTCGCTGACTTCCGCGCTCTCGGGCGAAAGTACCCGCTGCCATCGGCGCGCCTGTGGCTCGGCCTCGTGGCCGAGGCCGCGCTCGTCGAGCTCGAGGCCGGCCGGCGCAACCCCGCGGTGCGCTCGGCGCTGGTTGCGTTCATTACGACTAGCTGACGATCCCGAGGCGCTGGGCCTGCTGCACCGCCTCGGTGCGGTTGCGGACGCCGAGCTTCCGGTAGACGGCGCTCGTGTGCTCCTTGACCGTGTGCTTGGAGAGGTGCAGTGCCTCGGCGATCTCCGGGTTGGTCTGGCCGGAGGCCATCAGCTCGAGCACGGAGCGCTCGCGATCCGACAGCCCGCGCACGCCGGGCCGCTCGTGGCGCTCGAACATGGTCCGGCCGAGCCCCACGTCCCGGACCGCACCCGCGATCCGCCGGGCCGGCCAATCCTTGTAGGCGAAGCCCGAAGCGCCCGCCGCGCGCGCCGCTTGGGGGGAGATCTCTCCCGCCCCGCTGAACAGGAGCACGCGCGTGTGCGGCTCGGCCTCGCGGAGCTGCTCGCAGATCTCCGCCCCGGACTCCTCGCCGATGAACAGATCGACGAGCGCCACGTGCGGGCGATACCGGACCGCGAGCTCGATCGCCTGCGAGCCGGTCGAGGCGCTCAGGCACCGCTCCACCCACGGGAGCTGCGTGAGCATCAGGCGAAACCCCCAGTGCACGACGTCGTGGTCGTCGACCACGAGCACGCTGAGGCGCTCCGGGCTGCGCAGCTCGTCAATCATCGTGCGGCACGACGAGGCGCACCTGCCAGGTGCCCGGCTCACGCTGTCCGAACTCGATCACGCCCCCACTCTGCAGCGCCTCCATCGCGGCCAGGCGCAGCCCCATCCCCGGGTGGCGCGTGCGGCCGGTGACGCCGTCGTTGACCACCTCGAGCACGAACGCCGCGTCCTGGCGCAGCACCCGGACCGTCACGTAGGTCGGGCTGGCGTGCTTGTGCGCATTGCGGACGGCCTCGGTCAGGACGGACTGCGCCAGCGGCTCGAGGCTCGCCGGAACGCTCGCCTGCTCCCCGGACTCGAGCCGCACGCCGAGGTCGGGGTGCATTCGCCGCAGGCGCTCGACCTCCTCGAACAACGTCGTGCCGGTGGCCCGCGGCGCGCGCCCGAGCGGCCGCTGGAGGGCGGTGCGCAGGTCGGTGAGCGCGGCCTGGGTCTCGCTCGCGCAGCGCTCGCGCGCGATCGCCGGCAGATCACCCTCCCCGTCGAGCGCCATCGAGACACCGAACAGGCGCTGGATGACGCCCTCGTGGATGTCCCGGGCCAGATCGATGCGCTGCTCGAGCTGCCCCGCCTTCTCGGCCTGGGTGGCCACGATCCGCGCCACCGAGGCGAGCGCGGCCGCCTTGCCGAGCGACCAGAGCAGGTACATCTCGGCCTCGTCCAGCGCCGGCGCCGTGAGCAGGCGGTCGGCGAAGATCACCCCGATCGCGCGGCCGGCCGCCGCCATCGGCGCACAGATGAGCCGTACCGGCTCGGGGAACAGCCCGGCGTACTCCTCGGGGAACTGGCCCGTCATGTCTCCTTCGAGCTCGACGACGCGGTTCTCCTGAAGCGCGCGCGCCGCGATCGGCGCCGATTCGACGGTGACGTAGGCGTCCGCGAACTGCTCGACGTCGAGCCCGAATGCCCCGGCGGCCCGGACCCGCCGCGCGGCCGCGTCGTAGCGGAAGATGATCGCACGGCGCATGTGGGCCAGCTGGCACACCGCCTCGCACAGCCGGTCGTAGAAGCCCTCGCCCCGCTTCTCGGCTTGGGAGAGCACCTCGACGAACAGCTCGAGTGCCTCGATCCCGACCCCGGCGGGCCGCTTGGCTGAGCCCGTCGCCGTCATCGCCAGCTCGCGACTACTCCGCGTGAATGTCCATCAAGCCGAAGCGCAGCGCCTGCTGCGGCCCGAGGAACACGCGCCAGCGCTGTTCGCAGCAGGGGCACCAGCATTCCACCGACGGATCGTAACCGTCGAGCGCCGCCTCCCATAGGACCTGCTCGCCGCGGAGGCAGATCGGGCAGGCCAGCGAGGCGGTGACGAGCTCATCGGGGTCGTCGGCTCGGAATCTGGCGGTGTCGGCGAGGACGGGCACGGTGCGAGCATTACCGCGGGGCACGGTGCCGCCAACCTCGGACGACAGACAACCCCCCGCCTGGGGGGCCGCCAAATTTCACGTGGCGAACGCCTCCGCGCGGGCGATCGGCCGCTTGCCCCAGCGGCTGCGAGTTGCGAAGTCGAGCAGACGGTCGAGGTAGTCGCCGAGTGGCGTGACCTGGATCCCCACCGGCTCGAGCCGGGCGCGAGTGGCGGCGTCATCGAACAGCGTCCCGACCGAGAAGTACGGGAAGTACACGCTCGAGCCCTCGATCGCCGAACCGCCGCGGACCGCTTCGAGCGCGGCGAACTCCCGCGGTGGGAGCACGGCGGGCTCGGGTCGGCGGAAGTAGCTGCTGGCCGCGCGCGCGATCTCCGCGATCGTGCTCGCGCGGGCCCCGGCGGTCAGGTGGTACGTCTCGCCGAGCCCGCCCGGCGATTCGCACAGCTCATGGATGGCATCGGCGACATAGTCGATGGAGACCACGTCGACCGGGGCTGAGGGAACGGCCGGAACGGTGCTGAACAGCCCGCGGGAGAACGCCCGCAGCGGCCAGTAGAGGACGTTGAACGCCGCGGTCCACCCGCAGCGGCGATCGCCGACGACGATGCTCGGGCGCAGGATCGTGAATGGGATGTCGGCCCACGAGCGCACCAGGCGTTCGGCTTCGAACTTCGACTGCTCGTAGGAGTTGCGGAACCGCTGGCCGACGTCGAGGTCGCACTCGGCGAAGCGGCCCTCGTGCGTGCCGGCCACGTACGCGGTCGAGATGTGGGCATAGCGCTCCAGTCCGCCAAGGGCCTGCGCGCGCTCGGCGAGCTCGAGCATCCGGCGCGTCCCCTCGAGGTTGATCGCCCGGGCCTCGGCGAGCGGCAGCGCGAACGACACCGAGGCCGCGCTGTGCACGATCGTGTCCGCCCGGCGCGCCAGATCGTCGTGGCGGCGCTCCGAGATCCCAAGCCGGGGGGAGACGAGATCGGCGGCCACCGCCTCCACGCGGTGCGCGTAGGCTCGCGCGCGCCAGCCGAACAGATTGCTGAGGACGTTGCCAAGGCGCTCGCGGGCTGCGGCGTCATCGCGGGCCCGGATCAGCGCGATCACGTCGCGGTCGGTGCGCTCGAGGTAGCGCGCCAGTAGCTCCATGCCCACGAACCCGGTGGCGCCGGACAACAGGACGGTCATGCGGACCCTCCGAGCGAACGGAGCGCCCAGGCCACGCGGGTCCGCGTCTGGGAGGGCGCGATCAGCTCGTCGACGTAGCCGCTCGCGGCGGCAAGCTCGGGCCGGAGCTGCGCCTCCTCGTAGCGGTCGGCGAGGCGCTCGCGGGTGGCCTCGGGATCGTCGGCGGCCGCCAGCTCGCGGCGGTGGATGATTCCCACGGCCGGCTTGGCGCCCATGACCCCGATCTGCGCCTGCGGCCAGGCGAACACGTAGTCGGCGCCCAGGTCCTTGGAGTTCATCGTGATGAACGCGCCGCCGAACGCCTTGCGTAGGATCACGGTCACGCGCGGCACCGTCGCCTCGGCGAAGGCGTGGACGAGCCCGGCGCCGAAGCGGATCACGCCGTCGGACTCCTGCCGGGTGCCCGGCATGAACCCGGGGGTGTCGACGAGCACGAGCAGCGGGATCCGGAATGCGTTGCACTTCGAGACGAAGCGGGCGCCCTTCTGTGAGCTGGCCGCGTCGAGCACGCCACCCAGGTACTTGGGCTGGTTCGCGATCACGCCGACGGTTCGTCCCTCGATCCGGGCAAAGCCGGTGACCAGGCTCCGCGCCCAGCCGGGGCAGACCTCGAGCAGTCGGCCCTCGTCGACCACAGCCCGGATCACGTCGCGGACGTCGTACACCCGGCGCGCCTCGGCGGGCACGGTGGCGTCGGGATCGCGACTCGGGGCGGGCCGCGTCTCGACCGTCGGCACCGGCAGGTCGCGATGGCTGGGGAGATAGCCGAGCAGGTCGCGGGCCAGGAACGCCGCGTCGACGTCGGTGGGGCTGACGAAGTGGCAGACGCCGTTGCGCTCGTGCACCCGGGTGCCGCCGAGCTCGGACGCGGTCACGTCCTCCCCGAGCGCGTCGCGCACGACCGCGGGGCCGGTCAGGAACATGCTCGAGTCCTCGGTCATCACCACCCAGTCCGTGAGCGCCGGCGAATACGCGCCGCCGCCCGCCGAGAGCCCGCTGAGCACGGTGATCTGCGGGACGCGACCCGACAGGCCGACGATCCGGTGAAAGATCCGGCCGTAGCCGCCGAGCGCGGCGACCCCCTCCTGCATGCGCGCCCCGCCCGAGGCGACGAACCCGACGACGGGCGCGCGGGCGCGGTCGGCGAGCTCGAGCACGCGGACGATCGTGTTGGCGTGCGCCTCGCCGAGCGAGCCGCCGATGAAAGCCTGGTCCTGCGCATAGCAGAACACCGGGCGGCCATCGACCAGCCCGGCACCGCCGACCACGCCGTCGCCCGGCCGGGCCCTCTCCCCCATCGGCCCCGAGGTCACCTCGGTGCGGATGACGTCGAGCGTGCCGTCGTCGCACAACACGTCCAGCCGTTCGAGCGGGGACAGCGGGGTGTCCGGCCTCTGGGCGAGCGCGAGCGTCATGCCCGCCCCCATTCGGCGACCGCGGCGCCCCAGGTGAAGCCGGCGCCGAACGCGCCGAGCAGCACCCGGTCGCCGGGGTGCAGCCGGCCCTCGCGCTCGCTGAACGCGAGCGCCAGGGGCAGCGTGGCCGCCGAGGTGTTCCCGAAATCGGCGATGCAATCGACGACGCGGACCGGATCGAGCGCGAGCCGTTCGCCCACGGCGCTGAGGATCCGCCCGTTGGCCTGGTGGTAGACGAACAGGTCGATGTCGGCGAGCCCCAGCGCCGCCGCCCGTACCGCCTGGAGCGTCACCAGCGAGAGCTTCGCCACCGCTTCGCGGAAGGTCTCATGGCCCTGCATGTGGATCCGGCCCTCATCGCGCTCGACGAAGATTGCGTCCGCGCCCGCGCCGTCGGCGCCGAGCACCACCGGACCGATCCGGCTGTGCGCCGATGCGCACATCACGACTGCCCCGGCCCCGTCGCCGAATACGGGCGCCGTCGAGCGATCGGCCGGATCGGTGATCCTGGACATGAAGTCCGCGCCGATCACGAGCACGTTGCGCGCGCGCCCGGACTCGATGTGGGCCGAGCCGACCGACAGCGCGGACACGAATCCGGTGCAGGCGGACCCGACGTCGAAGGCGCCGGCCCGGGAGGCGCCAAGAGCATGGGCCACGAGTGGCGCGGCGTTCGGCAGCGTCTCGTCGGCGGTGGTCGTCGCCACGAGCACCAGGTCGAGCTGAGCGGGCGTGAGCTCGGCGCGCTCGAGCGCCTCGCGGCCGGCGGCGGCCGCGTGGGTGGCCAAACGCTCCTGGGGCTCGGCGATCCGCCGGGCGCGGATCCCGGTGCGACGGACGATCCAGCTCTCGTCCACTCCGAGGCGTGCGGCGACGTCGGCGTTGGGCACCGACGTCGCCGGCAGACTCACGCCGACGGAGGCGAGCGCGGCGCCGGAGCGCGTGCGTGGCTCGTGGGTGGAGTGGAGGTCCGTGCGGGCGGTTGCGGTCACCGCCCACACGGTTCACCACGCGTCCCGCGCGTACCAAGCGCGATGCGCTCGAACCCGACAGCCGGGGGGTCAGGACCGACAGTCGGGGGGTGCCGGGTTTACGCCCTCCGGCTGGCGCGCGGTCTTACGCCCTCGTCTGCGCCCCGGCCGACTCCGCCCGCGGTCGGCTCTGATTCCACACCGGGCGGACCTCGACCGACCCGTAGTGGACGTTCGGCACCCGCCGCGCGTACGAGAGTGCCGTGTCCAGATCGGGCACGTCGATCGCGTAGAAGCCGCCGAGCGCCTCGCGTGTCTCGGCGAACGGTCCGTCGGTCACCTGGACCTCGCCGTCGCGCGCTCGGACGGTGGTGGCGATCTCGGGCCGCTCGAGCGCCTCGCCGGCGACGAACACGCCGTCGTCCTTCAGACCCTGGGTGTACTCGATCCACTTCGGCATCGCGGCGGCCACGTCCTCGGCCGTCGGGCGCGCGTCGTTGGGCTCGTAGAGCAACAGCATGTACTGGGGCACGGTGTCTCCTTCTCGTAGCTGATCGCCGCTCGTTTTGCAGCCTCACCGGGTAGACGGGCGAGCCGACCCGAACTCGACAGCCTCGACGAGAAATCTTGCCGGGTCCGCGGGCGCGATAGCGTCCCGGCGCATGAGCCAGAGCGCACCACCTCTCGCCGGGCCCGGACGGCTCGGCCGCTGGCGCCACGCCCTGAGCACGATCAACCCGCCGTCGGGCGAGCTCGACACGGTCTCGCGGTGGCTCGTGATCACCCGCGCCGGCGTACTGCCGATGACGTTGACGGCGGGCGCGATCGCGGGCCTGCTGGCGGTTCGCAGCCACGACTTCGCGCTCGGATGGTTCGTGCTGGCGTTCCTCGGGATCGTGCTCGCGCACGTCTCGAACAACCTCGTCAACGACCTGTTCGACACCGACGAGGGGCTCGACACCGCCGATTACCCGCGGGCGCTGTACGCGCCGCATCCGATCCTGTCCGGGATGATCGATCGCGACGGCCTGGTCCGCGCGGCGGTGATCGTGAACGCGGCAGACCTGGTCATCCTCGCGATCCTGATCGGCGCCCGCGGCGTTCCCGTGCTGGTGTTCGGCGTCGCCGGGGTCGTGTTGAACGTCGCCTATACCGCGCCCCCACTGCGCCTCAAGAAACGTGGACTGGGCGAGCTCGACGTGCTGCTCGTGTGGGGGCCGCTGATGATCGCGGGGACCTACTACAGCGCCGTCGGCCACATCCCGGGCGAGGTGTGGCTGGCCGGCATCCCCTACGGCCTGCTCTGCACCGCCGTGCTGATGGGCAAGCACATCGACAAGCTCCCCTGGGACCGTGCCGAGGGCGTGCGTACGCTGCCGGTGATCCTGGGCGAGCGCGACGCGCGACGCGTGACCGAGGCGCTGATGATCGGCTTCTACGTGATGGTCGTCGTGTGCGTGGTGACCGGGGCGCTGCCGTGGCCGGCGCTCGCTGCGTTCGGCGCGCTGCCGCTGCTGGCCCGCGCCTTGCGCGCGCTGGGACGTCCCCGCCCGGAGCGCCCACCCCGCGGGTTCCCGGTGTGGCCGCTGTGGTTCGCCGCGTTCGCGTTCACCCACACCCGGCGCGCCGGCGCGCTCCTGGTGGCGGGGCTCGCGGTCGCGGCGATCCTCGGCATCGGGCCCTCTTGGATGAAGTGACGGTTTAACGCGGCCGCCTCAGACCGGGCCTGGCCGAAAAGGCCACCATATTTCGCGCTTATTCGGCCAGGCTAGTGCCGTGGGCCCGGGTGGCCGGCGCGTTCTTCGGGCGCCGCCCGGGTTGGCGGGCGCAAGCGGGTTTAACGGCGCGTTGAAGGGGCAGGTTGTCCGCTTCGGCGTTCCGATCACGACCACAGCTCGACAAGTTCGGCGGACTCCCGGGCGATCGTCGAACTACGTGCGTCATGGAGCAACAGCTCGACAATCGCCCCGATGCCCGGCGGAATTGTCGAATTACGGTCGTCAATCGCCCCCCCGCCCTCCTCCCTAGCACGCCGTTCCGACCAACACACATCAACCCGGGCGGCGCCCGAAGAACGCCGTCGCCAGCGAGCCGGAGCGACACCCGGCTGGCCGAAACCGCGCCAGAGAGACGTAGGTTTTTCGGCCAGCCTCCCCCTACGGGCGCGTTGAGGCGAACTCCTCGGCGTGCGCGTCGTCAGCGTGACACGCCATCGCCGGCGCCGCGGTGGCGCCGCGGTGCATCGTCAACCAGAACAGCGCGGCGAAGATCGCGATCCCCAGCACGTTCAGAAACAGCTTGTAGTTGACGGCGATCGTGCCGAAGATGTCGTCGCGGGTGGGCCGGGGACCGGTCGGGACGAGGTTCAGGGCGCTGAACGCGCCGGACACGATCAGCGCCGCCACCACCATCGTCACGAACATCAGCGCGGTGATTCGCAGCGCGAACGAGGTGCCGTAGTACTTGCGATAGATGAGGATGATCGGGAGCACGATCAGGTCGGCGAACAGGAACGCCAGTACCCCGGCGAAGCTGATCCCGCCCGACCACAGCACGGCCGCGAGCGGCACGTTGCCGACCGAGCAGACGAAGCTGAGCACGGCGATCAGCGGCCCGACGATCACGTTCTCGATCGCGGGCAGCGGCTGCGGCGCGTTCCGGATGAACAGGTGCTCGAAGAAGCCGTTGCCGAACTGCGCGATGAACCCGGCGAGCAGGAACCCCAGGCTGATCTCCTTCCAGAGCATCTGCCAGTCGTGGCGGAAGTTGAAGGCGACATCGGTCCAGCCGCGGACCGTGGTCGCCCGCTGACGCCAGCTCAGCTCGTCATCGGAACTGTCGTCGTGCTGGTGACCGGCATCCGCCTCGAGCGCGTGGGCGCGCGCGTCGTCCTCGAGCGGCCGGCTCACGAACAGCCGCAAGAGCACGGTCATCAGCACGATCATCACGATCCCTCCGAGGTATTCGGCGACCGTGAACTGCCAGCCGATCAGAACCCACAGGACCAGCCCCAGCTCCCACACCAGGTTCGTGGAGGCCAGCTGGAAGGCGAGCGCGCTGGCCGCGCTCGCGCCCTTCTGGAACAGCGACTTGGCGATCGCCACCGCGGCGTAGGAGCACGACGAGGAGGCCGCGCCGAGACCGGTGGCCAGCGCCACCGGCCGGCTTCCGTCGCCGCTCAGGGCCCGCTGCACCCGCTCGCGTGGCACCCATGCCTGCACGATCGCCGAGATCGTGAAGCCGAGTACGAGCGCCCACCAGACTTCCCAGGCCATGAGGAACGAGTCCCTGAGCCCATGCCAGATCACGCTCATGTATTCACGTTATCGACGCAGATAGTTGCTTGCACAACTACCTGCTACCCTGATTCTCATGGAACTTGGGCTTGCCACCTTCGCGGACCTCTCGTCCGGTATCAGCCCGGAGCAGCGCATGCGCGATCTGCTCGAGGAGGCAGAGCTCGCCGACCAGCTCGGCCTCGACGTGTTCGCCGTCGGCGAGCACCACCGTCCCGATTTCGTCGTCTCTTCACCCGCTGTCGCGCTGGCCGCGATCGCCGCGCGGACGGAGCAGATCCGGCTCTCGAGCGCGGTGACCGTGCTCAGCTCCGATGATCCGGTGCGGGTCTTCCAGCAGTTCGCCGAGGTCGATCTGATCTCCGGCGGCCGCGCCGAGATCATGGCCGGGCGGGGTTCGTTCATCGAATCGTTCCCGCTGTTCGGCTATGACCTCGACGACTACGACGAGCTGTACGCCGAGAAGCTCGAGCTGCTGCTGGCGATCCGGGACTCCGTCCACGTCACCTGGCAGGGCAGGCATCGCGCGCCGTTGGAGAATGCCGGCGTCTGGCCGCGCCCGGTCCAGGACCCCCTCCCGATCTGGGTGGCGGTCGGGGGCACGCCGCAGTCGGTGATCCGCGCCGGCGCGCTCGGCCTGCCGCTGACGATCGCGATCATCGGCGGCCAGCCCGAGCGGTTCGCCCCGCTCGTCGACCTGTACCGCCAGGCGCTCGCGGCCTCCGGCCACGACCCCGCCGAGGCTCGGGTGGCGATCAACACGCATGCGTTCGTGGGCGAGACGCTCGCGGCGGCGGACAGTGCCTTTGCCAGCTCATATCTGGCGATGATGAACCGGATCGGCCGCGAGCGCGGCTGGCCGCCCTCGGGTCGCCCGGAGTACGAGGCACTGCGCTCTCCGCATGGCGCGCTCGCCGTGGGCTCGCCCGACGAGGTCGCCGAAAAGATCTTGTTCGAACACGAGCTGTTCGGCAATCAGCGCTACGTCGGCCAGATGAGCGTCGGCGCCGTGGCGCACCGCGATGTCCTGCGCTCGATCGAGCTGTTCGGGACCAAGGTGGCGCCGCTCGTCCGTGCGGAGGTCGCGCGCCGCTCGGCGGGCGATCGCGCGGCGCCTCCCGACCCTGAGCCGGTCGCGACGCCCTAGGTCAACTGGCCGCGGCGGGCGCGACCGCGCTGCTGTTGCGCTCGCCCTGCTTGGCGTCGTACAGCGCCCCGTCGGCGGCCTTCACCAGCTCATGGGCGGTCATTCCCGCCCGCCATCCCGCCACCCCCGCGGAGAAGAACACGTCCGGCGCCGCCAGGCGTAGTCGCTCCACCACCTCGAGCGCCTGAACAGAGTCGCAGTTCGGAAGCAGCAGCGCGAACTCGTCGCCGCCCCAGCGGACCAGCACGTCGGCATCGCGCAGCGCGCCGTGCCACGCCGCGGCCGCCAGCAGCAGCAGGCGGTCGCCCGCGAGATGACCGTGGGCGTCGTTGTAGCCCTTGAAGAAGTCGAGGTCGAGGACGGCGATCGAGAGCGGCTCCGAGGTGCGCGTGGCCTGAGTGACCTGCCGGTCGAGCAGTGCCTCCCAGGAACGCCGGTTCGGTAGGCCGGTCAGCTCGTCGGTCTGGGCCAGATTCGTCTGCTCGGCGAGGAGCGTGTGCACGCGGCGCACCAGCCCGATCACGGTCAGGCCAACGGTGGCGGAGATCACGACGAACAACAGTCCGGCGCGCACCGAGCCGGCGCCGTACACCGGCGGCCCGATGACCAGGGCGGGCGCGATGTAGACGAGCGCGAGCCCGGCCAGGGCCACCGCCAGCTCGTCGCGGCGCCCGCGCACCGACGCCCACACGACCGGCAACAGGGCCAGCGGGCCGTATCCGGCGGTCGGCCCACCCCCGTCGCGGAGCAGCACGACGGATATCAGGAACAGCACGATCCCAATCGATCCCGCATATCGCGACCGCTCGAGCTTCAGCCGGGGGGCCAGGGCCAGCGCGATCCCCACGCCCCACTGCAGGGCCAGCGCCGGCGCGACCTCGCGCCACTCGACGCTCGACTGCAGGGGCAGCAGCGCCAGCGCGATCACGCAGCACACGGCGTACGGCAGCAGCAGCGCAGCCCGCGGCGAGCTCGCGGGGTCGTACCGCTGCGAACGCAGGCGCAGTCCCCATCCCGAGTCCATTTGCGGGTGTATCGGCAGATTGGAGGATCCGGTCAAGCTCCGCCCCGGGATTCTCGACGGACGCCTCCTACCATCGAAGCCGATGCTCCTCTCCGTACTCGATCAGTCACCGATCTCCGAGGGCTCGACCGGCTCTCAGGCGCTCCACAACACGCTCGACCTGGCCCGGCTGACCGATGCGCTCGGCTACCACCGCTATTGGGTCGCCGAGCACCACGGCGGCCCGATGCTGGCCAGCGCCAGTCCGGAGGCCCTGATCGGGCCGATCGCGTCCGCCACTGAGCGCCTGCGCGTGGGCAGCGGCGGCGTGATGCTGCCGCACTACAGCCCGTTCAAGGTCGCCGAGACGTTCACGATCCTCGCCGGCCTGTATCCCGGCCGGATCGACCTCGGCCTCGGCCGCGCCGCCGGGACCGATCCGCTGACGACGTTCGCTCTGCAGCGCGACCGCCGCGACGCCGCACCCGACGACTTTCCCCAGCAGCTCGCCGAGCTGCTCGCCTACCTCGAGGACAACCTGCCGGACGATCATCCGTTCCAGCGGCTCGCGAAGAGCCTTCCCGGTCGGCCCGAGGTGCCCGACGTGTGGCTCCTCGGTTCATCGCCCCAGAGCGCGATCTGGGCCGCTGAGCTCGGCATCCCCTACTCGTTCGCCGACTTCATTTATCCCGAGGGCGCCGAGATCGCCAAGCTCTACCGCGACCGTTTTCAGCCCGACCGACACCTCCAGGCGCCACGGACCTCGGTCGCCGTATGGGCACTGTGTGCCGACAGCGACGAGGAGGCACAGTACCTGGCGAGCAGCAGCCGGATGACGTTCACGATGCTCCGCCGCGGGCAGCTGATCCCCGTGCCGCCGCCGGAGACCGCGCAGGAGTTCCTCGCGCGCGAGCGCACGTCGCCCGGCAATGCTCCGCGCGGCCGGCGCGCGATCCTCGGGACTCCGGAGAAGGTGAGAGCCGGCCTCGAGGAGGTGGCCAGCCAGTACGCCGCCGATGAGGTGATCGTGGTCACGATCACCTACGACCACGGTGCCCGGCGTCGCTCCTACGAGCTCCTTGCCGAGGCGTTCGACCTGGCGCCGGCGCCGCTGGCCGGTGCGCCCGCGGCGTCCTGACGCACCGGGTTTCCACCGGCCGATACTCCTGCTGGTTGGGATGCCGACACACTCTTAGTCAGAGCGATCCCGGGGTACAACATGTCTGTGCACGGTTCGGCGGTGATTGCCTTCGTGAGCTCGGGGAGGTGCGGTACCCGCTGGCTGGCCCACGGACTGCGCACGCTGTACCGCGGCGTCGACGTCGAGCACGAGCCGATCGGACCGCTCTACCGCCCGCGGCGGTACTTCCGCAGCTTCGACGATCCCGAGGCGATCCTCGAGGTTCCCGAGGTGGCGCGCCACCTCGAGCGCATCGCACGCTCGAGCCGTCCCTACATCGAGACCGGCTGGCCGCTGTTCGCCGCACTGCCGCTGTTCGCCGCGCGTTTCGGCGACCGACTCCAGGTCGTTCACCTCACCCGGCATCCGGTGCCGAGCGCACTCTCGCATCTGGCCCGCCGCACGTACGCGGGCAGCCCGCGGTCCGATGCCTACACCCGCTGGGCGACGCTCGGTCCCGAGGACCCGCGGGTCTACCAGGCGAGCTACGCCAGTTGCTGGGACCGGCTCACCCCGTATGAGAAATGCCTCTACTGGTGGACCGAGGTGCATCTGTTCGGACTGGAGCTGCCGGGCCGCATCGGACGGATTCCGCTGCTGCGCGTGAGCGCCGAGGACCTGCTCGCGGGCAACCGCGAGGTGCTCACGACGCTGCTCGAATTCATGGCTCTGCCCTGGCGCGACCGGTGGCTCGAGCTCGTCGGGCAGCGGGTCGATCGCTGGCATCAGCTGTCCGGCGACGTGGTCGATCCACTCGAGGTCCATCGGCATCCGACTACGGTCGACGTCGCCCAGCGCCTCGGCTACGAACTGGCCGGACTCAACGTCGGCGCCCTTGAGGCCCGGTATCTCGGACAGCAGCATCCGGCGCTCGATGAGGCCGGCCACTACGTCTGACCGGGGCCGATCTCACAATCCGTCTCGGCGTGTCGTTCTGTCGTCGAGATGCTCTACACCACATTCCACACCCCCATCGGAGAGCTGTTGCTGGCCGGCGACGACAGCGGACTCCGGATCCTGTCGATGCAGGACGCCACTCGCCCGCGCCGGATCGGCCCTGACTGGCAGCGGGACGACGCATCGTTCGCGGCTGCCCGTCAGCAGCTTGAGGAGTACTTCGCCGGCTCGCGTGAGACGTTCGAGCTCGAGCTGTCGTTGCGCGGAAACCCATTCGAGCAGCGGGTCTGGGCGGAGCTGCTGAAGATCCCCTACGGCGAGACCGCCAGCTACGGGCAGATCGCCGCGGCGATCGGCGCGCCGTCGGCGCCCCGGGCGGTCGGACTCGCCAACGGGCGCAATCCGGTCGCGGTGATCGTGCCGTGCCACAGGGTGATCGGCGCGAACGGCTCGCTCACCGGCTACGGCGGCGGGCTCGAGCGCAAGCGCTACCTGCTCGACCTCGAGGCGGGCGTGCGCTCTCTGCTCCCCGCCTGATCAGCGCGCTCTGTCGGTCAGTGCGGGCGGTCGAGTTCGCGCTCGGCGGCGGCCACGAACCCCTGCGCGAGGCTGTCGCCGATCCCGCCCACCGGCAGCAGCCGCGGCACCGGGAGCACGGCCGCCAGCGCGAGGTCCAGCCGGCGGCGCCCGTCGTCCCGGACGCGCCAGGTGACCTCGAACTCCTCCTCGTCATCGGGCTCGTGCGGGATCCGGACCAGCCGCACCACGTCCGGCCGCTGGACCTCCACGCGCAGGACGAACTCGAAATCTCGCGCCATCCGACCCGCGGAGACGTGCAGCTTCGTGTTCGCTCGCGTTGCCTGGCCAGCGGGGTCGCGCTCGAGCACGTCGACTCGCTTGACCACCTCGGGATACCACTGCGGATACCGCTCGACCGCCGCCAGCAACGCCATGCATTCCTCGCTGGTGGCGGCAACGTCAGCCGCAGCTGAACCCGTGAGCTCCTTCACGCTCGACACCATATCCGCGATCGGACTGCTACAAGCCCGAGCTGCGGATGCGTACCGTCCCCGACCTCCCGATCACCGTCGAGCCCGGCCGCTCGGTGATCGCACCGGTTGTGATCGACGGCCTGCCCGAGCGGATCGACGCCCTCGGCGAGCCGTGGCTGCGCAAGGTCGAGTTCCACGTCACGACTGTTTCAGCGGCGACCCTCGAACGCGCCGCGGGGAGCGATCCGGACCTGTGGAGCTCCGTTGCCGCGGTCGCGGACGGCCGGTCGATCGGGCCCGTGCTCGTGTTCGAAGACGTCCGCCGGGTGACGGACCCGGAGCGGCCCGGTCTGCGCACGCTGATCGCGATGGTCCACGCGGCGGGGCTCGACGCGCTCCACCACGACCTGGCCGCCGCGCTGGGGAGCCCCTTGGGCCCGCCCCCGGCACACATCACGCTGTACTCGAGTGACCCCGAGGCGGGAATCGGCATCGACGATGAGTGGGAGCTCGTGGTGCGAGCGCCACCGCTCCCCCTCTCAGCCCAGCAGGAGGTCCGGGCCGCGATGCGCTTCTAGGCTGTGTTCGGACCGGACGGCTAAGCGCGACGCGACGTCACTGGTCGAGCTTGTCGCGCTTGTAGCGCTCCGCCTGCTCCTCGGCCACGGGATCCTGGTCGGGATGCGGCTCGCTCGTGCTCGTGCTGCCCGGCGCGGTGTGCGGCTCGTCGCCGAACGGCTCCCCATCCGGGTCGTCGGGGTCGCGTGGATCCGGCCGCTTTTCGTAGGGATCGGGCCACTCCGTCGGGTCCGGCTCGCCGACGGGGTTGTTGAGCTCGTGGTGTGGATCGCGCTCTTCTTGGCTGCTCATGGTCCTTGGCCTGCCCGCGGCGCTGGCGGGCCAAACGGGCGCTCGCGGCGCGGTCACGTCCGGCCTGCGCCCTAGCGTGTCGAACCCATGTTCGCCCCTGCTCCTTCCGTCACCGCCGACGCGTCCGACGCCGAGGTGCCGCGGTTTCTGGCCGCGCTGAACCCGGAGCAGCGTCGGGCCGCCACCCACCCTGCCGGTCCGCTCCTGATTTTGGCCGGCGCCGGCACCGGCAAGACCACGACGCTGTGCGCGCGGGTGGCGTGGCTGATCGCCGAGGGCACGCCACCACCCCGGATCATGCTGCTCACCTTCACCCGGCGCGCAGCACGGGAGATGCTCCAGCGCACGCGCGCGCTCGTGTCGGCCCCGGCCGGTGGTGGGCAGGTGCTGGGCGGCACGTTTCACTCGGTCGCGCACCGGTTCGTCCGCCAGCATGCTGCCTCGCTCGGCCTCAACACTGGATTCGCGGTGCTCGATCCCGGCGACGCCGCCGACCTCCTCGACCTGATCCGCGAGGAGCACGGCCACGCGCAGAGCAAGACCCGCTTCCCGCGTAAGAGCACGCTGCTCGACGTCTACTCGCGCACGGTCAACTTCCAGCGACCGCTGTCGGAGGTCGTGGCCGAATCGTTCCCGTGGTGCGAGGACCACGTCGACGACATGGCGGCGCTGTTCAAGACCTATACCGCACGCAAGCGCACCCTCGGCGTGCTCGACCTCGACGACCTGCTGCTGTACTGGCGCGCGCTCGCCGCGGACGATCTGATCGGGCCGTCGATGGAGCGCGCGTTCGACCACGTCCTCATCGACGAGTACCAGGACGTCAACGGCCTCCAGGTCGACATCGTGCGCGGCCTGCGCCGCGAGTGCCCGAATGTCACCGCAGTCGGCGACGACCTCCAGTCGATCTACGGGTGGCGCTCCGCGTCCGCCGAGCACATCCTTCGCTTCCCTCGCGACTTCCCGGGAACCGCGATCGTCACGCTCGAGCGCATCTACCGCTCCTCGCAGCCGATCCTCGACACCGCGAACGCGCTCGCCGCGCAGGCCACCAGCTCCTACGAGAAGCACCTGCGCAGCGAGGTCGCCGAGATCCACGCCCTGCGGCCGGACCTGATCTTCGTGCGCGACGAGTCCGATCAGGCGACCGAGGTCTGCGAGCGCGTGCTCGAGGCGCGCGAGCACGGTATGGAGCTCCGCCACCAGGCCGTGCTGATGCGCACCTCCCACGACAGCGATCTGCTCGAGCTCGAGCTGGCTCGCCGGCAGATCCCGTTCGTCAAGTACGGCGGGCTCCGATACCTGGAGGCGGCGCACGTCAAGGACCTCATCGCGCTGTTCCGGCTCGTCGGCAACCCCGGCAACGAGCTCGCCTGGTTCCGGTTGCTGCAGCTGCTCGAGGGCGTCGGCCCGGTGACGGCTCGTCGCGCCCTCGACGTGATCGCAAGCGCGCCGGCATCCGACCGGCTGGCGGCCTGGAGCGACGCGCGCGAGCGCCTACCCGCAGCGGCGCGGCCTGCCGGAGATGAGCTGATTGCCGCGCTGCGGGCCGCGGTGCAGGCCCGCGGCCGCGACGGGGCCCGCGGCCCCGGGGTCGCCGCGGAGCGCCTGCGCGACGCGCTGGCCCCGCTGATCAAGGCCCGGTATCCCGACGGACCGGTCCGGCTGCTCGACCTCGAGCAGCTCGTCGCGGCGGCGCGCGAGTCGAGCGACCTCGGCCACTTCGCGGCCGAACTGGCCATCGACCCACCGCAATCGAGCGCCGATCTGGCCCAGCCGCCGCACCTCGACGAGGACTATCTGGTGCTCTCGACGATCCACTCTGCGAAGGGGCTGGAGTGGGCGTCGGTTCACGTGCTCGCGCTGTACGACGGGAACTTCCCGGCCTGCATGTCGGCCGGCTCGAGCGAGAGCGTCGACGAGGAGCGCCGGCTGCTGTACGTCGCGGTGACGCGGGCCCAGCGGCGCCTGCACCTCCATGTCCCGGTCCGCTACTACCACCGCCCGCGCGGGATCGACGACGCGCACGGCTACGGCAAGCCGTCGCGCTTCCTGACCGCCGAGGTGAAGGCCACGTGTGAGGAGGTGAGGAGGACTGACGAGACCGCCGGACCGGCGGGCCGCCCGCAGCGGCCGCTGAGGAAAATATCCGTGTCGGTCGATGGGCTCTTTGTCTGATGAACGAATAGTCGTCGTTGGTGGCGGTCACAACGGCCTGGTGGCGGCGGCGCTTTTGGCGCGGGCCGGCCGGTCCGTGGTCGTGCTCGAGCGCGCGGACGTCGTCGGCGGGGCCGCGGTCTCGGGGATGCCGTTTGCCGGCGTGGGCGCGCGGCTGTCGCGCTATGCCTACCTGGTCAGCCTGTTCCCGGCGGCGCTGGCTCGGGCGCTGGGGCTCGGCGTGGAGCTGCGGTCGCGGCGGATCGCGTCGTATACGCCGTGTGTCGACCGGGCGGTGTCTGGCGATCGCGGCTTGTTGATCGACCGCGACGGCGACCGGGCGCGGGAGTCGATGCGGGCGCTCACCGGCGACGCCGGCGAGTACGAGCGGTGGGCGCGCTTCTACGCGACGTGCGAGCACGTGGCCCGTCGCGTGTTCCCGACCCTGCTCGAGCCGCTGCGGAGCCGGGCCCAGATGCGAGAGCTCGTCGCCGACGACGTTGCCTGGGAGACGCTGTTCGAGCAGCCGCTGTCCGCGGTGCTCGAGCGCGAGTTCGCGTCCGACCTCGTCCGCGGCGTGGTCCTCACGGACGCGACGATCGGGACGTTCGCCGCGGCGGGTGATCCGCTGCTGCGCCAGAACCGCTGCTTCCTCTATCACGTGATCGGCAATGGCACGGGGCGCTGGGACGTGCCCGTCGGCGGGATGGGGGCCGTCTCGGAGGCGCTGGCGCGGGCTGCCCAGGCCGCGGGCGCGGAGCTGCGCACGCGCGCCGAGGTGGTGTCGATCGACACCGACGGTCGCCGCGCGGTCGTGCGGTGCGCGGACGGGAGCGAGCTCGAGTGTGGTCACGTCGTGTCGAACGTGGCGCCTGCGGTCCTGGCGCGCCTGCTGCCCGGGTCCGGCGGCGCGGAGGAGCCGCAGGCGCCCGAGGGTTCGCAGCTCAAGGTCAACATGCTGCTGAGCCGCCTGCCCCGGCTGCGCGACCCGGCGGTCGCTCCGGCGGACGCCTTCGCGGGCACGTTCCACGTGAACGAGGGCTACGACCAGTTGCAGACGGCGTTCCGCGCGGCGGACGGGGGACGGATCCCGCGCCTCGTGCCCTGCGAGCTCTACTGCCATTCGCTCACCGACCCGACGATCCTCGACCCCGAGCTGCAAGCGGCGGGCGCGCAGACGCTGACCGTGTTCGCGCTCCACATGCCGGCGCGGCTGTTCTCCGGCGGCGGCGAGGACGCAAAGGCTCGCGCGCTCGCGGCCACGCTTCAGTCAATCAACTCCGTGCTGGCCGAGCCGATCGAGGAGTGCCTGTGGCGCGGAGGAGACGGACAGCCGTGTCTGGAGGCGGTGACACCGCTCGAGCTCGAAAGTCAGCTGGGCATGCCGGGCGGGCACATCTTCCATCGCGACTTGGCCTGGCCCTTCGCCGAGACCGACGAGGACGTCGGGACCTGGGGAGTCGAGACCGACCGCGCCAACGTGTGGCTGTGCGGGGCGGGCGCCCGGCGCGGCGGCGGAGTCAGCGGAATCCCCGGCCACAACGCCGCCCGCGCCGTGCTGGCTGCGACCGCGGTGCGATCAAGGTGAGACCGATCTGACACTGACAGCTCCCGCGCCGGGATGGATACTGCCCGTCGTGGCATTTGGGGGTATCAGACGGGCGGTCTGGTGCGCGGCTCTGCTTCTCGCTGTGTGCGGCCTGCTGTGGCTGCATGGCGCGACTGCACGGGCCGCTGGGACGACGCGGTTCGTGTCAACCACCGGCAACGACAACGGCGGCACCAACGACTGCGCCACGCAATCCTCGCCGTGCAAGACGATCGCCAACGCGCTGACCCATGCGACGGCCGGCGACACGATCCAGCTCGGTCCCGGCATCTTCGCCACCTCGGTCACGACGGCCAAGGCGGTCACCTTCGCCGGCGCGGGTCCCGGTACGGCGAACGCCCCGTTCGATCCGACCAAGGACACGGCGATCGACGCGATCGGCACGCAGCAGCCCGGGATCACGATCAACAACCGCAACGTGAAGATCGAAGGTATGCGCATCCGCGGCGGCGTGTTCGACGACATGAACGGCGGCGAGGTGCTGCCCGCGGTCCAGGCGAGCGGCGCCGGCAACCCGACGCTCGACATCTCGGATGCGATCCTGCTCCAGGGGTCGCCCCCGAGCCCGGACGTCATCGATTACGCGCTCGAGGTCGACCAGGTGAGGACGACGGTCGAGAACTCGACCATCGTCCCCTTCCAGGACGGGATCTCGAGCAAGGGGACCGGCGGCACGCTGACAGTCACGCATTCGACAGTGTCCGGACCGACGCCCGACACCACCGGCCTCTTCCTCCATCCGGTTGCTGCCGTGTGGACGCTCACCCCGGCCGCAATCGTTGATAGTCAACTGTCGGGGATACAGGGGGTCGACGATGAGGGCACGAGCGCGGGTATTGCTCGCACGGTGATTCTCGCCAGCGGAAGCGGGGCCATTCTGACCGACGGTAGCTCGTCGGTGGCGGGCTCGATGGCGATCCGGGACAGTGTCGTCGATGTGGTTGGCAATCCGACCCCCGGATCCCCCGCCGCGGTCGCCCTCACGTCGCCGGTCAACAGCGACCCGACCCCTCCGACCCTCACGCTCGTCGGTGATACGGCGTTCGTTCGCTCCAGCCAGTCTCCCGCAGCCCTCCTCGTCAACGCCGCCGCGGGCTCGAACGTCAACATTCACAACACGATCCTGCACGCGATCGATACGAGTGGCCACAACGCGGCCAACGACATCCACGCCGGCACCAACGCGCTGAACTGGAATGTGAGCTTCAGCGACTACGCGGAGGTCGCCGGTCAGGGCGTGCCGGCCGCTGGGTCCGGGACGAACCTCACAGCGCCACCGGACTTCGTCAACGACTCGGGCGCGAACCTGCGCCTGTCATCCACCTCCACCCTGTTCGACAAGGGCGATCCGGCGATCGTCGGTGCCGGTGAAACCGACGTGACGGGCGCGCCCCGGTCCGAGCCCCACACGTGCGGCGCCCCGGCACGCCCCGACCTCGGCGCCTTCGAAGCCGCCCCGCCGCCCTGTCCGATCACGCCGCCCGCGCCGACGATCGGCCACTTCAGCCAGTCACACAAGAAGTGGCGGACCGGCTCGCAGGCAGCCGCGCTGACCGCGTCCAAGCACAGGAAGCACAAGCGCAAGGCACCGGTCGGCACGACGTTCAGCTTCAGCCTCAACACCCCCTCCACGGTCACGCTGACGTTCACCGGGTCGGCCAGGGGACGCAAGGGCAAGGGCGGCAAGTGCGTTGCTCAGACCAAGCGCAACAAGAAGAAGCACTCGTGCAAGCGCACCATCCAGGCCGGCACGCTCACGTTCGCGAACGCGGCCGCCGGCACCGACTCGATCGCGTTCGCCGGCAAGATCCCCGGCCACAAGAAGCTGAAGGCCGGCACGTACACGGTCACGATCGAGGCAACGAACTCGTCCGGTCATTCCGGCACGAGCACGCTGCACTTCACGGTCGTCAAGCGCTGAGCAGCTCCGCGGTCCCGATCGCGATCGAGGCGTGAACCTCGCCGTCCTGCGCGACGATCCACCGCCGCCCCTCCTCGTGGAGGATCCGCTTCTCGCCCGGCTGGGCCGGGGTGCGGAACTCGATCTCGACGTCGAGCGACTCGAGGTCACCGCGGCGGAGCAGCTCCTCCTCGAGTGGCGCCAGGTAGGCGGCGTTGTTGATGTGGTCGGCGACGTCGCACTCGGTGGCGCGGAACAGCCACGGGGTGCTCGCGGCCGCGCCGTCGGGCTGTGGGTGGCGCAGGCGCGCGGTCACCTTGCGCCCGCCCGAGGCGTCGGCGTACGCCTGAAACTCGTGCTCGGTGAACGGCGTCGGGCGCTTGGACCCAGGGTCGAGATGGACCCACAGGGACACCGCTTCGACGTCGCTCTCGGCCGAGCCCTCGGGGACGATCGACGTGCGCCGCTCCGCCCACATGCGGCCGAGGCCACTGCAGAACGTCGACAGCTGGTGGCGCTCCCCGAACCGCGGAAAGCGGCTCACCCGCATCCGGCTGCGGCGGACGACCCACACCGCCGCGTCCGCCAGGCCGGCGTCCTCGACGTCGAAGTAGGCGACGTCCTGGAGCCACCGCGCGAGCGCGTCGAGCCGCACCCGCCCCGAGGGCGCACAGTCGCCGAGCCCGGGCCGCACCGTCTGGCGGAACACCCGCCCGTGCTCCGGTTGGCCGACGATCTCGCTGAAGCCGGACGCGTCCACGTGCTCAGCGCGGTCCGGCGCTGGCCGCCGCGCGCTCGAGGTCGAGCTCGGTCCTGACGCTGAGTTCGTGCAGCGCGTCGTTCGCCTGCTCAAGCGAGGCGGCGCCGAGCACCGCGCGGGCGAGTCGACCGGTGGCGGCCATGGTCGCTGGCACGCTCAGGTAGAACGTGACCGAGGCGAGCGTGCTCAGCTCGAGCTGCCGGGCGCCACCGCGGATCGTGACGGACCCCGAGGCGCCGCGGAACGTGCTCACCGCCTGCGCGCTGGCCTCCGTGAGAACGAGCTCGACCGCGCCTTCGAGGCGGCTCGCCACGGCGTCGGTGAGTCCGCGAGCGCCGAGCAGGCCCTGGTGCGCAGCCACCCGGGCGAGCCGGCTCAGCACCTCGTCCTGGGTCAGCTCCGCATCGCAGCCGGTCCCGAAGATCGCCGCCAGCACCTGATGCCCGCGGTCGCCGAGCAGCGACGCCGCCGCGAGCGTGATCGCATCGCACAGCGGGCTTCGCAGCCCGGGCTCGTCTCCCTGGGCGAGCACGTCCCCGCCGACGTCGACGAACACCAGCAGATCGCAGCCCAGCCGACCGACGGCGGCATCCAACCCATCCGCGATCGCAGCCGGACCGTTGTCGATGTCGATCAGCACGGTCGCCTCCCCCAGGAACTCCGCCATCCGGCTCTCGGCGAAGTACACATCCCGGTCCCTGACCTTGGTCCGGGGCCCGGCGAGCAGGATGCCCGGCGCCAGCTCCTCGGCGCCCTCGATCTCGTCGACGCGGCGCGGGCCGGGCACGGGGTCGACCACCGACCGCTCCCAGGTGAGCCCGCCGACGATCGGATCCGCGCCGTCGTAGATGCGCGCCAGCTCGGCGGTCGCGAGCGCGCCGACGACATCGCCGCCACCGCCCATCCCGATCACCAGCGGCCGCCGGGCACGGCGAAGCATGACCTCCGCGTCATCCATGAAGACCCTTAGACAATATGGATTAATCGTTCGTCCGGCCTGAGGTGTAGAAGAGGCCGGTTCCCCCGCAGCGTTCGTGGGGGGGGAACGTCATGCCGCGCGGCTCCACCCGCGCGGCGACCCACAACCGCATATTGGAGGAACCAGCC
>DASXOS010000123.1:0-21015 GCA_036494115.1 Solirubrobacteraceae bacterium | reverse complement strand
CTCGAACGGCGACACCCCCCTTCTCGAGCTGAAGGGCCTGAGCGAGAGCTTCGGCCCGGTGCGCGCCCTCACCTCCGTCGACCTCACGATCCTTCCCGGCAAGGTCACCGCGCTGGTCGGCGACAACGGCGCCGGCAAATCGGTCACGATCAAGACAATCTCCGGCCTGTGGAGTCCCGACGGCGGTCAGATCCTGTGGGAGGGGCAGCCGGTCCACATCCACGGGCCGAGGGCGGCCGAGGCACTGGGGATCACGACGATCTACCAGGACCTGGCGCTGTGCGACAACCTCGACATAGTCGCCAACATGTTCCTGGGCCACGAGCCGCTGCGCTGGGGGATGATCGACGAGGGCAAGATGGAGATCGCCGCCCGCGACACGCTCAAGGAGCTGCACGTGACAACGGTGCGCTCGATCCGGCAGCCGGTGGCGTCACTGTCCGGCGGGCAGCGCCAGTCGGTGGCCGTCGCCAAAGCGGTGATGTCCAAGGCCAAGTTCGTGATCATGGACGAGCCCACCGCGGCCCTGGGTGTCGCGCAGACACGCATGGTGCTCGACCTGATCAAGACGCTCGCAGGCCGCGGCGTCGCCGTGATGCTCGTGTCCCACAACATGAACGACGTGTTCGAGGTGGCCGACCGGATCGCGGTCCTGTACCTCGGCAGGATGGTCGCGCAGGGGCCGGCATCCGAGTACGACCGCTCGAGCGTCGTCGACTACATGACGAGCGGGGCCTCAGGCCGGGCTCGCACCGCCGGCACGCCGGCCTAGGAATTGGAGAGGAGCTTCTCTTGGAGAGCGGAGGAAGGCCCGATACACCCGAAGAGAGCGGCGCTGGGGTCGCCGTTGCTCCACCCGAGGACGAAGCATCGGACTTGGCGCTGAGCGAGGCGGAGCTCGCGGCGGTCTCGCCCGAGGTCCTGGCCAACACGACCGGCGAATACTTCCGCGCCTGGGGCGCGCGGATCAAGAACGGGGAGAGCGGCGCCCTGCCGATCCTCATCGGCCTCGTCGCGATCGTCATCTTCTTCCAGGTCCAGGAGCCGAAGTTCCTGACCGCGGGCAACCTCGTCAACCTTCTGGAGCAGGCGTCGACGTTCGTGATGTTCGGCGCCGCCGTGATGTTCGCCCTGCTGATCTCGGAGATCGACCTCTCGATCGGCTACGCGGCGGGCGTCGGTGCATTCGTGATCGCCGAACTCATCGCCCCGCCGGTGAATCTCCCGTGGTGGCTCGGCATCATCGGCGGGCTGACCGTGTGCGCGTTCCTGGGCTTCCTGCAAGGTTCGCTGATCAGCCTGCTGAACCTGCCGTCCTTCATCGTCACGCTCGGTGGCTACCTCGGCTTCTTAGGGCTGATGCTCGTCCTCGCCGACGTCGACAAGACCGCCGTCGGCGGCGTGATCTCGATCTCCGAGAGCAGCCCCGTCTACAAGCTCGTCCAGGCCAACATGAGTCGGACGCTCGGGTGGGTGGTGCTGATCGGGGTGCTCGTCTTATATGCCGCGACGATGCTCTTCAGCCGGCGCCGCCGCCAGGGGCAGGGACTCAGCGCGCCGCCCCTCGGGGTCGCGCTCCTTCAGCTCGGCGCCACCGCGGTCGGCGGCATCGTTCTGCTCCTGATCTGCAACGCCAACCGCGGCAACGGTCTCGTGTTCTTCGGCGGGACGCCGTGGGTGGTGCCCTTCGTGGCGGCGATCCTGCTGTTCTACACCTGGCTGCTCTCGAAGACCCGGCTCGGCCGTTACATCTACGCGATCGGCTCCAACCCGGAGGCGGCCCGCCGCGCCGGCATCGGGGTGGCCAAGATCAAGACGATCGCGTTCATGCTCTGCAGCATGACGGCGGGCATCGCGGGCCTCATCTACGCGTCCAACCAGGGTTCGATGTCGACCGACATCAACGGCGGCCAGCTCGTCCTGTACGGCGTCGCCGCCGCGGTGATCGGCGGCACCAGCCTGTTCGGCGGCCGCGGCAAGCCCCTGCACGCACTGCTCGGCGGGATCGTCATCGCGGCCGTGTTCAACGGCCTCGGGCTGATGGGAATCTCCTCGGCCGGCACCGACATCGCCACCGCGATCGTGCTCATCGCCGCCGTGTCGCTGGACTCGCTCGTGCGGCGGCGCTCGGCGGCCCGCTGAGGTCGATCTCAGAGTTCGTGCGCCGCGGGCTCGATCTTGGCCGCGGCACGAACGGCTCAGCTGATGACCCGGCGCCCCCAGGCGAACTCATCCCCGAGCCACGACCCATTCAGCGGCTCGACGTAGACGCCCTGGCCGGAGGAGTGGATGACCCAGTTGTCGCCGAGGTAGATGCCCTCGTGGGTCACGTTGGCCTCGGTGGCCCGGCTCGTGAACGCAGCCGAGCCGAAGAACAGGAGATCGCCGGGCTTCAGCTGGCTCATCTTCAGGCGCTGGCTGCGGGGGATCTCGCCGGCCTGCTGGGCGGCGGTGCGGCCGCGGATCTTCGTGCCCCATGAGAGCCCGGACACCTTGTAGACGCGCCAGGCGAAGCCCGAGCAGTCAAAGCCGCCGTGGGCGAGGCCGTCGGAGGTGTCGTCGGTGGTGCCACCCCACACGTACGGGTAGCCGATGCGCGAGACGGCGATTCGCAGCGCGGTGAGCTGGTCGGCGCTCATCGTGGGCAGGGCGAACCCGGACAGCGTCTGGCGCGCGTAGGAGACCTGCCAGTCGGAGAACTTGAGGATCTGGGCGAACGACCAGGCGGCCTCGGCGCGGGTGATCGGGTTGAAGGGGAAGAGCTCGAGCTGATCGGTGCCGGCGGGGTGGTCGTAGCGCAGGCCCAGGGAGCGCGCCACCACCTCAGTGCCGAAGTACGAGGGTGGGCGCAGCCCGACGCCCGCGGCGACCGACTGGACGTGGGAGGCCACGTCGCCGAGGCCAAGCTGCAGGACCACCATGCGGTCGAAGCCCGTGACCGTGACCGGGCCGCGGGTGACGCGGGTGATCGTGGCCACCGTGTCGCCGGTCAGCGCCGGGGTCCGGCGCGCCAGCGCCGCCATCGCCGAGTTGGCCTGCGTGGGCGACAGCTGCGAGCCGCCGGAGAACGAGCGGCCGACGTTCGACATCAGGTGCGCGGCCACGACCTGGCGCTGCTGTGCGGTGTCCCAATTCGACGACGTCGCCGCGGCCCCGGCGCGGGCGACGAGGATCAGGGACCAGAGGAGAACCGCCCCCGCCACCGCGGCCACCGCGAGCACGCGGACGAGGCGGTCGTTCGAGGGGGAGCGGCCCATGAGACCGCTTTTCGGCCTCTCGGAGCCAGCCCTTTACGGCCGGAAGGAATCTTGGACGCCGCGTCGAACGGCGGGCGCTCAGCGCGCGCGGGCGACCGCGCGCTTCAGCTCGGACTTGCCCATCTTCGAGCGGCCCTTGATGTCCAGTTTGCGGGCCTCCGCCTCGAGCTCCTTGCGCGTCGACTCGTCGCCACGCTGCTTGGTTGATGCCATGCGATTCGGCTATCCGGCCGCGGCCCCCGAAAACTCCGGGCGGCCGGCGATGTCCGTCATCACCCCGAGGAACTCCTCGGCGCGGGACAGCCATGGCAGGTGGTCGGCGTCGAGCTCGGTCGTGAGGTCGAAGCCCTGCGCGCTCATCCGGTATTGCAAGGCCGGCGGGATCGCCTGGTCCTGGGTGCACACGATGTAGGCGCGGTGCAGGGCGGTGAACTCGGCCTCGTTGGGACCGCTGAGCTCCACCTTCTCGACGAACGGCCGCAACGGCTGTGGCGTCAGTCCTGCCTCTGCCCAGTCCGCTTGCTCGGGCGTGGTGCAGGCCATCAGCGCCCGCTTCGCGCCCTCGCCGCGGAGGACGGCGACATCCCCCTCGACCACCATGTGGGCCTGGACCTGGTCGCCCGCCCCCTCGGGGTAGGAGACGAGATCGCCGAGACTCTGCCCATCCTGCGGCGCGAACGCGCAGACGTACACCAGCCCGGTGACCTGCTCCGGACAGCGCGCCGCGGCCTGGGTGATCGCCACCCCGCCCATGCTGTGCCCGACGAGCAGCGCGGGCGAGCCGCTCTGAAGCACGCCGCAGATCCGCTCCGCGTAGCGCTCGAGCGAGGCCTCCGAGGCGGGGGTGTCGTCGTGGCCGTTCCCCGGCAGGTCGACTGTTTGCACCGAATGTCCCGCCTCCGCGAGCGCTCGCGTCACCGGCTCCCAACACCAGGCACCCATGAACGCCCCGTGGACCAGCACGATCCTCGCCATCTCGCCCTCTCCCCTCGAATTGAATTGCGGTGAACAGCCTGCCGGGGCGAGCGTCGCGGCGCAAGTCGCGGTGCGCTCGGCGGCAAAGGTGTTGACTTCACCGCGCACGGTCCCGTATAAGCGGTAGCTCAGGCGGCGTGGCCGCGAGGGAGGCGTACCGCCGTATCGCGAGGGAGGTTCCATGGCCAGCACCGCGCCGGCGCTCAGCGCATTTCCCAGTCCATACTCGATCGAGACACCCCCGGGCTGCGAGGGCTGGGAGGAGATGTATCCCTATTACGCGCTGTTCGACGAACGGCGCCGCGAGTCCGACGAGAACCGGTTCTGGTTCTGGAACTCGATGCACTTTCCGGTGCCGATGCCGGCCTTCGACGTGCTCTGCATCGACTCGCCGTACCAGGCCGTGGGCTCGTGGCAGAACCGCGTGTTCGCGGTGCCGCCGGCGATGGGGATCGACTACCGGATCGTCAACGGCTACGTCTACATCTCGGGCAACCCGGTGACCGACCCGGCGAAGGTTGCCGAGCGGGCCGGGTTCTTCCAGAAGCGCGCCGGCTACTACTACGAGAACTGGCCCGAGCTGTACGGCAAGTGGCGGACGAAGATGGAAGCGCTGATCGACGAGCTCGACCAGCTCCGCGTCCCCGACCTGCCCGAATACGAGTCCGACGAGATCGCGTTCGGGGACGAGGGCAACACGAGCTGGTACGGCGTGCTCGACGCGTACGGGCGCGTCCTGCGCCTCGGCGACATGATGTGGCAGCACCACTTCGAGTTCCTGCTCCTCGGCTACGGGGCGTACGGCACGTTCGTGGAGTTCTGCAAGGGCAACCTGCCCGACATCCCCGACCAGCACATCGCGCAGATGGTGGCGGGCATCGACGTGCTGCTGTTCAAGCCCGACGCGGAGCTCCGGCGCCTGGCGCGGCTCGCGATCGAGCTCGGCGTCGACGACGCGTTCGAGCAGGGCCGCACCCCCGAGCAGATCGAGTCCGAGCTCGGCGGCAGCGATCCAGGCCAGCGGTGGCTCGCGGAGCTCGAGAAGGTCAAGGACCCCTGGTTCAACATGGCCACGGGCGACGGCCTCTACCACTACTACCGCAGCTGGCTCGACGACCCGAGCATCCCGTACGCCGCGCTGATCGGGCACACCAGCGCGCTGCGCGCCGGTGAGCAGATCGATCGTCCCACCGAGGAGATCCAGCGTGAGCGCGACCGCCTGGCGAGCGAGTACCGCGACCTGCTCGACGAGGAGGGACGCACCCCGTTCGACGACCTTCTCAGCCTGAGCCGGATGGTGTTCCCGTACGTGGAGGAGCACAAGTTCTTCTGCGACTACTGGTTCCTGACCCGATGGTGGAACAAGGTGCGCGAGTTCGGGGCGCTGCTGGCCCGCAACGGCTTCCTGGACGACGGCGAGGACGTGTTCCAGCTCACCCGCTACGAGGTGGCTTCGGCGCTCGACGAGCTGACGCTGACGTGGGCGACCGGCGGGCTCGCGCTCGGACCCCACCACTGGCCGCCGATCGCGGCGCGGCGCAAGGAGCTCCTGGCGAAGCTCGGCGAGTGGAACGCGCCGCCCGCCCTCGGAGTCACGCCCGAGGCGGTGACCGACCCGATGACGATCATGCTGTGGGGAGTCACCACCGATCGGGTCAAGGAGTGGGCGCGCCAGGTGGCCGGCGGCTCGACCCTGAATGGCGCGGCGGCGTCGCCGGGCGTGGTCGAGGGAGCGGCGCGGGTGGTCCGGTCGGTCGACCAGATCGCCGACGTGCGCGACGGGGAGATCCTGGTGTGCGGGAGCACGTCGCCGGCGTGGGCACCGATCTTCTCGAAGATCAAGGCGACGGTCACCGACGTCGGCGGCGTGATGTCACACGCCGCGATCGTGTGCCGCGAGTACGGCCTCCCGGCGGTCGTCGGGACGGGACGGGCCACGTCGGAGATCCGCACGGGCCAGACGATCCGGGTTGACGGATCGGAGGGCGTGGTCACGCTGCTCGAGGCCGCCGGAGAATAATCGGGGCTGTGCCCTACACGCTGGCGCTCGAGGAGCTAACCGCCGCGCACGGGTCGCGCTTCGGCGGCAAGAGCGCGAGCCTCGGCGAGCTGCTCTGCGCCGGAATCCCGGTGCCGCCCGGGTTCGCGCTCTGCACCGACGCCTACCTGGCGGCGATCGCCGCGGCCGGGCTCGACGAGCCGACGGCCGAGACCATCCGCGCCGTGGAGATCCCACCCGCGGTCCGTGACGAGATCGCCAAGCGCTACGCCGCGCTCGCCGACAGCAGCGCCGAACCCGACCCACCGGTGGCGGTGCGCTCGAGCGCCGTCGGCGAGGACAGCGCCGAGGCGACGTTCGCCGGGCAGCAGGAGACGTACCTCTGGGTCCGCGGCGTCGACGCGGTGTGCGACGCCGTGCGCGATTGCTGGGCCAGCCTCTACAGCACGACCGCGATCAGCTACCGCAACCGGCTGTGCGACGCCGGCGCCCCCGCGATGGGTGTGACGGTCCAGCGGATGGTCGATGCGCGCGTCTCGGGTGTGCTCTTCACCTGCAACCCGACGAGCGGCGACCCGAGCATGGTGGCGGTCAACGCCAGCTGGGGGCTGGGGCTGGCGGTCGTCGGCGGCGAGGTCACGCCCGACGACCTGCTCGTCAGCAAGGTCACCGGCGAGATCGTGCGCGAGCACATCAATGACAAGCACATCGAGTACGTGCCTGATCCGGACGGTGACGGCGCGCTCGCCGTCGAGGTGGGCGACGATCGCCGCACCGCACGCTGCCTCGATCACACACAGCTGCCAACCCTCGTCGACGTGGCGAAGAGGATCCAGAAGCATTTCGGCTCCCATCAGGATGTCGAGTGGGCGTTCGCGCGCCAGGACGGCGAGCTGTACGTGCTCCAGTCGCGTCCAGTGACGACGCTCCCCGGCAAACCGGCCAAGCCGCAGCCGGCGTCGGCGATCTCGCTCGTGATGAACACCTTCGGCGTCAAGGGCGAGGACTGAAGCCGGTGGCGCTGAGCGACGACGACGTCCGGGAGATCCTGCGGATTATCGACGAGACGCCGCTGCGGGAACTGAAGATCGAGACCGAGGGGTTCTCGCTGCATGTCGTGAGAGACGGAGCTCCGGCGCCCGCTGCGGAACCGCCCCCGCGACCGCATGAATCCGACGGCGATCTGCGGACGATCGACTCTCCGATGCTCGGCACCTTCTATCGCGCCGAGGGGCCGGGCCAGCCTCCGTTCGTCGAGGTCGGCAGCCACGTCGACGCCGACACCACCGTCTGCATCATCGAGGTGATGAAGATGATGAACTCGGTGTCCGCCGGGATCACCGGCACGATCGCGGAGGTCGTCCCTCAGAACGCCGAGCTCGTCGAGTACGGGGCGCCGCTGTTCCGCGTGAGGCCGCAGTGAACCGGGTGTTCGTGGCCAATCGCGGGGAGATCGCCCTGCGGATCGTCGAGGCGTGCCAGAAGCTCGGGCTGGAAACCGTCGTGGGATGCTCCGACGTCGACCGCGACGGCGCCGCCGCCCGCGCCGCGGATCGCGCGATCACGATCGGGCCGGGACCGGCACGCGACAGCTACCTGCGCGATGACCTCGTCGTCCAGGCCGCGCTCGGGACCGGGTGCGACGCGGTCCATCCGGGCTACGGCTTCCTGTCGGAGAGCCCGAAGCTCGCCGAGCGCGCGCGCCTGCACGGGCTGACATTCGTCGGGCCGGAGACAGACACGATCAAGCTCTCGGGCGACAAGCTCAGGGCGCGGGCCGAGGCCGCGCTCGCCGGCCTGCCGGTGCTGCCCGGGGAGCAGTGCCACTCACCCGAGCAGGCCCGCGACGCCGCGGACCGGATCGGCTTCCCCGTGCTCGTCAAGGCCGCCGGGGGCGGCGGAGGCCGCGGGATCAAGCTCGCGCGGGACGCGAACGAGCTGAGCTCGCTGCTGAGCCTCGCCGGGAGCGAGGCCGCCGCCGCGTTCGGCGACGAGCGGCTGTACGTGGAGCGGTTGGTCGCCAACGCGCGCCACGTCGAGGTCCAGATCGCCGCCGACGCGGGCGGCGAGGTCGTCCACCTCGGCGAGCGCGACTGCTCGGTTCAGCGCCGCTACCAGAAAGTGGTGGAGGAGGCGACCGCGCCGGGGCTCGCGGACGACACGCGCGATGCGCTGCGAACAGCGGCGGTCACGTACGCGCGCGCGATCGGGTATCGCAACCTGGGCACGGTCGAGTTCGTGCTCGACGGCGACAGCGGCCAGTTCTCGTTCCTGGAGATCAATTGCCGGATCCAGGTCGAGCACCCGGTGACCGAGGCGGTCACGGGGTGCGACCTGGTGGCGATGCAGCTGCAGATCGCCGACGGCGAGCCGCTCGCGTTCAGCCAGGACGAGGTCCACTTCGACGGGCATGCCGTCGAGTGCCGGCTGAACGCGGAGGACGTCGCCCACGGCTTCGTGCCCACGCCCGGGACCCTCTCCTTGTTCTCGGTGCCCGAGCGCCGGGGGTTGCGCGTCGACACCCACTGCGAGGCCGGCGCGGTCGTCCCGCCCTACTACGACTCGCTGCTCGGCAAGCTGATCGCGCACGCTCCCGACCGCGACGGGGCGATCGACCTGTTGCTCGAGGTGCTCGAGGAGGTCGACGTCGAGGGCGTGGAGACGAACCGCACGCTGTTGATCAGCGTGCTCGGCCACCGCGACTTCCGGGCCGGGCCGGTCAGCACCGACTGGCTCGAGCGGGCGATCGTGTGAGCATGGGCGAGATCGGGTTCGTCGACACCACGACGCGGGATGGCAACCAGAGCCTGTGGAGCGCCACCGGGCTGACCACGCCCGACGTGCTCGGGATCGCGCCGGCGATCGACCGCGTCGGCTACCACGCACTCGACTTCACCTCGAGCACGCACATGGCGGTCTCGGTCCGCTTCCACCAGGAGGACCCGTGGGAGCGGATCCGGCTGGTCAGCGAGGCGATGCCGAACACGCCGCTCGGGATGATCACCACCGGGATGCGGTTCATCTCCTGGGTCCCGGCGAACGAGGACGTGATCGGACTGTCGCTGCGGCTGGTGGCGCGCAACGGGATCCGCCGGCTCCAGATCGCCGACCCGTCGAATGAGCCAGAGCGCCTGCGGCGGATCGCGGCACTCGCCCATCGCGAGGGAATCGAGGAGGTGGTGATTGGGCTGACCTACTCGATCAGCCCGGTCCACACCCACGACTACTACGCCGAGCGCGCGGCGGCGCTGGTCGACTGCGCCGACATGGATCGCCTGTACCTGAAGGACCCAGGTGGGCTGCTCACCCCCGCCGCGGTGCGCGAGCTCGCGCCCCATTTCGCGAACGCGGCCGGCGAGCGCGTGATCGAGCTGCACAGCCACTGCACGATCGGGCTCGCCCCGCTCGTCTATGTCGAGGGAGTGCGCGCCGGCTTTCAGGTCGTGCACACCGCGTCGGGACCGCTCAGCCGCGGGACCTCGCAGCCTGAGCTCCAGAGCACCGTCCGCAATCTCGAGGCCGCCGGCTACAGCCAGAGTCTCGACCGCGAGGCCGAACGGGAGGTCGCCGAGCACTTCGCCAAGCTGGCCGCGGCCAAGGGCCTCCCGGCGGGGCAGCCGCGCGAGTTCGACGCCGTCTACTACCGCCATCAGCTTCCCGGCGGGATGGTGACCACCACCCGGCGGATGCTCGAGGAGCTGCGCCGCCCCGAGCTGTTCGACGCCGTGCTCGACGAGGTCACGCGCGTGCGCGCGGAGATGGGGTACCCGATCCTGGTCACCCCGGTCTCCCAGTTCGTGGCCAGCCAGGCGGCGCGCAATGTGATCGACCCCGAGCGCTGGGCCAACGTCTCCGACGAGACCGTGCGCTACTTCCTCGGCCACTACGGCGACTCGCCGGCGCCGGTTGATCCGGAGATCGCCGACAGGGTCCTGAGCCGCACCCAGGCGACGAAGCTCCGAGGTCTCCAACCGATCACGCTCGAGGGCGCGCGCCGACGGTTCGGCGACCGGATCTCCGAGGAGGAGCTGCTGCTCCGGCTGACGATGCCCGCGGAGCAGGTCGACGCGATGGTCGCGGCGCGCAGCGACGGCGTCCGTCCACCCGCGCCGGCCCGACCGCCCGCGTCCGCTCGACCGCCTGCGGACGCCGCGGCCGGCCCGGGCCCAAACACCCCCCTCATAAAACTCCTGAACGAGCTCGAGCGCCGAGAGTCGATCTCGTACTTCGACCTGACGAAGGGGTCAGACCGGGTGGTGTGGCGGCGTGCTTGACGGCGTCCGCGGGTTCGTGTTCGACATCGACGGGACGCTGCTGCACCGCGGCCCCGACGGGCGCGGGACGCCGCAGCCGGGCGCGGTCGAGGTGATCACCGCGATCCACGACTCCGGCCGGCCGCTCGTGCTGTTCACGAACGGCAGCCACATCGGCTCGGAGGTGATCGCGCGCGGGGTGCGCGAGGACGGATTGCCGGTCGGCGACGACGAGGTGCTGACCCCGATCGAGAGCGCCACGAGCTACCTGCGCCGCTATCACGCGGGCGAGCCGGCGCTCCTGTTCGCGTCCGAGGTGATCGCGGAGCGGATGGAGGCGGCCGGAATTCCGATCGCCCGTGGGGAGGAGGCCGAGGTGGTGTTCGTGGCCCACGTCGACCACATCGACGTCCACGAGCTCGAGCGCGCCGCGCGGGCGATCAAGCGCGGCGCGAAGCTCCTCACCGCGAGCTACGCCCCCGGGTACGCGGGCGCGAACGGGATGATCTTCAGCCGGGGTGCGATGGTGACCGCGGCGATCGCGAAGGTGAGCGGGGCGCGGCCGCGCGTGGTCGGCAAGCCGTCGCGGATCGCGGTGGCCGAGCTCGGCATGCGGCTGGGGGTCCCGACGGAGCAGCTGGCGGTGATCGGCGACGACGTCGGGATGGACATCGCGCTGGGACGGATGGGCGGCTCGCGGACGGTGCTCGTGCGCAGCGGGATCAGCGGCCAGGTCGCGCTCGACACGCTGCCCGCTTCCCGACGTCCCGACGCCGCGATCGACGGGGTGGCCGAACTGCTCCGATGGCTCTAGTACGGGTGCGCCGACACCCAGGCCACCGAGCCGGCGTCGACCGGCAACGCGACGCCGGTCACGAACGAGGCGTCCTCGGAGCACAGCCACACGACGGCGGCGGCGACCTCGGCCGGTTCGCCGAAGCGGGTCATCGCCTGCGGGGCGAGGATCTCCCGCTGGCGCTCGGCCGGCTGGTTCGACATCAGCGGGGTCATGATCGCGCCGGGGCACACCGCGTTGACGCGGATCCCGTCGTTCGCATACTCGACTGCCGCGTTCTTGGTCAGCCCGAGGATCCCGTGCTTGGACGCGGTGTACGCGCTCAGCGCGACGACGGCACGGAGGCCGGCGTTCGACGAGGTGTTGACGATCGCGCCGCTGCGCTGCTCGAGCATCTGCGTGATCTGATGCTTCATCCCGAGGAACGTGCCGCGCAGGTTGACCGCGATCACGCGGTCGAAGTCGTCGTCGGGGGTCTCGTGCAACAGGCGGTGGACGCCGATCCCGGCGTTGTTGTGGGCGAAGTCGAGCCGCCCGTAACGGCGGACGGTGTGCGCCACGAGCGCCTCGTTGTCGTACGCGCTCGCGACGTCGCAGGGGACGAACTCGGCCCGGCCGCCGGCGCTCTCGATGCGGGCCACCGTCTCCTCGGCGCCGGCCCGCGCGCCCTCGAGGTCGGCCACGATCACGGTCGCTCCCTCGGCCGCGAAGCGAACAGCGCAGGCCCGCCCGATGCCGCTGGCCGCACCGGTGACGAGGCCGACCTTGCCCTCCATCATCGAACCCATGGCGGCAACCCTATATTGCGAGGTTGAATGAGGCAGATCGCCGTCTACGACGCGTTGACCGCTGGCTGCACGCAGCCGGTGCGCGTCGAGGAGCTGGTCTATCGCGCCGCCGAGCTCGAGCCGGGGACACTGCCGACGCGTGAGGAGATGGAGGCCGAGCGCGAACGCCCGCTCGCAGAGAAACAGGGGCTCGAGCGCGCCCAGGGTCGGTGGCTCGCGACCGTGCTCGACGAGCCGCGGACGGGGACGCATCTGCTCGAGACGATGCTCCGGCCGACGGACCGCGCCCTGGAGCTGCGCGACCAGTTCGTCGCCGACGGCGAGGTCGATCTGGGGCAGGCCGTCGTCCGCCGCGAGGGGCCGGCGGGCGTGCTCGAGCTGCGCAACCCGCGCCACCTGAACGCCGAGGACGGCGTCACGCTCGGTCCGACCGAGGTGGCCGTCGACCTGATCCTCATGCACCCCGGGATCGAGATCGGGATCTTCCGCGGAGGCTTTGTCGACCACCCCCGCTACGCCGGGCGGCGCGTCTTGGGCGCCGGCATCAACCTGACCCACCTCTACATGGGGAAGATCGATTTCCTTTTCTACCTGATACGCGACTTCGGCTATGTGAACAAGCTCTACCGCGGGATCCTGAACGCCGATGGCACGACGACCGAGAAGCTGTGGATCGGGGCGGTCGAGGAGTTCGCGATCGGGGGCCACTGCCAGCTCACGCACGTGGTCGACCACGTGATCGCGGTCCGGGGCTCACGGCTGTATCTGCCGGCGCGCAAGGAGGGGATCATCCCCGGCGCCTCGAATCTGCGCCTGCCCCGGTTCGTCGGTGACCGCGCCGCCCGGCAGGCGATCATGTCCGGTCGTGAGTGGGTCGCGGGCGAGCCCGACGCAGCACTGTTGTGCGACGAGATCGTGGCCGCGGAGGAGATGGACGACGCGCTGGCGGCCCGGGTGCAGGAGCTGACCTCCGCCGGGCTCGTCAACGCGGCCGCGAACCGCGCCGCGATCCGCGTCGGCCAGGAGCCGTTCGACCTCTATCGCCAGTACATGTCGACCTACGCGCGCGAGCAGGCCGACTGCCACCTCAGCCCGGCACTTGTGCGCAACCTGGAGCGCAACTGGAATGCCAATCAGCGCACGCTCTGAGCCGTTCGGCCCCGAGATCCTCCCGCGCGAGGAGCTCGTCGCGCTGCAACTCGAACGCCTGCGCGCCACCGTCGAGCTCGTGCTCCGTGCCCAGCCGCTGGGCGCCTCGCGGCTGCGCGCGGCGGGGATCGAGGCCGCCGAAGACCTCAGCTCCTTGGACGCGCTGAACGAGGTCGAGTTCGCGCTCAAGTCCGACCTGCGCGAGCACTATCCGTTCGGACTGCTGGCGGTCCCCCGCGACCAGCTGGTGAGACTGCACGCGTCGAGCGGGACGCACGGCAAGCCGACCGTCGTCGGCTACACCCGGGGCGATCTCGAGACGTGGACGGAGCTGATGGCGCGGTGCATGACGATCGCCGGCGTGCGTCCGGGGATGATGGTCCACAACGCCAACGGGTACGGCCTCTTCACCGGCGGGCTCGGGTTCCACCAGGGTGGTGAGCGGATCGGGTGCACGGTCGTGCCGGTGTCCGGCGGCCAGACCACGCGCCAGGTGATGCTGCTCCGCGACCTTGGCGCCAACGTGCTCATCTGCACCCCGTCGTACGCCCTCGTGCTGGGGCAGGCGATCGAGGACCCGGACAGCCTGCCGCTCGAGCTGGGGCTATTCGGCGGCGAGCCGTGGACGGAGGGGATCCGGACGGAGATCGAGCGCACGCTGCCGCTGCGCGCCGTCAACTTCTACGGCCTGTCGGAAATGTGCGGTCCCGGGGTCGCCGTCGAGTGCCTCGAGCAGCGCGACGGGTTGCACGTGATGGAGGACCACTTCCTGGTCGAGGTGATCGACCCCGACACCGGACGCACGCTCGAACCGGGCGGTTTCGGCGAGCTCGTATTCACCACGCTCACCAAGGAGGCGCTGCCCCTGATCCGCTACCGGACGGGCGACCTGGGCCGCCTCACCGCCGAGCCGTGCCCGTGCGGGCGGACGACGGTGCGGCTCACCGACCTCGGCGGCCGCCGCGACGACATGCTGATCATCCGCGGGGTCAACATTCATCCCTCGAACGTCGAGCATGTGCTGCTCAGGGTCGAGGGGGTGGCGCCGTACTACCAGCTGATCGTCACGCGCGAGGGCCCGCTCGATCAGTTGGCGCTGCACTGCGAGCCGGCCGATGGCTCGACTTCGGACCGGGACGCGCTGGCCGAAAAGGTGGCCGGCGTGCTGCGCGAGCACACCGGGCTGCGGATCGACGTCCGCGTGCTCGACCCGGGCGGCGTCCCGCGCAGCGAGGGCAAGGCCGTCCGCGTCGTCGACCGACGCGGGGAGTGGCGCGCTTAGGGCAGGCCGGCGTGGGGGACGTCGACGGTCGTCGTGAACAACACGGCCTCGCGTGCCGCTTTCCTCGGCTCCTCGTAGAAGTCCGGGGCGGCGCAGATGATCAGCGTTCGGCCGTCCTCGCCGCCGAGCCCACACGCGAACACGCCCAGGCCCTCGGGTACCGCGACCTCGTCGACGATCTCGCCTCCGGAAGCGACACGGCAGGCGGCGCCGCCGAGCGCGTTGGCCGCCCACACGTGCTCCTCGGCGTCGAGCGCGCAGCCGTCGGGGGCGAAGGTCACCGCCCCGAGCATCGCCTCCGTGTCGCCCGCCGGCTCGGGCGAGGGCTGGACCTGCGCCCAGATCCGGCGATCGGTCAGCGCGCCGTCGGCTCCGATCGTGAAGGCGGTGAACCGGGCGGCGAGCGTCTCGGCGACGATCAGCGTGTCCGCGTCGGTGATGACCATGCCATTGGGGAACCACAGGTCCTCGGCCGCGACGCTGGCGGTGCCGTCGGGATCGATGCGCACGAGCCCGGCTGTCGCCGGCTGTCCGCCGCCCATCAGGTCGAAGCCGAAGTTGCCCGCGTAGGCGCGGCCTGTGCGGTCGACGATCATGTCGTTGAGGTGTCCGCTGGTCAGCGCCGAGACGTCGGCGTGCTCGGCCACCTGGCCGTCGGCTGAGCGACGGAGCACCCGGCGGTCCTTCATCGAGACGACGAGCAGGTCGCCGTTCGGCATCCATCCCAGTCCCGACGGCTGCCCCTCGACCTCGACGATCGCCTCCTCACGTCCGTCGACGTCGTAGGTGAACACGGTCCGGCGGTAGAAGTCGACCGCCCACCAGCGCCCGTCATGCCAGCGCGGGCACTCGAAGTAGTTGCCGCCCTCGTACAGCACGGTCGGCGTTCGTGTGCTGGTCATCAGGGCTCCTTTCAGGCCGCGACGGCGGATCGCGCTGTGTTTGCGAACACTTCGAGCTCGCGCCGGATGTCGGGACCGCACGGCTGGAAGACGAGCTCGGTGATGCCCTGCTCGGCGAGGCCGGCCAGCCGTTCGCGGACGGCGCCCGCTGTGCCGCTGATCGTCGCCTCCTCGAGCATGGCGTGGCCCCCGGCATTCCACGCGGCCTGGTCGGCTTCGTTGAGGCCGACGCAATGCTGCTCGTGCACGGCGAGGTGGCGCTCTTCAGGCGGGGTGCGCTCGACGACGGCCTGCCACTCCGGGCCGCCCGGCAACTCGTCGAGCGGCGTTCCGAACTCGTACGCGCCGTGGTAGGCGAGGGCGAGCCCGGGGCCGCCGGCGGCGCGGACGCGGTCCGAGCCGGGATCCTCGTCTTCGTCGAGGATCGTTCCCCAGAAGAGGTACGAGACCGACGGAAATTCCTTGGCGAAGTCGGGCACGGTCAGGGTCACGAACAAGCCGTCCCCGAGCTCGCGGGCCACGGCGGCGCCCTTCGGCCCGAGCGCGCCGACGATGACCGGCACGTCCACCGGGCGCGGCGCCGCGTGGCCGGGCGGGTGCAGCATCTTCATCCGGGCGCCCTCCCACTCGATCGTCTCGCCGCGGAGCAGGCCGCGATACGCGCGGATGTAGCTCTCCATGAACGCCCACGGGATCGCCCGATATCCCATCGCCCGCCGTCCGGTGAAGCCGGTGCCGAAGGCGACGGACACGCGGTCGGGCGCGAGCGCAGCGAGCGCGGCGGTCGCCGCAGCATTGACCATCGGATGGCGCAGCGTCGGGACTAGGACCCCGGGCCCGAGGCCGATCCGCTCCGTCCGCTCCGCGGCCAGGGCCAGCATCATCCAGACGTCGGGACTCTGCTGCGGCGTGTCATACAGCCAGACGCGCTCGTAGCCCAGCTCCTCGGCCACCGTCACATGCTCGTGTGACTCGAGCGTCGTGGGAAACGCACACGAAACTTTCATTGGGCTCTCCTCTCTTCCCGGCCCAGGCTCAGTTTCTCGCGTACCCCCGGCCTTGCGAGGTGAAACTCGGTGGCTGTGGCGTTCTTCGGCGCCGTCCGATGGTCGTGGGTCGGAACGGCGTGCTGGGGAGGGGGTGGGGCGGGTTATCTACGACCGTAACTCGACAACTGCGCCGATCCACGGGGCGATTGCCGAGCTGTTGCTCCATGACGCACCTAATTCGACAATCGCCCGGGAGCCCGCCGGATTTGTCGAGCTGTGGTCGTGCAAGACCCGCCCACGCGGACCACACCACCCCCTCATAGCGCCGTTAAACCCAATCGCACCCGCCAACCCGAGCGGCGCCCGAAGAACGCCACCGCCACCGAGCAAAAGCGGGCCTAGCCGTAGACGCCGGCGTCGCGCAACGCCGACCACACCGCTTCGCCGTTGACCGGCATGTCGATGTGGCGGATCCCGTAGGGCGCGAGCGCGTCGAGCACGGCGTTGTGCACGGCAGGGGTGGCGCCGATCGTGCCGGACTCGCCGATCCCCTTGGCGCCGAGGGGGTTGACCGGCGTCGGGGTCTCCATCTCGACCAGCTCGAAGTTCGGCAGCTCGGCCGGCCCCGGCATCATGTAGGTCACGAAGCTGGCGTTGCGGGGGTTGCCGTCCTCGTCGTAGGTCAGCTCCTCGAACAGGGCCTGGGCGATCCCGGCGGCGAGGCCGCCGTGCACCTGGCCGTCGGCCACGAGCGGGTTGATGATCTTGCCGGCGTCGTCGACGGCGATCATCCGCTTCAGGGTGGTCGAGCCCGTCTCCACGTCGACCTCGACCACGGCCACGTGGGCGCCGAACGGGAATGTCGGCGAGGCGGCGGTGAAGTCGATCTCGGCGGCGAGCTCCGCGAGACGGTTCTGCTCCTGCAGGCGTCCGGCCAGGTCGGCCCAGGCCAGCGCCGGCTGGGGCGCGCCCGTCACGTGGAACGCTCCGCGCTCACGGTCGAGCTCCATGTCCTCAGGGTTGGCCTCGAGCTCCTCGGCGGCGAGCTTCTTGGCGCGCTCGACGACCTCCTCGGCCGCCTTGCCCGCCGCGACGCCACCGATCTGGGTTGATTTCGACCCGTACGTCCCGGTGCCGCGCGCCACCTGATCGGTGTCGCCCTTGATCACGGTCACCCGCTCAACCGGGATCCCGAGCTGCTCGGCGGCGATCATCGCGTACGTCGTCTCATGGCCCTGGCCCTGAGAGAACGAGCCGGTCTTGACGATCGCCTGGCCGTCGGCGGTCATCTCGACCGCGCCGAACTCGGTCTCGGCAATCCCGTTGGTGATCTCGACGTACACGCTCAGTCCGATCCCGAGCTGGACGGCGCCGCCGTTCTCCCGCCGCGCCGCCTGCTCCTTGCGAAGCTCCTCGTAGCCGGCGCGCTCGAGCACACGGTCGAGGGCCCCGCGGTAGTCGCCCGAGTCGTAGGTGGCGCCGGACGCGGTGGTGACCGGCCAGTCGCTATCGGTGGCGATGAAGTTCCGCCGCCGGACCTCGGCCGGGTCGAGGCCGCAGTCCGCCGCGAACAGGTCGATCGCGCGCTCGATCATCTGCGTGGCCTCAGGGCGCCCGGCGCCTCGCACCGGGCCGGTGGGGGTGGTGTTGGTGGCCACCGCCGTGACGTCGGTCTCGATCTTCGGGATGGCGTAGACGCCGCTCGACATCATCGCGGTGAAGCTGGCCAGGATCGCGCCGAGGCTTGGATACGCCCCCGCGTCCTGGAGGATCCGCAGGCGCAGGGCGTGGATCCGGCCATCGCTGTCGCCGCCGAGCTCGAACTCGGCGCGCTGCGCGCGCCCTTGGTGCATCGCCACCAGGTTCTCGCTCCGCGTCTCGGTCCAGCGCACCGGACGGCCGGTGGCGCGAGCCATGTACGCGACCAGCAGGTCCTCGACCGCGAGGCCCTTGCCGCCAAAGCCACCGCCCACGTCCGGGGCGATCACGCGCACCTGTTCGGGCTCGAGCCCGAGCATCAGTCCCAGCGCCATCTTGTCCTGGTGCGGCGTCTGGGTCGAGACCCACAGCGTGATTCGGTTGTCCTCCCAGACCGCTGCGGTGGCGCGCGGCTCGATCGGGCCGGCCGAGATCCGCTGGCTGACCAGCGCACCCTTGGTGACCACGCTGCAGTCATCGAACAGGCGTGGGTCAGGGCTCTCGGGCGGGTGGTTCAAGCAGGTGTTGGTGCCGACGTCCTCGAACAGCAGCACCTCGTCGCGGGCCGCCTCGACGGGGTCGGTGACGGCGGGGAGCGGGTCGTAGTCGATGTCCACGAGCTCCGACGCGTCCGCGCTCGCCTCTGGGCTCTCGGCCAGGACCGCGGCGACGATGTCACCGACGAAGCGGACCTTGTCGGACGCGATCGGCGGGCGGTGCATGCGCTCGTCGATGCCGATGAACGGGGGCGCGGGCTCGGGCGGGAGATCGACCTGGGCGGCCGTGAACACGTGCGTGCCGGAGCGCGCCTGCGCCTCGGAGGCGTCGACCGACAGCACTCTGGCGTGCGCCCAGGGTGAGCGAAGGAACGTGACGTGAAGGGCGCCCGCCAGCCGCACGTCGTCGACGTAGCGCCCCTGTCCGGTGATGAAGCGAGGGTCTTCGCGGCGCTTGATGCGCTGTCCGAGGAAGGTGGGCATGAGGTCAGCCGGCGGCGGCGGTCGCAGTCTGCCTGATCTCGGATGGCGTTGCGCCGAAGGCGCGCTTGAACACCCGCGAGAAGTGCGCGGCGTCGCAGAAGCCCCACCGGAACGCGATGTCGGTCACCGAGCCGCCGTTGGGCTGCTGGAGGTCTTCCATGCACCGGGCGAGGCGCTCGGATCGGACCAGCCCCGCCACCGACACCTCGACGTCCTCGAACAGGGCGTGCAGAGCGCGCACCGACATCGCGTACGCCCGTGCGATCGAGGCGGGACCGAGCGCGGGGTCCTGGAGGTGGGTACGCACGTAGCGGCGGATCTCGGCCCGCAGCGCCTCCCGCGAGCTGGCACGGCTGGTGGGCAGGCTCGGCTCGACCGCGCTGCGCAGCAGCTCGAGCGCGGCATTGGCGGCGCCCGCGGCGGCGGTGGCATCGAGCCGGGGAAGCTCGAGCGCGAGTGCGCTCATGTAGCGGGCCAGCAGGCGAGCCGGACCGCTGCCGTCAAGCGATGGCAGCGCGCTCAGCTCGCCGAGCCGCGGACACACCGAGAGCACGAGCTGGCGCGGGAACAACAGCGTGCGCTTGTAGAACGGCTCGACGATCTCGACCTCGGTCGGCTCGCGTCCGTCCCACAGGACGACGTCGCCGGGGGTGAGGGCGATCTGGCGGGCGCCCTCGCGGACGAGCTCGACGCCCTTGCACACGACCTGAAAGCCGAGGATGTCCTCGCGGCGCGCCTGTTCACCCTCGGTCGCGACCACCGTGCGGTTGCGATGGCCGAGGAACTGCGACGCCGTGCAGTCCACGAGCGTCAACTCGCCGATCGCACGCCGAGCCACCGCCGCCTTGAAGTTCGCGGGGGTGCGGTGTGTTGCCCGCACGTCGAAGCCGACGTGCGTGGCGGCGAGGATCTCCGACCAGTCGTCGAGGCGGCGCTCGACCGGCCCTTCGGTGACACGCCAGCGCTCGGTGTCACGCGCTGGACGCGCGTCGGCCACGGCCATCGTTATCTCTGATCCCTCTCCACGCCCGAGGCCGTCATGGTAGTGGAGCCCGGGCGCCTGCCAGGGCCACGAAAGGATCGAGTGCCTCCGGGTCGAGCAGGGAATCGCGGCTGGCCACGCGCTCTGCGGCCTCGCCGCGCAGGATCCGCTTGACCGGCGCCTCGAGCTTCTTGCCGGTGAGCGTGCGCGGGATCGCCGGCACGACCTCGATCGTGTCGGGCACGTGACGCGGCGAGAGCTGGTCCTTGAGCGCGGCGGCGATCTTGGCCTTCAGGGCGTCGTCGACGTCTGTGACCGTGTCGGCCGGCACCACGAACAGGACGAGCTCGCCGGCGCCGCCGCCGGGATCCTCGAGGTGCACTACGAGCGTGTCCACGACCTCGGGGAGCTCCTCGACCACGGCGTAGAACTCGCCGGTGCCGAGCCGCACACCGCCGCGGTTGAGCGTCGCATCCGACCGCCCGGTGAGGATGCAGCTCCCGCGCTCGGTGAACTTGATCCAGTCTCCCTGGCGCCATACCCCCGGGTAGCGATCGAAGTACGCGTCGCGATAGCGCTGGCCATCGGTGTCGCCCCACAGCGCCACCGGCATCGAGGGCATCGGCTGGGTGATGACCAGCTCGCCGAGCTCGCCGACGATCGGGTTCCCGTCGGGGTCGAAGGCATGCGCGTCGACCCCCAGGCACGGCCCGGAGATCTCGCCCTCGTACACCGGCTGGGCGAACGATCCCTGGACGAGGCCGCTGCACACGTCGGTGCCGCCCGAGCCGTTGCACAGCAGCACGTCGGGCCCAAGCTGCTCGTACACGTAGTGGTAGCCCTCCGCCGGCAAGGGCGAGCCCGCGGTGCACAGGGCGCGGATGCTCGACAGGTCGCACTCGCGCCCGATCTCGAGGCCGGCCTTGCGGCACGCCATCAGGTACGGCGGGGCCACGCCCATCACC
>DASXOS010000122.1:0-7931 GCA_036494115.1 Solirubrobacteraceae bacterium | reverse complement strand
GCGGGTGAAGAAGCTGGTCACGGACGCATGGCTGAGAGCGGTCGCCAACCGGACCCCGACGAAGAAGGGCGCCGTGATCCTCAACCGATTGCTCGACGCCGAGGACGACCGTGGCTACACGCGCTCGAAGGCGGAGCGGATGCTGCGCGGCCGGCTCAAGCGGGCGGATCTGCCCCAGCCGCTCGCCAACCAGGTCATCGAGGGCGTGCTCGTCGATTTCGTCTGGATCAAACAGCGGCTGATCGTCGAGGTCGACGGCTACGACACCCACGGTGACCGCAGCGCGTTCGAGCGCGACCGCCGCCGCGACCAGGTGCTGACCGCCGCCGGCTACCGGGTGATCCGGATCACCTGGCGGCAGCTGACCCAGGAGCCGCTCGCAGTGATCGCGCGGCTCGCCCAGGCGCTGCTGCACCTCCCGGTCGCGGCGTAGCCAAGCTCCGGGGTAGCCTCACAAGTGATGTCCCGCGCGTCGGAGATCCTCCGCGCTCTGCAGCCCGGCCCGGCCACCACGTCCGAGCTGTATGACCGGATCGGGTACGCGGCGCTGACCCGGCTCGGGCTGATCCCGTACGCGGCGTTCCGGGCAGAGCTCGTCAGCATCGCGGCACAAGGCCAGGTCGAGCAGGAGACCGCGCCGGACGGCTCGACGTCGTGGCGGCTGACCGCCGGTTAGCCCGCGAGGCCGCCGAGGAACGCAAACGGGCTCGCCGGCTTCTCGTTGAACGCCGCCTGTCCGCTGCCTTCCGCGATCACCGTCGCGCTGGACCCCGCTTCTGCGCGCAGGCGCTCCGCGAGCGCATTGGCGCTGTCTTCGTCGGCGGCGCCGATCAGCAGGTACTTCCAGCGGCGGACGTTGGGCACTCCCTCGCCCTCGAGCCGCTCGGCGAACGCTTTCGCCTCGTGATGCGATGGGAACTCGACCCGGACCTCGAAGTCGGGATAGCCCTGCTCCTGCGCGTCCTCGCGCTCTGACTCGATTAGCTCGGCGCGCTCCTCGGCGACCTCCGAGCCGCTCGCCGGAAGCGGCGCGTCGGGGTCCTCCCACTCCTCCGCGGTCGGATGCCAGCGCCTCAGCTCGCGGTGGAGCTTCCATTCGTGCTGAGCGGCGAGCTGGTCGATCGAGCGGCCGGCGGCCTCCGCCTGCTCGCGCGTGCCGGCGTAACAGAACACCGTCTCCCCGTCGCGGGAGACGACCAGCCGGTCCGCGAACGCGGTCTCGAGATCGTGCTCGAGCTCGCTCGCCTCCATGCGCTCGGTCAGGTTGTGGAGGATCCCGTCTCCCTCCTCGACGGTGATCTCGAGCCGCCAGTCGTCCGCCATGCGGCGAGTCTACGTCAACGAGGTGATCAGGCCGCGGATGATCAGCAGCGCTCCGATCACGGTCGTCGCCACGACCACGCCACGGCGCCCGTGCTCGCGCACCGCGGCCTTCGCTCGCTCGACTCGGCGCGGCGTTTCCTCCGGTGCGATCAGGTAGCCGGCGAGCGGGACCTCGAGCAGCGCGAGCATGATCACGTTGATCAGGATGACGACGATCACGGTGACCGCGTTGCTGTAGTTCAGCTTCGCGAGACTGGAAAGTGCCGCCAGATACGACGCCCCTGGGAGGGTCAGCACCACGCCCAGCGCAAACGTGATCCGCGGATTTCCCCGCCTCAGCCACTGCTCCCAGCGCGGGACCTTCTCCGGTTTGCCCTCGTGCTTGGCCCGCTTGCGCTCGGCCCGCCGCTCCCGGACCGGCTGGTCGCGTCCGCCGTGCAGCACGATCGCGACGGTCAGCAGCAGCCCGCCGATGACGAAGTCCTCGATCGGGTTGAGCGCGTGCTTGGCCGACTGCGTGATGCCCAGATGTTGCGCCTCGAACACGATCACGAGGCCAAGCGTGATGCTCGTCAGCAGCGCGCCGCACAGGTAGCCGATCATCAGCCGTTTGGGATCGGGGAGCAGCAGCATTACGGTGACGGCGGCGACCAAGGTGGGATTCGCCATCGCCGTCAGCGAGAAGAGGAGGACGTGACCCATGGTCCGGGCGCGAGCCGGGCCGTCGGTCGCCGGCGCCGCAACCGAATCCTCCGCCCTGCACAGGACGGATACATCACCCTCGCGGGATGATCCGCCTTCGGTAGCGCTTGCGCCGTTCGGGCGCGAGCGCCTCCCAGGGGACACTAGGGAGCGTCCCGCCGTGCTGGTAGGGGTCGAGGCTCGCCCTCGGCCGGAGCTCGGGTCCGATCGGGAGGCCGTCGTCCTCGGCGGACGCTCGCAGCCGACGATGCGGGACGACGGCAACCGAGAGACGCTCGGCGGCCGCGACCAGGTCGCGGCGCTTGCGCCCGCGGCTGATCGGCAGCTCGAGTGCGACGAGCCGCGCGTGCTCGGCTCGCATCCCGGTGGCGTGGAGCTCGATCTGGCCCCACAGCACGACGACTCCGGCAACCAGCTCGCGCGTCCCCGCGGAGGCCATCCGCGGCACCTGGTCGTAGTACGCGTAGATGCCACAAGAGCACTCCTTCGCCGGCACCTCCGCGTCGTCGTGGCGCCCGGCGTAACAGCGCGCGCGCTGCTCGGCCTCGAGCCAGTCGCCGGCCACGAACATCGACTTCAGAACGCCGCCGACCAACCGCCATTGGCGGAACCCCACGACCGGCCAGGCCAGGTCAGGCGCCCCCGCCGGCGCTGGTGCGGAAGTGGTCATCGCGCGGGAGTCGGTTCCCGCTTCGGCTTCGACGGCGCCCGTCCCGGCAGCGGGTGTGGCTTGGGACGCGGTGTGATGCGCGGGGCCCTGGGGATCCGGATCGGCTCGACGGTGATCCGGCGCGATGGCCCGGGCAACGTGCCCGTGAGCGGTGGTGTCATGAGCGGGGGACGCGTTGACACGGCGGTCTCCTCTCAACGAGATCCTGACTAGCTATATACCGCGCGGAAGACCGGATGTCGGCGGTGCGGTAACACGCATAACATCGCTCGAGAGGCCGATGAGCGAGACGATCGAGATCCCGGAGTACGAGCTCCACGAGGAGGTCGGCGTCGACCCGGCCCGAACGGCGCTCGTCGTGGTCGACATGCAGAACGATTTCGTCAGCGAGGGAGGTCGTCTGCTCGTGCCCGATGCAGCGGCGACGATCCCGGCGATCCAGCGCCTGCTCGAGCTCGCCCGCGGCAGCGGCATGCACGTCGTGTTCAGCCAGGACAGCCATCGGGACGGCGATCCCGAGTGGCAGATCTGGCCCGAGCACACCCGGGTCGGCACCTGGGGATGGGAGATCATCGACGACCTCGCTCCGCTCGAGCACGAGATGGTCCTCCCCAAGGTGCGCTACGACGCCTTCTACGGGACCGCGCTGGACCACCACCTGCGGCTGTGGGGAATCGACACGCTCGTGATCTGCGGCACGGTTGCGAACATCTGCGTCCACTACACGGCGGCGAGCGCGGCGCTGCGCTGGTACGACGTGATCGTCCCCCGCGATGCCACGTCCGCGCTGTACGCGTTCGACCTGGAGGCGTCACTGCGCCAGACGGCCTTCCTGTTCGCCGGCAAGGTGACGACGGCGGCCGGCGTGCACGTGTGACCCCGGCGCGCGCCGGGTCACGCGCGGACCCTGCTAGGCGGCGGGCACCTTCCGATTCCACTCCGCCTTGTGCGCGCGCTTGGCGGCCTGGTAGTCGAGCAGGGCCTGCGGCGAGTCGACGTCGCCGAGCGTGGGGTGCCAGGGGACCAGGTCGGCCGCGGCGGCGACGCCGAACTGCTTTGCCAGCACGGCGCCGAGCGCCTTGATCTTCATCTCGCCGAAGCCCGGCAGCCCCGCCAGGTTCGCGCGCAGCTGCGCGCCGTCGGCGGCGTCGCTCCACACCCGCTCGGCGTGGCCCCCGTACTCGTCGCGGATGTGGGCCGCCAGGTCGTGGACGCGCTGCGCCATCGAGCCGGGGAAGCGATGGATCGCGGGACGCTCGCGGAAGACCGGCTCGAGGTCAGCCCCGGCCAGCGTCGCCGCGTCGAGTGAGCCGACCCGTCCCTGGAGCACCAGCGGCCCCATGAACGCCTTCTGCACCGGCACCTGCTGATCGAGCGCGAACCCGATCAGGAGCGCCATCGGGTCTGAGGCGTTGAGCGCGTTGGCCTCGTCCGAGTCGGTGAAGTACAGGCGATCCGGCATCGCAGCCGATCATAAACCTCGCTCGTGTGCGAAGCTGGAATCCGATGGAGCTCGGCCGCTTCGGAGTCTGGACGTCGTACCGCGCGATCGGCGAGGAGAACGCCGGCGAGGCCGCCCGGCTGGTCGAGGAACTCGGCTTCGGCACGTTCTGGCTCGGCGGCTCACCGCAGCTTCGGGAGCTGCGGCCGCTGCTCGAGTCGACTGAGCGGATCGTCGCCGCCACCGGGATCCTCAACGTCTGGCAGAGCGACCCCGACAAGGTGCGGCGTGACTTCGCCGCGCTCGAGGCCGACTTCCCAGGCCGGGTGCTGCTCGGGATCGGGATCGGCCACCCCGAGGCGACGAGCGAGTACGAGCGGCCGCTGACCGCGATGCGCCGATTCCTCGACGGCATCGACGCCGGCGGCGATCCGATCCCGCGAGAGCGACGCTGTCTCGCCGCGCTGGCGCCCCGCATGCTCGAGCTGGCCAAGGAGCGCTCGCTCGGGACCCATACGTACTTCGTGTCGGTGGAGCACACGCAGGCCGCCCGCGAGCAGCTCGGCCGCGGCCCGCTCATCGCCCCCGAGCTCGCGTGCGTCCTCGACGAGGACGCCGACTCGGCGCGGGCCACAGCGCGCGACTACGCGCGCCTGTACCTCGGCCTCACCAACTACACGCGTGGCCTGCTCAACCACGGGTTCAGCGAGGACGACGTCGCCGACGGAGGCTCTGACCGGCTGATCGACGCGATCGTCCCGCACGGCACCGCCGAGTCGATCGCGTCGGCCGCCCAGCGCCACTGCGACGCCGGCGCCGACCACGTCTGCCTCCAGGCGGCCGGCGTGAAGGGCGTTCCGCGGACGGAGTGGACGGCGTTGGCGGGGGCGCTCGGTCTCTAGACGGTCTCGCCGGGTCGCTCGAAGATGACCTCGGGGATGACGCAGGCGGGGGAGAGCCGGAGCAGAAACCGCAGCGCCTCCGCGATGTCGTTCGGGCGGATCATCTCCTCGGCGGGGACGGACTCCTTGACGAACTCGGTCATGTCGGTGTCGACGAACCCCGGGCAGAACGCCGTCGACTTGATGCCCTCGCTCGCGAGCTCCTTGTTCATCGACACCGTGTAGCCGAGCACCGCGGCCTTCGTCGCCGAGTACACCGACAGCCACGGCTGAGGCGACTTGCCGGCGATCGAGGCCAGGTTGACCACGAGCGCGTTCTTGTGCTCCGCGCCCGCCGCGCGCAGCATCTCCAGGCACTCGCGGTAGAAGATGATGATCGCGCGCACGTTGACGTCGAGCTGCATGTCAAGGAACTTGGTCTGGTGCTCGCCGGCCGCGGCGCCGATGCCGACGCCGGCATTGTTGACGAGCACGTCGAGTCGGCCGAACCGCTCGCGGTGGCGGGCCACCACCTGCTGGATCGCCTCCTCGTCGTTCATGTTGGCCGCGACGGCCTCGACGTCGAAGCCCTTGCCGCGCAGCTCCTCGGCCGTGCGCTCGAGCGGGTCCGGCTTGCGGGCCGAGATGGTCAGGCCGTAGCCCTCCTCGCCGAGCGCCTCGGCGAGGGCATAGCCGATTCCTCGCGAGGCTCCGGTGACGATTGCGGCACGGTCGGGCATGGGCTGAGACCTTTCTGGTCGGCGACGGGGAGCCTCAATCTATCCGCGCGCCGCTGGTGCGCGCGCTACGGCGTCACTGGTTCCACTTGTCGGCGGTCTTCTTCTTGTGCCCCGAGCTCTTGGCGCGCGGATCGATGTTCTCGGGCTGGCGGGCCGCCGACTCCAGCGACTGCTCCCTGGCAGCGCGTCGAATCGCGCTCTCGCCTGATCCATGGCCCCCTATCGGGATCAGCGCAGGACGGCCAGCTCGGTGGCCCCAACGACGGGACCGCCCAGCACGACCACCCCGCCGACGGTGACCCAGGCGTGGGCTTCGAACGGATCGGTGCTGACAATCCCCAGGTGGGCCTCACAGGCGATCCCGCGGCGGCGGAGCATCCACCGCGTGGCGATCGCCTGGCGCAGGCAGCTGGGCTCGTGGGGCAGCACGCGCGCCACCCGCGCGACGGCACGGCCGACGCGGCGCGCCTCCGCGTCCTCCGGCGTTGGCGGCGCGGCCGGGTCCGCAGTGATGGTGCCGAGCAGCCGCTCGGCGTTGCGCCGTCGCCGCACCCGCAGGGCCACGCTCGCGAGCAGAAGTGCGGCCCCGGCCTCAATCCCCAGGAGGTACGTGCCTGCCGAACGCGCTCGCATCCGCGCCCTTCCGCGCCGTCAGGCGCCGGTGCGACCGGTCAACCGGAACTCGTCGGCGAATGCCTCGAGGAAGTCGGCTCCGGGATCGTCGCTGTATGCGCGCTCGAAGAACTCGGCCATCTTCAACGCCGGCCGCACCTCCCAATGGAGGCGGGCCGCGCCGTCGCCGGCCATCTGATGCGGGGTGCCGGCGGGAACGTCGAATGCGTCACCCGCGACGTACCGGCGCTCGTGACCGTCGATCACCGCGCGCACCGCGCCCTCGCGGACCTCGAAGTGCTCGTCCTGCTTGGGGTGGAAGTGCTCGGGCGGCAGCTTGCCCTCGCCGCTGTAAGAGCCCTCCATCACCAGCAGGTCGTCGGTGATCTGGATCAGCTTCAGGCGAAATCCGTTATGCCCAACCAGCTCTTGGCCTTCGTGCGCCATCGGCTACAGCATGCCATGAGGATGCAGCGGGGCGCCGGCACCGGCGCTCGCCCCGGGCATGCTGCGTGAGGGCGGCGGCGGGTTCGCTTAGCGGTCGTCGGCGCCGCGGGCGACCTGCTCGCCCGCGCGGAACTCCTTCAGGCGCGACTCATAGCGATCGACCGCGGCGTCGTAGGCGACGTTGCCGAGCAGCAGGCGGAACGGCGGGTCATCGCGGTCGAGCGTGTCGAGCAGCGCCTTCGCCGCCAGCTCGGGGTTCCCCGGCTGAGAGCCGTTGTTCTCCTCTTGCTGGGCGGTGCGCCGCTGGGCGATCGCGTCGACTGTCTCGTAGGCGTCGATCGGCTCAGACCGGTCCATGGACGACCCTGCCCAGTCGGTGCGAAAGCCGCTCGGCTCGACCATCAGCACCTTGACCCCGAACGGCTCGACCTCCTGGCGCAGCGATTCGGAGAACCCTTCGAGGCCCCACTTGCTCGCGTGGTAGATGCCGGTGAGCGGGAACGCGGCGAGCCCGCCGATCGACGACACCTGCACGATCCACCCCGAGCCCTGCTCGCGCAGGATCGGCACCGCGGCCTGTGTGACCCAGAGCGCCCCGAACAGGTTGACCTCGATCTGGCGGCGGGCCTGCTCCTCCGTGAGCTCCTCGATCGCGCCCGACACGCCGTAGCCGGCGTTGTTGACGACGACGTCGAGGCGCCCGAAGTGCTCGTGGGCGCGCCGTACCGCGGCGAACGCGGCGTCATGGTCGGTGACGTCGAGCTCGATGGGAAGCACAGCATCGCCGTGCTCGCTGACGAGGTCGTCGAGTGAACCGGGGTCGCGCGCGGTGGCGGCAACCCGGTCGCCGGCCGCGAGCGCGGCCTGCGTGAACGAACGACCGAAGCCGCGGGACGCGCCCGTGATGAACCAGATGCAATCGGCCATGCGGCCCCTCTACCCGAAATGTCGGCTCGCACCGCTTCAGGCACGCCTAGGCCCGCGTCACCCGGCTGAAGATCCGGTGCCGTCTGGAGGCGGCGTGGCGCGAATCAGCTCCGCGAGCGACCGCGTCAGCATGGTGTGGACCTCATCGCGGGTCGCGCGTCCGTAGTAGAGCCACTCACGGGAGGCTG
>DASXOS010000121.1:0-13040 GCA_036494115.1 Solirubrobacteraceae bacterium | reverse complement strand
GGGTCGGCGTCGGTACTCACCCCGGCGGTCGAGAAGGCGACGGGTGTCGCCGGGTTGGTCGTTCCCGTGAACTCGATCTGGATCAGGTCGCCGGCGGCGAGGCTCGCCCCGAGCGAGACGGTCGCGGTCCCGCCGTCGGAGCTGATCGTGGCGCCGCTGACTCCGTGCAGGTTGCTGTAGGTCGAGAGGTCGATCAGCGTGACCTGGTTCGCGGCGCCGAACTTCCCGCCGGTGGGAGCGGTCAGCGTGATCTTGCTTCCGAGCGGCAGCCGTCCGGCCGAGCTGAGGCGGAACCGGTACCCCCAGGCGACATCGGTGGCGCCGGCCGCGGTCGTGCTCGGGCTGAACGCGACCTGGCTCACTGGCTGCGCGCCCGCGGTGAACTGGCCCGGGCCAGGGTGCAGGGTGGCCCCGCCCTCAGAGACGGAGATCGTCGAGAACGCCGTTCCGCCGCTCGGATTGATCACTCTGATCATGCTGAGGGCGACCACGTCCCCGGCGGCGACGGGGTGACTCGGGACCACGGTGGCGCTGTTTGCCGTGGTCACATTGGCACCGTTGGTGACGTCCTGGCCCGTGGTGAGGTCGACCATGCTCGTGATCGTCGCGTCGGGCTGGCTCGACTTGGTGAACGCCGCGTTCGGGGCGCTGATCACGACCGGGTGGCTCGCGTCGAGGGGGCCGTCCGCCGTGAAGCGGAAACCCCACGTCGCCCGCACCGCGCCACCGAGCGCCGTGCTCGGCGAGAAGGCCAGTGGCGTTTGGCCGCCACCGGCGGCGGGCGCAGCGGCAACCGACAGGACCGCGACGACGAGCGCGGCCACCGCAGCGAGCAGCGTGGCAGGCCTCAGACGGCTAGGCAACATGGACGGTCGTACCCCCAGAGCGACATTCCCCAGGCCGGCAGTCTAGGTCCACAGGCCGCGGGCCGCAATGACAAATGCCGCAGGAGGACTCGCCCGGCACCGGGCGAACCCCGATCCCATGACCACAGAACACGAGGCAAGCCGGACCCTGGTGAAGTCACCGCCCGAGCTGTGGGCCGAGTGCAGCGAGGCTGCGTCTCTGGCCCGCCATCTCGACCAGTTCGGGGAGATCCGGATCACAAGGCTCGAGCCCGAAACCGCCGTAGCCTGGGAGGGCGAGGAGATCAGCGGCACGGTGCGGCTCGAGCCGTCGGGATGGGGCACGCGGGTCACGATGACCGCGCGCCACGATCAGCCCGACGAGACACTGGTGGCGGAGGTCGAGCCGCCAGAACCCGCCGCTGCGATCAGCGCGGCCCCGGTGATCGAGGAGCCGGTCGCTGAGCCGGTGGCGGAGCGTCCCGAGCCCGACCCAGAGCCGCTCCCTCCGGCAGCGTCTGCCCCGCCGCCCAGGCTGGGCCTGTGGGGCCGCCTCGCGCGCGTGTTCCGCGCGCCGCAACCGGAGATCGAGCTCGCCCCACCGGAGATTGAGCTCGCCACACCGGTCGAGTCGGAGCCCGAAGAACCGACGGCCCCGCCGGCAGAGCTCGAGGTGCGCGCCGAGCCCGAACAGCCCGAGCCGCCCGCCGACGTCGAGACACCCGCCACCGAGCTCGCGCTCACCGCGGCCCTCGAGAGCCTCGGGCAGGCGCATCACCGGCCGTTCTCGCGCGCCTGAGCGCTCGCCAAACGCCGCACGGATACACTCGGCCGCCTCATGCGCGCCAAGGCACCGGAGACCTACGAGGAGAAGCGCGAGCAGCTCGAGGAGCTCCGCCACGAGGCGATTCACGCGGGCTCGGAGGCCGCGGTCGCCAAGCAGCACGAGCGCGGCAAGCTGACCGCGCGCGAGCGGATCGAGAAGCTGCTCGATCCCGGTTCGTTCCAGGAGCTCGACACGTTCGTGCGCCACCGCACGACCGACTTCGACATGGAGAAGAACCGACCCTACGGCGACGCGGTGGTCACCGGCCACGGCACGATCGACGGCCGGCGGGTGTGCGTGTTCAGCCAGGACTTCACCGTGTTCGGCGGCTCGCTCGGCGAGGTCATGGGCGAGAAGATGTGCAAGGTGATGGACCTGGCAGCCAAGATCGGCTGCCCGGTGATCGGGATCAACGACTCCGGCGGGGCGCGGATCCAGGAGGGCGTCGTCTCGCTCGGCGCCTACGGCGATGTGTTCGTGCGCAACGTCAAGTGCAGTGGCGTGATCCCCCAGATCAGCCTGATCATGGGCCCGTGCGCCGGCGGCGCGGTCTACAGCCCGGCGATCACCGACTTCATCTTCATGGTCAAGGAGACCTCGCACATGTTCATCACCGGCCCTGACGTGATCAAGACGGTCACGGGCGAGGAGGTCGGGTTCGAGGACCTGGGCGGCGCGATGTCGCACAACTCGAAATCGGGTGTGGCCCACTTCGCCTCCGACGACGAGGACCAGTGCCTGGAGGACACCCGCTACCTGCTGAGCTTCCTGCCGCAGAACAACCTCGAGATCCCGCCCCGGGTGCAGCCGACCGACGACCCGATGCGCATGGACGAGGAGCTCGACCACGTCGTGCCCGACAACCCCAACAAGCCCTACGACATGCGCGACGTCGTTCGGCTGATCGTCGACGACGGCGAGTTCTTCGAAGTCCACGAGCACTACGCCAAGAACATCATCTGCGGCTTCGCCCGCCTGGACGGCTACGCGGTCGGGATCGTCGGCAACCAGCCGGCGCAGCTGGCCGGCGTGCTCGACATCGACTCCTCGGCCAAGGGCGCCCGCTTCGTGCGCACCTGCGACGCGTTCAACATCCCGCTCATCACCTTCACCGACGTGCCGGGCTTCCTGCCGGGGACCGCGCAGGAGTGGGGCGGGATCATCCGCCACGGTGCGAAGCTGCTCTACGCCTACACCGAGGCCACGGTGCCGAAGATCACGATCATCACCCGCAAGGCCTACGGCGGCGCCTACGACGTCATGGCCTCAAAGCACATGCTCGCCGACTTCAACTTCGCCTGGCCGACCGCGGAGGTCGCGGTGATGGGCCCCGAGGGTGCGGTCAACATCATCTACCGCCGCGACATCGCCGCCTCGCCGACGCCCGACACGCGCCGCCAGAAGCTGATCACCGACTACAAGGCGCACTTCGCCAACCCGTACGCGGCGGCGGAGCGCGGCTACATCGACGACGTGATCATCCCGCACGAGACGCGCCCGAAGATCATCACCGCGCTCGAGACGCTCCAGACCAAGCGCGAAGTCGGTCCCAAGCGCAAGCACGGCAACATCCCGCTGTAGGGGTCCGCTACAGCTCGACCGTCTGTGCCGGGACCGTCCCGGCACGCCACGCTTCGAGCGCGGCTGCCGCCACCGCCAGGTCCTGGATCGCCAAGCCTGTCGAGTCGAACAGCGTCACCGCGTCCGGACCCGGTCGCCCGGGCGCGTCGCCGGCGAGGACCGCTCCGAGCTCGGTCACGCGGGAGCGGTCGATGACTCCAGCCTGAACCGCGCCGGTGAGCTCACCGCCGTGCGAGGCCTGCTTCCACTCATCGCAGAAGAGAGAGCAGGCGGCGACGGCCTCGATCGACGCCTCGGCCTTCCCGGGCCCGTCCGCCCCGAGCATGTTGAGATGCAGCCCCGGCCGCAGATCACCGACGTCGACCACGATCTCCGAGCCCGGCGTGACGCAGCACACGACCGGGCAGCGCAGCGCCGACTCACGCGAGCCGGTGTCCCAGTCGAGCTCGCCGGCGAGCGCCTGGGCGGCCTCGTCGCGGGCGTCGTAGCACACGCCCGGCCCGTATCCGGCCGCGGCGAGGCAGCGGGCGGCCCACGCGCCGTGCAGCCCGCAGCCGATGATCCCCACCGTGCGCGGCGCCTGGTGGGCCAATCCCTGGGTGGCGACCGCTGCGACCGCCCCGGTTCGCAGGGCGGTGACGGAGCGGGCATCGAGGAGCATCAGTGGCTCGCCGGTGGTGGCGTCGGACAGGCAGACGACCCCGGTCACGGTCGGCAGCCCCCGATCCGGGTTGCCTGGGAACGAGGTGACCCACTTCAGCAGCGCGAGTCCGTCGCCGAGTGCCGGCATCGCCCGGAAGTCCCCGAACGGCGGGCTCTGGAGGTACACCTTGGGCGGCATCGTCCACTCGCCGGCGTGGAAGCGCTCGAGCGCCTCGCGAACCGCGTCGATCGCGGCCTGGGGGGACACCGCCTGGAGCACGGCGTCGTGGCTGAGGACGGGAATCTCCGGCACGGCCGCAGCACGATACCCTCGCCGGACCGATGAACCGCCGCCCGAAGCTCCGGATCGTCGCGCCCGACGCCTCTCCCCAGGAGGCTGCCGCCGTGGTCGCCGCGCTCGAGCGCTTCATGCGGGAGACGACCCCGCCCCTCGCGCCGGCCGACCCCCGTCCCGATCCGTGGCAGCGCGCCGCCCTGCACGAGGGCGTGAGCCGGTTCCCGCTCCAGCCGCTGCCCTGGGACTGACGGCGGGCCGGCGCTACCCCGGGCCGTGGCCTGGGTTATGGGGGTGACCCGCTCTGCAGCCATGAGATCCCGCCCCGTCCGCCTGCTGGTGCTGTGTGCGCTCGCCGCCGCCGCCACCATCACCGCCGCGCCTGCCTCTGCCCGGGCCGTTCGCCTCGGCCGCGCTCCCTCGCTTCCCGCCGGGGCGCGTGCCGCCGGGGCGCTTCCAGACCAGACCCGTCTACACCTCGAGGTTGCCCTCGCCCCGCGCGATCCGGCGGCGCTCGCCGCCTACGCGCGCGAGGTCTCGAGTCCCGGCTCACCGCTGTATCGCGAGTATCTGACCGTCGCTCAGTTCGCGCAGCGCTTCGCGGCCACGCCGCAGCAGGTCGACGAGGTCCGGACATCGTTGCGCGCACATGGCCTCGCGCCGGGCCCCGTGTCCGCCAACGGCCTTGTCATCCGGGTGGCAGCGAGTGCGGGACAGGCCCGGCGTGCCTTCGGGATCGGGTTCGAGCGCTACCGGCTCCGCGGCGGGCGCACGGCGTACGCCAATACCGGCGCTCCGGCTCTCGACGCCAGGGCCGCGCGGCTGACGCAGGCGATCGTTGGGTTGAACACGACCGCTCAACCGCAGCCCCTGGACGCGGAGCGTCCGAGTGTCGCCACCGGAGGGCCCCAGCCCTGCCCGTCGGCGAGCAACCTCGGTGTCAACACCGCCGATCAGCTCGCCTCGGCGTATCGCTTCTCGAGCCTCTACGGGCAGGGCGATCTGGGTGCGGGTCAGACCGTCGCCCTCTACGAGCTCGAGAACTACGCCACGTCCGACATCACGGCGTACCAGTCCTGCTACGGCACGAGCACGACCGTGACGGGCGTGCCCGTTGACGGCGGCGCCACCGCCGCTCCGAGCGGCGAGGCTGAGCTGGACATCGAGGACGTGATCGGGCTTGCGCCGCGCGCGACCGTCCTCGTCTACACCGGCCCGAACTCCGGGACGGGACCCTACGACACGTTCGCCCAGATCATCGGCGATGACGTCGCCCACGTCGTCTCGACCTCGTGGGGGCTGTGCGAGACCGACACCGGGGCGGGCGACGCCCTTGCCGAGAACACCCTGTTCGAGGAGGCGGCCACCCAGGGCCAGTCGCTCCTCGCCGCCACCGGCGACAACGGGGCGGAGGCCTGTACCGACCAGGACGGCAACCCCGTTGGCGGGCCGGCGGTCAACGATCCCGCGGCACAGCCGTTCGTGACCGCCGTCGGCGGCACGCACCTCGCCGCGCTCGGGCCGCCGCCGAGCGAGACCGTGTGGAACAACAGCCACGGCGCCACCGGTGGCGGCATCTCGGAGTTCTGGCCGATGCCCGATTACCAGTCGGGCGCCTCGAGCGCCCTTGGTGTGATCGGCCCGGATTCGTCCGCTTCCCCGTGCGGTGCCAACACCGATTGCCGGGAGATCCCCGACGTCTCGGCGGACGCCGACCCGACCACCGGCTACGCGGTCTACTTCCAGGGCTGGAAGGCGATCGCCGGCACCAGCGCGTCGGCCCCGTTGTGGGCGGCGTTCCTGGCGCTCGTCAACGGGTCGGCGGGATGCACAGGGCCTCCGGTGGGCTTCGCCAATCCAGGGCTCTATCGCGCGGCGGGGCTGGCGTTCGCGGCGAACTTCAACGACGTCACCTCCGGCGGCAACGACTTCACCGGCGCCGGGGGGTTCACCGCGCGAGCCGGCTTCGACATGGCCACTGGACTGGGCACAGCCAATGGCGCGGCGCTCCCGGGATGGCTCTGCTACCGCGACGTGGTCTCGGGCCCCGGTGACCAGTCGACCCTCGCCGGGCAGCGGGCCAGCGTCGGGGTGAGCGCCTCGAGCTCGACCGGCGCGGCCGTCACGCTGAGCGCGTCGGGGTTACCGGCCGGGCTCACCCTCGACGCCAGCACGGGCGTGATCTCGGGCACGCCCACCCGTTCGGGCACCTCGACGGTGACCGTCTCCGCGCGTGATGCCGCCGGCGCCACCGGCAGCACCTCGTTCGTGTGGACCGTGCGCGCCGCGACCGTCACCCTCGGGGCGTTTCCCAATCAGCGCGGGATGGTCGGCCAGCGCGTCTCGCTGACGCTGACCGCCCGCGTCGACAACGGCCTTGCGCCGAGCTACGGAGCCCGTGGTCTTCCCGCCGGGCTGTCGATCAATCGTCTGACGGGGAAGATCGCCGGGACACCGCGCAAGGCGGGGCGCTTCGAGGTCACACTCAGCGCCACGGATCCCACGGGGGCGACGGCGCGGGGGACGATCTCCTGGATCGTCGGCCACGCACTGCGCATCCGGCGGGCCAGCCTGACCGGCGCGGCCCGGCGGGCTCCGCTCGTGGCCATCAGCCTGTCATCGCCCAGCCGGACGTCAGTGATCCGGACGATCTCGATCTCGCTGCCGAATGGGCTCTCGCTCGTGCGTGGCCGCGCCGGAATCGGGCTTCACGGCCCGGCCGGCACGCGTTTCTCGGCGTCGGTCCACCGTGGCGGGTTGACGTTCACCGTTTCGCGACCGCTCAGCACGGTGAGCCTCGTGGTGAGCGGGCCGGCGCTGCGGGAGAGCGCCGCGCTGGCCCATCGGATTCGGAGCGGGCACGCCGGCAAGCTGCCGTTTGGCGTCACGGTCAAGGACTCCAAGGGCCTGCCGACACGGTTGACCGCCGCCGTCGCGCCCCGCTGAGTTCCGACGAAATCCCTGCTCATACGCTGAATTCCGAGCGCACACCGGGATCAAAATACCTATATCCCGATGGTGTTTTGGTACATTCATTGATCCGCCAGCGACCCAAAGGATCCCTCATGGAGTCCGCCTCTCTCGAAACCACCAATCGCAGTTCCCGCGCCGGATCGCTCGAGAACCCCGAGGTGCTCGAGAACGTGCCCGGCCACGTCATTCCGATCCTCGAGCGGGAGTTCGACGACTTCGACACCGAGTCCACCCGCTTCCTGAAGGGCGAGGTCGAAGGCGACGAGTTCATCAAGTTCCGGCTCAAGCAGGGCGTCTACGGCCAGCGCCAGCCCGACGTCCAGATGGTGCGCGTGAAGCTACCGATGGGCGGCGTCACCCCGGACCAGCTCGACGCGTTCGCCGACGGGATCGAGCGCTACGTGCCGCTGCGCAAGGGGCACATCACCACCCGGCAGAACATTCAGATGCACCACGTGCCGCTCCCCGACGCCGCGAAGTTGATCCGCGAGCTCGGCGACGCCGGCCTCTCCAGCCGCGAGGGGTGCGGCAACACGATGCGCAATGTGACCGGTGACCCGCGGGCCGGCACGCTCGAGGGCGAGCTGTTCGACATCACTCCCTACGCCGGCGCCTACGTCCGCTACTTCGTGCGCCATCCCACGACGCAGGCGATGCCCCGCAAGGTCAAGACCGCGTTCACCGCGACCGATGACGACAACGCGATCACCCGGATCCACGACATGGCGTTCGTCCCGAAGGTCCGCGACGGTGTCCGGGGCGTGGAGGTGCGCGTCGGTGGTGGTACGTCGATCATGCCCCGGCTGGCGCCCACCCTGTACGAGTTCGTCGAGCTCGACAACGGTAACTACCTCAAGGTCACCGAGGCGTGCATGCGGATCTTCGATCGCCAGGATTTCCTCCGCGTCAATCGCGCCCGGGCCCGGATCAAGGTGCTGATCGACAAGATCGGGATCGACGCCTTCCGTGAGCAGGTCGAGGAAGAGCTCCAGGGCGACTGGGTCGCCGAGCGCGACTTCTCGCTCGACGGGATCATGTACGAGCACGACGAGGAGGCGGACGCGCCGGAGCGGCGTGAGGTGTATGCGTCCGCCAACGGCGATCTGCGCGAGTTCCGGCTGTTCCTGGAGACGAACGTCCAGCGCCAGCGCCAGCCCGGCTTCTCCACGGTCGAGGTCAAGGTGCGTCGCGGCGACCTGACCCCCGACCAGCTGCGCGGCCTCGGCCAGATCATGCGCGAGTACACCGGCGGCTCCGCCCGCACTACCGTGCATCAGAACCTGGTTCTCCGCTGGGTGCGCAACGAGGCCGTCTATGAGGTGTGGAGGCGGCTCGGAGAGCTCGAGCTCGGCGACGCGGGCGCGGACGAGATCACCGACGTCGTCAGCTGCCCCGGCACCGACTCGTGCAAGCTCGGGATCACCAGCTCGATGGGCCTCAACCAGGCGGTCCAGGATCGGCTCGTGCAGATGAAGGTGGACGACGAGCTGACCCGCCGGATCCACGTCAAGATGAGCGGCTGCCCCAACGGGTGCGGCCAGCACCACATCGCCCACATCGGGTTCTACGGTGCCTCGATCAAGGTCGGCGAGCACACCATTCCCGCGTACATCCCGCACATCGGCGGTGCCTACGAGGGGGGCGAGGTTCGCTACGGTCAGCGGCTCAAGGCGCGTCTCCCGGCCAAGCGGGTGCCCGAGGCCGTCGAGCGCTGGGTCCGTTTCTACGAGTCAGATCGCCAGGACGGTGAGGAGTTCATCGCGTTCGCCGACCGCGTCGGCACCGGAGAGTTCGAGGCCCGCGTGAAGGATCTGACGCTGCCGGTCGAATTCACCCTTGAGAACATGAACTACTTCATCGACTGGACCAAGAACGCGCCGTTCGAGGTCATTCGCGGCGAGGGCGAATGCGCCGTCTAGGCTATGACTGATTCGATGGCGACAACGACTACCGATCTGCTCGCTCACGCCAGTCCCCAGGAAGTGCTCGACTACACGGTCGAGCGCTTCCACCCGCGGCTGACGATGGCCTGCTCGTTCCAGAAGGAAGAGTCGGTCCTCGTGCACATGCTGAGCCAGATCCAGCCCGATGTGCGCGTGTTCACGATCGACACCGGCGTCCTGTTTCCGGAGACGCTCGAGACATGGAAGCGGTTCGAGGATCGCTTCGGGTTGCAGGTCGAGGTGTTCGACGCCTCGAACCCGGTGACGCCGTGGACGGCGCAGAACTGCTGCAGCGCCGCCAAGGTGGACGCCCTGGAGCGCGCGCTGAGCGACGTCGACGCGTGGATCACCGGGATCCGGCGCGAGCAGGCGAACACGCGGTCCGGCACCGACCGGTTCGAGCGCGATGAGCGGCGTGGAATCTGGAAGGTCAACCCGCTCGCGGACTGGACCGAGAAAGACGTTTGGCGCTACATCTTCCAGCACGATTTGCCCTACCATCCGCTCCACGATCAGGGTTATGCCTCGATCGGATGCCAGCCGTGCACCCTTCCGGGTCAGGGCAGAGAGGGCCGCTGGGCCGGCCAGGACAAGACCGAGTGCGGGATCCACACGTAGTCGGTCGTCGCTTGATCGAATGAACCCGTTCCAGTACGAGCTTTCGCACCTCGAGGCGCTCGAGGCCGAGTCGATCCACATCTTCCGGGAGGTGGCCGCCGAACTCGAGCGGCCGGTACTCCTGTTCAGTGGCGGCAAGGACTCGATCGTGCTCCTGCGCCTCGCCGAAAAGGCGTTCCGACCGGGACGGTTCCCGTTCCCGGTGATGCACGTCGACACCGGCCACAACTTCCCCGAGGTGATCGAGTTCCGCGACCGGCTCCTCTCGACGTTGGGCGAGAAGTTGATCGTGGCCAGCGTCCAGGAGTCGATCGACCAGGGCCGCGTCGCCGAGGAGACCGGCCCGCGCGCATCGCGCAACCGGCTCCAGACGACGACTCTGCTCGATGCGATCGCCGAGTACGGCTTCGATGCCGCGTTTGGCGGCGCCCGCCGCGACGAGGAGCGGGCCCGGGCCAAGGAGCGTGTGTTCTCGTTCCGCGATGACTTCGGCCAGTGGGATCCCAAGCGCCAGCGGCCCGAGCTGTGGGCGCTGTTCAACGGTCGGATCCGCAAGGGCGAGCACGTGCGCGTGTTCCCGATCTCGAACTGGACCGAGCTCGACGTCTGGCAGTACATCTCTCAGGAGAAGCTCGAGGTTCCGCACATCTACTACTCGCACAACCGCGAGGTCTTCGCCCGGGACGGGATGCTCTACGCGGTCAGCCCGTTCGTCGAGCTGATGGACGGCGAGGAGCCGTTCGAGGCCTCGGTGCGCTACCGCACCGTCGGCGACATGACCTGCACCGGCGCGGTGCGCTCCACCGCGACCACGCTCGAGACGGTCGTCGCCGAGATCGCCGCCACCCGGATCACCGAGCGCGGCGAGACCCGCGCCGATGACCGCGTCACCGAGGCCGCGATGGAGGACCGCAAGCGGGAGGGCTATTTCTGATGGCCGTCGCTCCGGCAACCAACGGCCACATGACGTTCGCGCGCCGGAGCGAGCTGCTCCGGCTCGCCACGGCGGGCTCGGTCGACGACGGCAAGTCGACCCTGATCGGGCGGCTGCTCCACGACTCCAAGGCGATCTTCGAGGACCAGCTCGAGCACGTCCAGCAGACCTCGGACCGCCGCGGCGATGGGTACCTGAACCTGGCCCTGCTCACCGACGGCCTGCGCGCCGAGCGCGAGCAGGGGATCACGATCGACGTCGCGTACCGCTACTTCTCGACCCCGCGGCGAAAGTTCATCATCGCCGACACCCCGGGCCACGAGCAGTACACCCGCAACATGGTCACCGGCGCCTCGACCGCCGACCTCTCGATCGTGCTCGTCGACGCCCGCAAGGGTGTGAGCGAGCAGACCCGCCGCCACGCCTACATCGCCTCGCTGCTGCGCATCCCGCACGTGGTGGTGTGCGTGAACAAGATGGACCTGGTCAAGTACGACGAGAGCGTCTTCTACGACATCGTCTACGAGATGACCGACTGGGCGGCCCGGCTCGAGCTCCCGGACATCACCTTCATCCCGATCTCAGCGCTCCACGGCGACAACGTCGTCGACCGCTCGACGAACATGCAGTGGTACGCCTCGGCGCCGCTGCTCTACCACCTGGAGCACGTGGTGATCGCGCCCGATCGCAACCTGTCGGAGGTCCGCTTCCCGGTCCAGTGGGTGATCCGCCCGATGAGCGACGAGCACCACGATTACCGCAGCTACGCCGGGCAGGTCGCCGGCGGCGTGCTGCGACCGGGATGCGAGGTCGTCTCGATGCCCGGCGGCCAGCGCACCAGGGTCAAGGCGATCGACACGTTCGAGGGCGAGGTTGAGGCCGCGTTTCCGACGATGTCGGTCGCGCTCCGCTTCGAGAACGAGATCGACGTCTCCCGCGGCGACATGATCGTCGAGACCGAGGATCAGCCCGTCGCCTGCCGTGAGCTCGAATCCCGGATCTGCTGGATGAGCGACCAGCCGCTGCGCCCCGGCGGCCGGTATCTGATCAAGCACACCACGCGCACCGTCAAGGCGATCGTCGACCAGCTCGAGTTCCGCTTCGACGTCAACACGCTCGAGCACGAGCCGGCGAGCGAACTCGGCCTCAACGAGATCGGCCGCGTGCACCTGCGGCTTAGCTCGCCGCTAATGGTCGACCCCTATTCCCGGAACCGGACGACGGGTAGCTTCATCGTCATCGATGAGGGCACCAACGACACCGTCGGGGCCGGCATGGTCGTCAGCGCTCGCTGACGTGCTCACCCGCGCGCGGCGCCGCACGGTCCTCATCCCGGCCGCCTACGGGCTGGCGTCGCTGGCGGTGTTCGTCCTGCTCGGCGTTCCCTACCAGCGCGACCTGCTCGCGATCTGGGTGCTGCTCGGCCTGCTCTGCTTCTCGCTGTCCGACGTGCGCGGCTGGGCCCGCGGCGTCGTGCTCGAGTGGCTCCCGTTCATCGGGCTGCTGATCGCCTACGACTCGCTGCGCGGCAGCGCCTCCCACCTGTTCGGCGTCCACTATCTGCCGCAGATCGACGTCGACAAGTGGCTGTTCGGAGGGGTGCCCACGGTGTCCCTGCAGCATTGGTTGTGGAGCGGCCACGTGGTGTGGTGGGACGTGATCTTCTGGGGCACCTACCTCACCCACTTCTTCGCCACTCCGCTCGTGGCTGCGGTGCTGTGGAAGCTCGACCGCCAGCGCTTCCGCGTGTTCATCGTCCTCGTCGCGTTCCTGTCGTTCGCCGGCCTCGCCACCTACGCGCTGTATCCCGCCGCGCCACCGTGGATGGCCTCCCAGGCGGGCTTCATCTCGCCGACGACCCGGATCATCCCGTTGATCTGGCACTACCTCGGCCTGCACTCGGCGGGGTCCGTCGTCGAGGGCGGCTACGCCTACGCCAACAACGTCGCGGCCGTGCCCTCGCTCCACGCCGCCTTCTCGCTGCTGATCGCAATCGCCCTGTGGCCTCGTCGCCGGAAGTGGCTGCGGCCGCTGGTGGCCCTGTACCCGCTGATGATGGCGTTCTCGCTCGTGTTCACCGCCGAGCACTACGTCTCCGACATCCTCCTCGGGTGGGTCTACACGATCGTGGTCGTCCTGGTGGCGCGGCGCGTGCTCGCGTGGTGGGCGGCCCGGCGGCCCGCGACCGCCGCGGCGCCCCCGCCCGCGCCTCGGCCCGAGCCCATATACATCGAAGCCGACTCTTAGCGGGCGTCCGGGGCGTGGCGAAAAACCGACCCTATGTGGCGGGAATTCGACCAGCCCTGGTGGCGGCGGTTATCGCACTGACGATCGCGCCGGCGGCTCATGGCTCCACTGCGGTCCGCGTGCCGCGGCTGGCCGG
>DASXOS010000120.1:0-5424 GCA_036494115.1 Solirubrobacteraceae bacterium | reverse complement strand
CCGCGCGCTGCTGCGCCCCCGCTGCGGCTCCGCGTCCATGCATTCACATGACCGTATCGACCTTCTCGGCGCTGATGCTGGCGGCGAACCGTCCGTGGAACGAGAACGGAATGTGATGGGGAACCTCGGCCCGCGCCACCTCGCTCAGATCCGTGGCGTCGAGCACCAGCAGGAACGAGGAGTCGCGGCGGCCGTCGAGCACGACCGAGAGGAGCACGCCGTCGTCCTCGTCGGTGCCGTCCGGACGGGCCACGAACACCGGCTCGCCCGGCCAGCAATCGAGCTCGTGCCACTCGCTCGCGCTCCGCTCGACGACGTCGGCGCGGACGATCCGGTCGATCCAGCTTCGCCGCTGCGCACCGACCCCCCACGCGTAGCGGTAGGGGTGCTCGTTGTAGCGGGCGTAGTTGATCTGCGCGAGCTCGAGCGAGGCGTCGATCAGGCGCTCGTGGCTCACCGTGCCTGCATCCGGTCGCAGATGGAAGCGACGCAGCTCGGCAGGATTGTCCGGCGCGCGCGTGCGCAGCCGATCCAGGTACAGATCCTCGACGACCGACGCGTCGGGGTAGACGCTGGCATCGACGATCAACTCAGCGCCTTCCTCGTAGGCGTTCACGTGGTGAAAGCCAAAGAATGCGTCGGTCCGGAGCGCCTTTCGCACCTCGCCGGTGGCGCGATTGACAAGGATGAAGCGCGTGCCCTGCCCGGGCTTCCAGCGGTAGTTCTCGGCGTACGGCCGGCCCGACAGCGCCAGCCGGACCGGGTTCACCGTCCACGGGAACTCCGCAAGCACGTACCAGTGCTCGGTCAATCCGAACGAGTGGACGTAGGCGGGCTCCTTGACCGGGATCCTGGCGACGACCTCGGGCTTCATCGTCTCCGCCGGCACGCGATATAAGCGGTACTCGTTGCGCGGCCCGAGCTTGACTGCGAAGTTCAGCATCGCGCCGTCGGAGCGATCGGAGTGGGGATGCGCCGTGGTCAGGTTGCCGGGCGGCATGTAGGGCACCCCGGCCGAGTGCAGCGTGCGTGGGTCGAACTCGACCGAGATCGGCGCCTCGGTCATCGACAGGAAATGCTCGCCGAGCTTGACCACGTTGATGTTGGCCGAGTCGCCGAACTCGGGGCCGCCCTTGAACAGGGTCTGCACGCGCTGGAACAGGGACCGGCACGGGTCCGAGGCGAACTCGGGGTACGCGATCCGGCCCTCTTGGCGAACGGCGCGCTCGGTGCGTCCCTCCAGGAACCGGTTCCCGTAGGAGACCCGGCCATCGCCGAACGTGAACCGGTGCAGCATCGCCAGCCCGTCGAACCAGTGGTTGAACCGGCGCGCGCCAGCCTCGAACTTGGCCGGGCCCGTGCGCAGCAGCGAGCCGCGCAGCCAGGCCGGCAGCTCGCCGCTCACCGGGAGAGCATCGACGACGATCTCCTCCTCGAGACTCTCGAAGCCCTTCGCATACGTGGGGGTCGTCGCTACGGCAGACATAGTGCCTCCTGAATCGTTCAATCTGAACCATTCGGACTGTACGGTACACTTCCGGGCATGTCAAGCGTCCGGCTGAGCACCACCAGCTACGTGGTGCTCGGCCTGGTCGAGATGTGCGAGCCGGTGACCCCGTACGAGCTCAAGCAAACCGCCGAGATGAGTACCGCGAACTTCTGGACGGTGGCCCACACCCAGCTCTACGGCGAGTGCGCCCGTCTCGCGCGGGAGGGGCTCCTGGACGAGCAGCAGGAGCCGGGGGGCCGCCGCCGCAAGCTCTACCGGCTCACCGAGGCCGGCCGGCGCGCGCTCGATCTCTGGCGCGAGGCGCCCGTCGCGGAGCGCGGGGAGGTCCGCGACCCGGGCGCACTCAAGCTCGCCCTGGGCGCTGACCCCACACGGCTGGCGCAGGCGCAGCTCAGGTTTCACGAGGCTCAGCTGAGCAGGTACCTCGAGTACCGCAAGCTCGAGATGTCCGAGGGCATGCGGCTGGCGCTCGAGGCCGGAATCGGCCACGAGCGGGAGTACATCCGTTTCTGGCGCAAGCTCGCGGAGTAGAGCTTCGCCGGTGTGGGCACCCGGGCCTCCTCGGCCTCGCCTCTTCTGAGCGGCCCGCCTGGGGCGAGATACCAGCTTGAGACCCAGACGAGATTGACAGCGCCCGGCCCCGGTGGGAGCGTGGAGCGATGCCGTTCAACCCCTTGGGAATCCAGCCGAAGATTCGCAACGGCCTCCGGGGTGACGCGCTGGTAGTCCGGTCGGCGGCCGGGCCCGACGCGACCGGACGAGACAGCGAGGGGAATCGTGGTCATACCGGCATGTGGAGGTGGTTCACGGCCGAGACGTGGCTGATCGTCCGCGTGCCAGGACATCCACCGTTCTTCGACCAGTCGCAGCGGCACGCGACCCGCGAGAAGTACGCGGTGATCGGGATGCACCTGCCGGTCGACGTCTCGCCCGATCTGCGCAAGGCGACGGTCCAGTGGAAGGAGGTCCCAACGGTCGACGACTTCATCGCCAGCGGCGCGGCGACGTTCACGGATCCCGGTGCCCTGCACGCCGAGGTGCAGACAGCCTGGACCGAGGTCGCCGCCCACCACGGCGGCGTCGCGCCGCAGCGCATGGCCCGCGCCCCGATCGACGGGCCGTCGGCCCGCGTGATGGCCCTCGGCCACGGGGCCAACAGCTACGACACGGTTCTCGGGAAATGGGAGATGCTGCTCTCGGTGGCGGAGCCCGGCAGGCCCCGCTACGGCTACCGGTGGCAGGGGAAGATCCCGTACAAGACGCTCGTGCTCCAGGGCCAGGACCTGCCGGTGGAGGTGACCCCGAAGGGGGTCGAGATCCCGTGGGACCGCATCCGCGAGGACGTAAAGCGCCGGCGCACCGCGCTCGACCCGACCGGGCAACTCGGCAAGGGTCCGGGGATCGCCGCCACGATGGGCACGAACCTGAAGATGCTCCGCGACGCGGGCCGGAAGCTCCAGGCGGCGGCCGCGAATCCCGAGCTGCTCTCCTACCGCGCGCGGATCTCGAACATCATGGCCACGGGCGTCGAGATGCCGGCGACGATCACCGCTGCCACCGTCGGCGAATGGCAGCCCGCGCTGAACGGCATCATGACCCACCTGTCACTCACCGTGGAACCCCAGAATCAGCCCGCGTACCAGGCCAGCTTCGACCAGCCGCTGCCGCAGAACGTCGCCCCGACGCTGGCGGTCGGCCAGCGCGTCACCGTGCGGGTCGCACGGGATGACGCCCAGGCCGTGATGCTGTGGAACACCCCGCACGCCGCGGGCGGCGCCGACCCCAGCACCGGCCGGCCCGTCGACTCGCCACCGGCAGCGCCCGCACAGGCGCAGTCACCCGCGAACGACCGCCTCACGATGCTGGAACGACTCTCCGAGTTGCGCGCCACCGGCGCGCTGTCGGATGCCGAGTTCGATGTCGCCAAGGCCCGCCTCCTCGGCGACTGACTAACGCGCAACCGCTTCGGCTTGGCGGGTCTCCTCGGCCTCGCGGAGCTTGAAGCGCTGGACCTTGCCGGTCGCGGTGCGGGGCAGATCGTCGACGAACTCGACGACATGGGGGTACTCGTAGCGGCGCAGGTGCTCCTTGCACCAGTGCCGAAGCTCGTCGGCGAGGCCGTCGTCCGCCTCGTCGCCGGCGATCACGAACGCCTTGATGCGGCTGACGTCGTCGATCCGGGTCCCGATCACCGCGGCCTCCGAGACCGCCGGATGACGGACGAGGCAGGCCTCGACATCGACCGGCGAGACCCACAGTCCGCCGACCTTGATCATGTCGTCGGCCCGACCCTGGTAGACGTAGTGACCATCGGGGTCGCGGATGTAGCGATCGCCGGTGTGGAACCACTCGCCCTGCATGCTGCGCCGGGTCTTGGCCCGCTGGTGCCAGTAGTACGCGGCGCAGCTGTCGCCGCGCACGAGCAGCTCGCCGGCCTCGCCGTCCGCTATCTCGGCGCCGCGCTCGTCGACGAGCCGCAGCTCGTAGCCCGGCACCGGGCGCCCACTCGTGCCCGGCGCGAGATCCGCGAGCGTGTTCGAGCAGTAGATGTGGAGCATCTCGGTCGAGCCGATCCCGTCGAGGATCGGAACGCCGGTGATCGCCTGCCAGCGCGCCAGCACCGCCGCCGGCAGCGCCTCGGCCGCCGACACGCATGCCCGCACCGAGCGGAAGTCGGCGTGCGCCGCCTCGGGCGCCTTGACCATCGCGGCGTACAGCGCCGGCACCGAGTAGAAAAGGGTCGGGCGCGTGCGGGCCACCGTGTCGAGGATCTTGGCCGGCGCCGCGCGGCCCTTGACGAGCACGGCCGACGCTCCCACCGACAGGGGGAAGGTCAGGCCGTTGCCGAGGCCGTAGGCGTGAAACAGCTTGGTCGTCGAGTAGCACAGGTCGGCCGGCCCGATGCCCAGCACCGGCCGAGCGTAGTTCTCGACCGTGACGCCGATGTCGCGGTGCGTGTGGACGACGCCCTTCGGTCGCCCCGTCGACCCGGAGCTGTAAAGCCAGAACGCCATGTCGTCCTGGTGCGTGTCGAGCGGCGCCGCCAGTTCGCCGCTGCGGGCAGCGACCACGGTGTCGAAGCTGTCGTAGGCCCTGCCTCGGTCGCTGTCGCCGCCTACGACGAGCACGTGCAGGTCGGGCGCGGCGTCGAGCGCGGGCGCGAGCGCGCCGAGCAGCGACGCCTCCACCACCAGCACCCGGGCATAGCTGTCGGCGAGGTAATAGGCGTAGTTGTCGATCCGGTCCAGCGGGTTGACGGGGACCGGCACGGCCCCGATCCGCATCGCGCCCAGGAACATCGCCGGGAACGCCGGTGAGTCGTCGAGGATCATCAGCACCCGCTGCTCCCGGACGACGCCCAGTTCGCTGAGGTACGACGCCGCCGCCGCCGTGAGCTCGGCGAGTCGCGCGTAGCTCACCTCGCCACCAGCGGTCAGGTAGGCGACCTTGTCCGCGAACCCCGCGTCCAGGCTGCGGTCGAGCAGCGTGCTTGCGTTGAGCCGCTCCGTCATCCTTCTCCTGGCCGCGAGTTTAACCCCGCATCAGCCCACGAGGCGAGAAAGCTCCCCGGTCTGGATGAGCTCGACGGTCGCCGCGATGTCCACGTCGGGATAGCGGTCGCGGTCGACGAACGGCACCCGCCCGCGGACCATGAAGAACGCCTCCTGGGTGCGCGGGCTGCAGTGCTCGACGCCCCGGAGCTCGAGCGCCTGGCAGCATGCCATCAGGTGGATCGCGCAGATGTTCTGCGCGAGCTCAACGATCGAGCGCGCGTCTCGGGCGGCGATCGTGCCCATCGAGACCTTGTCCTGGTTGTGGCACTCGGTCGAGCGCGAGTGGATCGTCGTCGGGTTGCAGTAGTTCATCGCCTCGGCGGTCATCGCCGAGGAGCACAGCTGCATCCCCTTGAACCC
>DASXOS010000119.1:0-9925 GCA_036494115.1 Solirubrobacteraceae bacterium | reverse complement strand
ATGCCATGCGCGGTGCCGGAGGCGGTCACCTGCCGGAGCGGTCGGACCGTACCGTGAGCGGTGATCGTGAAGGCCGAGCCGGTGTCGGGAATTGATGGCACGCGCACCTCAGAACGGAACCCATTCGGTCCCGCGGCGGGGGCAGGAGAATTCCCGGGGAGGATCCGCTGAGCGCTCGATCAGGACGAGGTACGGGTAGCGGTGAATTGACGCGACCATCGTCTGGAACGGACCGGGGATGGTTCGGGAGTCCCTCGGGTCTGGCGCGTCCCAGCGGTTCAGGTTGCGAGCCAGGCCGGCCATGTAGTCCTCGAACGGATTGTGGACTCCGGTGACGTCCTCGCAGGCGTATACCCCGCCAGGGCTGAGGCGCGGGAGCAGAGCCTCGAGCGTCGGGACCTGCTGATCGGCGTGATGGCCACCGTCATCGATCACGACGTCGATGGTCGGGTGGCGCCCCAGGAAGGCTCGCCAGAATTCCGGGTCGCCCTGGTCTCCGATCTCGATCGAGATCTGATCGTCCTGGTACGCCCGGCATTCTTCGGCGATGTCGACGCCGATGAGCCGGCAGCGCGGCCCAAAGTATTCGCGCCACATGTCGAGGCTCCCGCCGCTGTACACGCCGATCTCGACGACGGTCACCTCCTCGCCGACGAACTTCGCGAGATGCCGTTCGTACGCCTCGTAGTAATGGGTCCACTTCCACAGCCCGCGCCCCACGGTGTGCCGTTCGGCATAGTCAGCCAACGTCGTCGCGCGATTCGCTTGACGCCACACGGGCGCCGCAGTGCCGGACGCCCGAGCGCGCTGGCCCCACCGATAGCCGCGTCGCCGGAGGACCGGTCGTCGAGCCTCCCGGCTCAAGAACCTCGATAGGCGAGCGCCGACCGATCGCGACTCCCACGGGTTTCCAATCCGCGTCTTCGGTGACACGGCCGCCTCCTCCATTCGGGGCCGAGGACTCTAGCCGCCGCGCTGCCGTTGGCCGTTGCCGTCGCAGCGCGTCGCGGACCCGCCAGACCAAGCGTGGCTACGCTTAGCCGATGGACGAGAGCATCCGTGTCGAGCGTGGCTGGATCATCGTGAACGGCACCCGGCAGGACGATGGAACGATCAAGCTGGGAACCGGCGGTGAGATGCGCTTCAGCCCGTTCGAGGCCATCTCGCAACGCCAGCCTGGCCAGATCACCTGGGGCCACATCCTTACCGCGTCCGTGCAGCGACTCGCCTTCTGGCGCCGATGAGGGACGGGCTGAAAGCCGCTACGGCGAGCTGAACGCTGGCACCCGTCCACTCGTCCCTGAGATCGTGACCGAGCCGCCGCCGCCGGTGAGCGTCAGCCGCGTGCTTTCGTAGCCCCAGATGGCGTTGCCGACGCCGTGGGCGGTGCCGGACACGGTCACGCGCCCCAGCGGGTGGATCGTGCCATGTGCGCTGATCGTGAACGCGGAGCCGGTGTCTGGGAGGGATTGCACCTGCGTGATCGAGCCGTTGAGCGTGCCGCGCAGGCGCACGCATCCCTTGGCCTGGCGGCACGCGCGCGGGCGGAGAGTGATGAGGAGCGGGCGCGTGGCACTGTTGCTGTCGGTGGGGAAGAACCCGATCCCAGCCCGGCCATGGCGACCCGCGAGTCGCCCGCGCGCCGCGGTGACGTTTCCGTGAAACGCGTTTTCGGCGGTGGGCTGTGCCGCCCCCGCCGTGGCGGTGGGCTGTGTCACGCCTGCGGCGGTGGGCTGTGCCACCCCCGCGACCGCCGTCGCCGTCGCCGTCGCCGCCCCGGCCAGGCAGACCACGGACACCACATACAGCCCTCGCAAGCGCATTCAGTGCTCACTGTAACCCGCGAGCGTCCGCGAGGAGCCCGTCGATCAGCGCGCTGATCCCGATGTCGTAGCTGTCGCGCCCCCGTGCCGGCATCCAGTGGTCGCGGAGGGCGGCGAGCGTCGGCAGTGTTTCGGGGTCGACCGCGGTCAGGACATCGATCACGAACGGCCGGCGCCCGGCCGCAGCGACCCGATCGAGCCCGCGGCGGATGATCAACTCGCCGACCGTGAACTGCCATACGGCGCGGTAGCCGTCCGCCGCCTGGGCCTCGGTCAGGCCGCAGGCCACGAACCCGGCCACGATCTCCTCCATCAGCCACAGGATTGACGGCGCGATCAACTCGCCGCCGGCCAGCACGTCGACGATCCACGGGTGCTCCGCGAGGCCGTCGCGGATCGCGCGGCAGGCCTGCTGAGTCCGGACGCGAGGATCGCGCGAGAACTGCGGGCGGGGGAGGGCCGCGGCGAGCCGGTCGAGCAACAGTACGAGCAGCTCGTCCTTGTCGCGGACATGGCGGTAGATCGACATGGGTGCGCTGCCGAGCTCGTCGGCGACGCGGCGCATCGTGAGCGCGTCGGGGCCGTCACGCTCGACGATCGCCTGTGCGGCGTCGATGATCTGGACCTGGGAGAGGCGCGGCGGTCGCCCGCCGCGCCGCGCCTGGCTCAGGCCGGCGCCTCGTCTGCCGCGGGACGGTAGGTCCCGAAGTTCCACAGGTTGCCCTCCGGATCACGCGCCGCGTAGTCGCGCGAGCCGTAGTCGGTGTCGTGGAGCTCGTTCACGATCTCGGCACCGGCTGCCTTCGCCCGCTCGTGGTGCGCGTCGGCCTCATCGACGGCGACGTACAGCCAGCCGGCGCCGACACGCTCCCCGTACATGTCGTCGCGCGCGGACCCGAGCATCAGGACGCTCGGACCGAGGGTGAGTTCGGCGTGCGCGATCGTGCCGTCATCGTTGGCGTACACGACCCGCTCCCCGAACCCGAACGCGGTCTTCAGAAACTCGATCGCGGCCGGAGCGTCGCGATAGCGCATCGACGGATACAACGTGGGGGCATCGAAACTCATCGGCTCTACCTCCTTGGTTTGCGTACACGTACACAAACTAAGCGACAACAGCCGCGGCGTCAAGTCGGCTTGCGCCGCGTCGGCACGTCGGTCATCCTCAGCGCAGACCGAAAGGGGAGTGGTGAGCGACTACGACGTAGTGGTGGTGGGAGCGAGCATTGCCGGGTGCGCCACGGCGGCGCTCCTGGGGCGCGCGGGGGCCCGCGTGGCCGTGGTCGAGCGCCGGCCGGATCCGGCTGCCTACAAGACGATGTGCACGCACTTCATCCAGGCGAGTGCGACGCCCACGATCGAGCGGCTTGGCCTGGCCGAGCCGATCGAGGCCGCCGGCGGAGTCCGCAACGGCCTAGAGCTGTGGACGCGCTACGGCTGGATCCGCCCACCGGTTGGGGACGACTACCCATTTCCCCGGTATGGCTATGACATCCGGCGCGAGAAGCTCGACCCGATGCTGCGCGAGCTGGCCGCGAGCACGCCGGGGGTCGAGATGCTGCTCGGGCAGAGCGTGAAGGATGTGATCAAGCCGAACGGGCGTCCCAGCGGGGTCCGGATCGTGGACAAGGACCGCCGGGAGCGGGAGATTCGCGCGCGTGTGATCGTCGGTGCCGACGGGCGCGACAGCCACGTCGCGAAACTCGCCCAGGTCCCGGCCCGCGTGCTGCCGCATCGGCGCTTCGGCTACTTCGCCTACTACCGCAACCTGCCGCTCGAGAGCGGGGATCGCACGCTGTTCTGGATGCTCGATCCAGACGTGACTTATGCCTTCCCGCAGGACGATGACATCACGCTGATCGCGACCTTCCAGACCAAGGACCGCGCGACATGGTTCAGGCGCGACCCTGGGGCCAATCTCACCGCGACCTTACGTGGGCTGCCCCGAGCGCCGGACATCGACGCTGCCGAGCGGGTCTCGAAGTTCATCGGTGGTTTCGACTTCCCGAACAAGCTGCGTCCGGCCGGTGCGCCCGGGTACGCGTTCGTCGGCGACGCGGCGCTTGCCGCCGATCCCCTGTGGGGTGTCGGCTGCGGTTGGGCCTTCCAGAGCGGCGATTGGCTTGCTCAGGAGCTTGGCGACGCGTTCGGCTCGGGGTCGCCCTCCGACGCCGAGCTCGACGCCCGCCTCGAGAGCTATCGCAGACGCCACCGCAAGCAGCTGCTCGGCCATTTCCTGATGACTTCCGACTACGCCAGTGGACGCCGGCTCAACCCGCTCGAGCAGGTCATCTTCAAGGCCGCGGCGCGGGACGAGCGCTGCGCGGACCTCTTCTACGCGTTCGGCTCGCGGGCAATCGGCCCCACCGATCCGGCGTTCCGGCAGCTCGTCGCGAGGTCGATGCGGGTTGTGGCGGCGCGGCGCAGACCGCTGCGCCGTGATCACGTGAGCGGCCAGTACGCGGAGGGGACGACCCTACCCGCTGCGATTGACGACAGCCGGATCACCGTGAACGGGATCACCGTACCGGTCTCCTCGGTGGGCGACCCGGAGTCCCCGGAGGCGGTCGTGTTCGTGCACGGCAATCCGGGCTCGCGGCGCGACTGGGACGACCTGCTGACCCGAGTCGCGCCCGCCGGCCGCGGCTTGGCGCTCGACATGCCGGGGTTCGGGCGCGCCGACAAACCCGAGGATTTCGACTACACGGTGAACGGCTACGCCCAGTTCCTCGGCGCGGCCCTAAAGCAGCTCGGGGTCGAGCGGGCGCACCTCGTGCTCCACGACTTCGGTGGTCCGTGGGGGCTGGCCTGGGCGGCCGCCAATCCCGAACAGCTCGCCAGCGCCGTGCTCATCAACACCGGGGCGCTCGTCGGTTACAGCTGGCATTACCTAGCCCGGATCTGGCGCACCCCGGGCCTCGGCGAGGTGTTCCAGGCGACCACGAACCGCAGCGGCCTGCGCACGGCGCTCCGTCACGGCAATCCGCGGGGCCTGCCGCGGGCGTTCGTGGACCGCATGTACGACGACATGGACGCCGGCACCTCGCGCGCGATCCTCAGCCTGTACCGCGCCACCGATGACCCTGGCGCGGGCGGCCGGGTGCTCGCCGACATGCTGCGCCCGCTCGATCGGCCGGCGCTCGTGGTGTGGGGGGCACATGACCCGTACATCCCGGTCGGGATGGCCGAGCGGCAGCGTGAGGCCTTCCCCCGCGCGCAAATCGAGATTCTCGAAGGCAGCGGCCACTGGCCGTTCGCCGACGATCCGGATGGGGTCGGCCGGGTGGTCGAGCCGTTCTTGCGTTCCGTGCTCGAGGCCGATCGGGTCGCCGCCGCGGCACTGTAACCCCTCGCCACTCGCCTCAGCCCGCGACGCCCGGGACCGCCATTTGGCACTCTAGGAGCATCCGCCTACGCAGAGATGGATCCCGCCGCGACAACTCTCGTCGCCATCTGGCCCCGCCCGTCGGCGTGCACGACATGGCAATCGACCTGGGGACCGCGAACACGCTCGTCTACGTGGGTGGGCGCGGGATCGTGGTGTCCGAGCCGTCGGTCGTCGCCTCCGACGTCGGCACCGGCGAGGTCCACGCCGTCGGCTCCGACGCGGAGCGGATGATCGGCCGCACCCCGGCCACGATCTCCGCCACCCGCCCCCTACGCCATGGCGTCATCGCCGACTTCGAGGTCACCGAGCAGATGCTCCGGTACTTCATCCGCAAGGTGCTCCACCGCCGGATGGCCCACCCGCGGCTGATCGTGTGCGCGCCCTCGGGGGTGACCGAGGTCGAGAAGCGCGCCGTGGAGGAGGCCTCGCTGGCCGCCGGTGCCCGGCGCGTGCACCTGATCGAGGAGCCGATTGCGGCGGCGATCGGGGCCGGCGTCTCGATCGACGAGCCGGTGGGCCGGATGGTGGTCGACGTCGGCGGCGGCACCAGTGAGATGGCGGTGATCTCACTCGGTGGAATCGTCATCTCCCGCTCGGTCCGGGTCGGGGGCTACGAGATGGACGAGGCGATCACGCACTACCTGCGGAGCGTCTATCAGCTGGCGATCGGCTCCCGCACCGCCGAGCAGATCAAGATCGCGATCGGGTCAGCGACGCCGCTGCATCCCGAGCAGACCTACGAGGTCCGCGGCCGGCATCTGATCACCGGCCTGCCGACGGCGGTCCACCTTCGCAGCGAGGAGGTGCGCGACGCGATCCGGCTCCCGCTCCAGGAGATCCTGCGCGCGATCCGCGACACCCTCGAGCAGACGCCCCCCGAGCTCTCGAGCGATATCGCTCGCGATGGGATCCTGCTCGCCGGCGGGGGCACCCTGATCCGCGGCTTCGCCGATCTGGTCGCCGAGGAGACAGGGATGCCGGTGTTCAGCGCCGAGTCGCCGCTCACCTGCGTCGCGGTCGGTTCCGGCGAGGCGCTCGCGCACTTCGACAAGCTCACCGCGCTGAGCCGCCAGTGGCGGCCGAACTACACGCCCGACTGGCGCACCATCGCGTAGCCGCCCGCAGAACCGCCGCGGCTCAGCCGAAGCGGACGATGTTGATCTGGGCCGTGGCCCGGTCACCGCCGTTGCTGGAGACCATGGTCGCCCCGAGCTGGTTGCCGTGATCGTGCGCGACCATGCTCCGCCCGGCGCTCGTCAGCGTGAAGAACACCAGTCCGCAGTCGCCGCCCCCGACGTACTCGCTGCCGGTCTTGGCGAGCGTGGTGTGGCCGGAGGTGAGCGTCGAGCTGACATGGCAGCCGCCGGCGGCGTGACAGCTCACGAACATCCCACCGACGCCCTTCGAGCTCACGAACGCCGTCTTGGCCAGGATCTGGACGCTCCGTGAGGAGCCGGTCGAGGTATGCGGGCCGGCGCCGCTCGTCCGGTACGGGATCAGGACCATGTCGTTCCTGGCCGTCCACCCGTCGGAGTTGCGGACCGACACGCTGACGCCGAGCTCGTGGCCGCGGGCGCGGCTGAGCAGCCGGCGACCGGTCCCGCTCAGCGAGAAGAACATCAGGCCACCGTTGTTGGTCGGCACGGTCTGCTTGCCGGTCCGCGCGATCACCGTGCGCCCGGCGCTGATCGTGGCGGTGGCATCGCAATTCGAGCGCGCCCAGCAGCCCACGTACAGCCCTCCGGTGCCGCCCGCGGAGACGAACGCGCTGTGACCGAAGATCGACATCCGGGTGCCCGTCGAGCCGACGGTCTTCGTGCTCGCCAGCGTCTGGCCCTTCGAGCCGAGTGCCTGCGCCTGGAGATACGGCAGTTCGGTGTGGCCCTGGACCTGAGTCTCGAACCCGTGGCGGGGGACAGTCCCGATCGTGCTCAGGTGCTTGGGGTCGTTGCCGCCGAGCAGGCGCCACGAGCTCACGGTGCTGGCCCCATTCCAGCTCGCCCACACCGTGCTGATTCCGTTGGCAGGGCGAGTCACCACCGCCGCGGGCTGCGTCGGCGGCTGGGCACTCCACGGGAACCGGTAGGCCCGGTAGCTCGGGGTGAACGTGTTCCAGTGGGCATCGAAGTCCGTCTGGCCGGCGCTGTTGAACTCCGTGAAGTACTGCTTCTGCCCCCAGTCGACGAACACCTCGCCGCCGTCCAGCGCCTGCACGCCCCCCTCGTAGTTGGAGCTGAGGGCCGGGCTGTGGAAGTACTGCTTGATCAGCGTCGCGGTCATGTTGCTCGTGTTGAGCGCAATATGGACCGCGCGCGACTGGCGCTCCTCGCGCGGGGGGCCAGCGCCGTCGTCGAAGATCGTCAGCGTGCCGTCGGGCTGGACCACCAGGTCGTGCTGGAAGGCGGTGCGGGTGCCGGCGCCCATCTTGAAGCTGCTCTGGCCCGACCCGAGCGTCCAGATCACGCCCCCGGTGGCCAGGCTGATCTTGTATGAGCCCCAGGTGTTGCGCATCGAGACGATCGGGTTGCCGTCCCGGTCGATCGAGACCGAGTTCAGGTGGTACGGGTCCCACACATGACCGGGGTGGTGGGGAGTCTTGAAGTACGACGCGCTCAGCGGGATGTGGTCGTAGGCGTGCCACTCGAACATCACCAACCCCGTCTTCATGTCGATCTCCTGGACGGTGGAGTCCATCAGCGGCTTGAGCGTTCCGGGGTAGCGGAGCGGCGAGACGCCCACGATCCAGGCGACGCCGTTGTTCCGAAGCAGGAACTCGTGGAGGTCGGCGCCCTGGATCCCGTCGGCGGCGTGCACCACTCCGGTCTGCTGATAGTCCGTGTTGTAGATGTAGTCGTTGCCACGGCCGCTCCCGTTGCTCATGCTCCCCTGCCACCACGTCAGCACCGGCTTGCCGTAGAGCTGCTGCACGCGGAAGTCGGTGGCGAGCTGGCTGCGGGGAGTGGGGTGAAACCAGATCAGGTGGCCGGTGGAGTCGAGCACCATCGGGCCGTCCTGCGACGGTCCGTACTGGGGGGCGATGAAGATGTCCCCCGCCGACGCGGGCGCCCTGTCCCGGGTCACCGTGAGCTGGGCGGGCTGCAGATCGGGCCGCGAGCGGAAGTGCATGAGGCCGTTGCGCCCCGCGGGCACATGCGCGGGATTGACGCCCTTGATCGGCCCTGCGGGCGTGGCCACCGTGAACTGCCACGCGCCGTTCTTCGTCCCGACGACGTTGAGCCCGGTGGTTACGGTGACCCGTTCGCCTGGGGTGAACGCCGTGTTCGGCAAAAAGCTCCCGCCGTTGCCGTCCGAGTCGCCGACGATCCGACCCTGGTGGGCACCCGACCGCGAGCCCACGACCTGGACGTTGCCGATGTGGGAAGCCGAGATGCCACGGAATCCGATCTGGGTCCGCGGCAGGAACGAATGCGAGCCCGGCGTCGGGAACACGCTCACGCTGGGCGCGGCCGCGGCAGCGCCGGCCACGAGCACAGCACCAGCGACGAGCCCGGCCGCGACTCCCGTGAGCAGGAGGAGAAGCCTTCTCATCTCCTAGATGAACCCGATCCTCTCGGCAATGTTGCGCTGCGCGATCCCGGCGAGCGGCCGCGGTCAGTGGATCCCAACGATCCCCGCGCAGACCCAGTTCGACGCCCCGGCGCCGCCGTTCCAGATGCGCGACGCAACCGCATCCTGCTCGGCTTTGCTCGCCAGATATGCCGCCGGCCCCGTGCCCCCGAACAGCTTCCAGGTGCTGGGGATGATCTGGTAATAGCCGGAGGCGCCCGCGCTGTTGGGTGGCAGGTTCTGCCCGCCCGACTCGCACAGCACGATCGCGTACGGGATCGCCCAGCCGCCCGACGGTCCAAGCGCCGGCCCACCCCCCGCCGGCGCACTGACCGTGGCGGCCGCGGCGGCGCGCTCGGCCGCGGCCTGCTGGGCGCGGAGCCGCGAGATCTGCGTCTGCAGCGCCGCCCCGCGGGCGCGGCTGGCCGTGAGCGCTGTCTGCTGGGCCTCCCGGGCTCGGGCCAGCGCCGCCTCCTTGGAGCTGAGGAGCGCGTTCATCCCGGCCAGCGCGCGCGCTCGGACGGCCTCCTCTGCGGTGATCCGCACCTGGCTCGCCTCCAGCTTCGACAGGTCCTGCTCGGCCGCGTCGGCGAGGGCCTTGGCCTGCTGGGTGTCGTTGATCAGCGACTGCTGCTGCTGTTCGGCGCGCTTCAGGAAATCGAGCTCGTCGAGCAGATCCGAGAAGCCCTTGGCGTCGAGCACCACCGACACGACGTCCGGGGCGTTGCCCTCGTAGCTGGAGACGAGCTGCCGGGCCAGGATCAGCCGGGCCCGGGCCAGCCGTGCCCTGAGCACGGCGACGACGCGGCGCTCGTGAACGAGCTGCACCTTCAGCCGCGCCAGCTCTGCGCGGTCGCGGGCCAGGTCGGCCTGGACCGCGGCCTCGCGTGAGCGAACGAGCGAGATCTGACGGTCGAGCGAGCCGATCAGCTGCGAGAGCCGGGAGATGCTTCCCGACAGGCCCTGCTGGCGGGCCCGCTCGTGGCTGAGCTGCGAGCTCAGACTGCTGATGCTGGCCGCGCGCGAGCCGGGGCTGTCGCTGGCCGCGAGCAGCAGTGAGACCGCGAGCGTGAGTGTGGCCGCGACGGCGAGCGAAATCGGGGTGATGAGTTTGGGCACAGTCGGTCGCCTACGGGGTTAGCTGTCG
>DASXOS010000118.1:0-2725 GCA_036494115.1 Solirubrobacteraceae bacterium | reverse complement strand
CCAAGCACCCGGGTGTTTCCGAGATCCTCGGCAGGATCGCCGACGGGATCACCGTCGAGGGCATGGAGGCGTTCTCCTCGGTCCTCGCCGACCGGATGGACCTGCTGCTCGACCACCTGCCGCTCGGCGCCGTCGTGCTCGGCTGTGACCCCGAGCGGATCAGGACCCGGGCGATCGAGCTGGTCGCGACCAGCCAGGAGTTCCTCGAGGCGTCCTGGGCGAGCGCCGCCTCCGGCGGAGAGGCGCCGGTCGACCTCGGCGGTTCTGCCTTCCAGCCGATCGAGAAGATCCGCGAGGCGGCGACCGAGCTCGGCATCGCCTGGTGGACCCTCGCGCCGTTCGGTGTCACCGACGAGGCCGGGCTGACCGAGGACGGCCAGTCGCCTCCCGGGGAAGCAGAGGGTTACGCCGGCGACAGTACGCCGCTTACGTTCGGGATCACTATTGACGCCTCGCCCGCGACCGCCTATCGCGGCGAGACCGACCGGATGCTCGCGGACGTTCGCCAGTGGCTCACCGACGGCTGGCGGGTCGTGCTCGTCACCGAGGGGCACGGGCCCGCCAAGCGGCTCGCCGAGGTGCTGCGCGGCGAAGGTTTCGGCGCGCGCGTCGGCGACCTCGACGCCGAGCCGGAGGGCGGGGTGCCCTACGTCGCCACCGGCGAGCTGCGCCAGGGGTTCACCTGGCCGGCCGTGCGGCTCGCGGTACTCACCGAGGCGGACTTCGCCGCCCGCGGCGCCGCCCGGCCGTCCTCGCGGGACGAGCGGCGAATGCCATCCGCGCGGCGACGCGGCGGGGTCGACCCGCTGCAGCTCAAGCCGGGCGACTACGTGGTGCACGAGCAGCACGGCGTCGGCCGGTTCGTCGAGATGACCTCGCGCACAGTGAGGGGGGCAGGGGAGGCGGGTGGGGCCACCCGTGACTACCTGGTGGTCGAGTACGCGCCGAACAAGCGCGGGCACCCGCCTGACCGGCTGTACGTGCCGACCGACCAGCTCGACGAGGTCACCAGGTACGTCGGCGGCGAGGCGCCGGCGCTGCACCGGCTCGGCGGCGCTGACTGGGCCAAGACCAAGGGCCGGGCGCGCAAGGCGGTCCGCGAGATCGCGGCGGAGCTGATCCGGCTGTACTCGGCGCGCATGGCGTCGCCCGGGCACGCGTTCGGGCCGGACACGCCATGGCAGCGCGAGCTTGAGGACGCGTTCCCCTACGTCGAGACCCCCGACCAGCTCTCCGCCGTGGACGACGTCAAGCGCGACATGGAGCAGCCGGTGCCGATGGACCGGCTGATCTGCGGCGACGTCGGCTACGGCAAGACCGAGATCGCCGTGCGGGCCGCGTTCAAGGCCGTGCAGGACGGCAAGCAGGTCGCCGTGCTCGTGCCGACGACGATCCTCGCACAGCAGCACTTCAACACGTTCTCCGAGCGGTACGCGCCGTTCCCCGTGGTCGTGAAGCCTATGTCCCGGTTCCAGAGCGGATCGGAAGTGGCGGAGACGCAGCGCGGGCTCGCCGACGGCCACGTGGACGTGGTGATCGGTACGCACCGGCTGCTGTCACCTGAGACGCGGTTCAAGCAGCTCGGCCTCGTGATCATCGACGAGGAGCAGCGGTTCGGCGTCGAGCACAAGGAGTACCTCAAGCGGCTGCGCACCGAGGTGGACGTGCTCGCGATGTCCGCCACGCCGATCCCCCGCACGCTGGAGATGGGCGTCGCGGGTATCCGCGAGATGTCCACGATCCTGACGCCGCCAGAGGAACGGCACCCGGTGCTGACGTTTGTCGGGGCCTACGACGAGAAGCAGATCGGCGCCGCCGTACGGCGCGAGCTGCTCCGCGACGGCCAGGTGTTCTTCGTGCACAACCGGGTGCAGTCGATCAAGAAGGTGGCCGCGCAGCTCGGCGGGCTGGTGCCCGAGGCGCGGATCGCGGTCGCGCACGGGCAGATGAACGAGCACGAGCTCGAGCGGGTCATGATCGGCTTCTGGGAGCGCGAGTTCGACGTCCTGGTCGCGACCACGATCGTGGAGTCCGGGCTCGACATACCAAACGCGAACACGCTGATCGTGGACCGGGCGGACGCGCAAGGCCTCTCCCAGCTGCACCAGCTGCGCGGGCGGGTCGGGCGCAGCCGGGAGCGGGCGTACGCGTACTTCCTCTACCCGGCGGAGAAGCCGCTCACCGAGACCGCGCACGAGCGGCTGGCCACGGTTGCGCAGCACACGGAGATCGGCGCGGGGATGTACGTGGCGCTGAAGGACCTGGAGATCCGCGGCGCCGGGAACCTGCTCGGCGGTGAACAGTCGGGGCACATCGCCGGCGTCGGGTTCGACCTGTACATCCGGATGATCGGCGAGGCGGTGCGCGAGCTGAAGGACGACGCGCCGCCCGAGCGGCCCGAGGTCAGGGTCGAGCTGCCGGTCAACGCGCACATCCCGCACGACTACATCCCCGGCGAGCGGCTGCGGCTCGCGGCTTACACCTCGATCGCCTCGATCGACTCCGAGGATGACCTTGCTTCCGTGCGTGATGAGCTGCGCGACCGTTACGGCGAGCTTCCAGTGCCGGTGGTGGCGCTGCTCGACGTGGCGCGGCTGCGGTTCGCGGCGCGGCAGGCGGGGCTGACGGACATCACACTCCAGGGCTCGCACGTGCGATTCGCCCCGGTTGTCCTGCCTGATTCGCGTGTGGTGCGAGTTCAGCGGCTATACCCCAAGACGCTCCT
>DASXOS010000117.1:0-7992 GCA_036494115.1 Solirubrobacteraceae bacterium | reverse complement strand
AAAGCACGCCGCCAAACGCCAGAGCAGATCAACCCTCCCCTCTCATTGCCCGGTGTTCGGGAACCTGGACCGCCCGCCCGCCCGCCCGCCCGCCGGACGGCCGGACGGCCGCCGCCGAGGGTCGACACCCGTGGGCCTGCTCTGCGACCGAGGGAGCGTGTCTTTCGTCGCATCTCGATGCCGAATCGGGGGGCGCGTAGCGCGTGGCACGCATAGCGGGCACAACGTCGACACGCCTCGCCCGATCCGACCGGAATGCGAGGAAATGCTCGGCCGCAGCTCGCCTCAGTCGACCCGCGACTGGGCCATCCGTTCGGCGACGACGGCGTCTGCGAGCTGGCTCGCCTCGCGGTGGTCGCTGACCGCCCCGATGAACGCTGGGCGGCTGAGCGACCACAGGTGGAGGTCGGAGATGGCGCGGACGGTGGCGGTCCGGGGCACATTGCGCAGCAGGGCGATCTCGCCGAAGCCGTCGCCGGGCCCGAGTCGCCGGTCGAACTCGACGACGTCGGCGGACCCGTCCTCGATCACGAAGAACTCCTCGCCGTGGTCTCCGACGCGGATCACGTCGGTGCCGGCGGCCGCCGCCACCGGCTCCGCGGCGTGGACGAGTCGCTCCAGCCGGGGCAGCGGTAGCGGCGCGAGAAAGCCAATCCCGCGGAGGAGCTCGCGGATCCGGGTGGCGAGCTCCTGGCCGGCGTCGAGCCGGACGCAGGCCATCCAGCCGAGCACGGCGCATGCCCCGATCGCGCAGCCGACGGCGGCGAGGCTGCCGGCCACGCCGAACGCCGAGATCAGCGCCGGAGCGATCAACGCGCCGACGCCCCCGGCCAGGGCGTAGACGAGCTCCGAGAGTCCGTATACGCGCCCGATGACGGCGTCGTCCGCGAGCCGGGGGACGAGCGCCATCACCGCCGTCTCGGTCAGGGCGAAGCCGAGCCCGACCGGAATCATCGCCGCCACCGCCAGCGGGACGCCGTCGAGGCCGCTCATCGCCAGCGCAATGGCGAAGCAGAGCACACCGCCCGCCACCGCGAGGCCGTAGCCACGGATGCGGACGATCACCAGCAGCAGGCCCGCGCCGAGCAGCCCACCCACGCCCCAGACCGCGTACAACAGGCCGGGCCCGCCGCTGCCCATGTGCAGCTTGCCGAGCGCGAGCGCGACGAGCTGGACGTCGCTCGTCCCCTCGAGCAGCGCCATGCCGGCGAACAGCGTGTAGGGCGTGCGGAGCATCGGCGCCCGCACGAGCGCGCGCAAACCGGCGAACGCATCGGTGAAGCCCTCCTCGAGCTGACCGTCGTCGTGCGCCGTGGCCCTGATCGCCGGCAGCCTGACGGCCAGGAGCGCCGCCAGCAACAGGACGCCTCCGGCGGCGAGCAGGACCTCGCCCGGGCCGACGGCGGCAATGGCGGCTCCGCTGATGCCGGCCCCGAGCAGGAAGCCGCCGTTGTCGACGGCGCCCCACAGCCGGGTGGCGCGCGACAGCTCGTCGGGGCTCCGAGCGAGCGCCGGCATCAGCGCTTGAAGCGCGGGGCGGGGGGCGGTGGCGATGAGGCTGCTGAGGCCGCAGAGCGCGACGATCGGCGCGAGCCCCGTGCCCGCCACCGCGAGCGCCCCCGCGCCGGCGACGCAGATCGCGTAGGCGAGGCACGCGAGCGCCACGAGCCGCGCCCGGTTGAAGCGGTCGATCTGATGGGCCATCACCGGGGCGCCCACCACGGCGGGCAGGAAGCGCGCGGCTGACACCGCCGCCACGCCGCTGGCGCCCGCGCGGCCGAACGCGTAGACCGACAGTGCGACGAGGAACACCCATCCGGCGGCCGACACGAGCAGCCACGCCGTGAGCAGCCCCACGAGTGAGCCCGGTAGGGAGCCTCGCCCCATCACGCGCCAGCGTAACCCCCGTGGCTGCCGGGTAGGGGACTCAGCCATGACCGACTTCGGCTACACGATGATGACCGAGCAGTCCCGCCCCGACCGGCTCATCCGCGACCTCCAGCAGGCCGAGCAGGTGGGGTTCGACTTCTCCGTGACGAGCGACCACTACCAGCCGTGGCTCGAGTCCCAGGGACATTCCGGTTACGCGTGGTCGATCCTCGGCGCCGCGGCGCAGGCCACAGAGCGGATCGGGCTGATGACGTACGTGACCTGCCCGATCCTGCGCTACCACCCCGCGGTCGTGGCCCAGAAGGCGGCCACGATCCAGATCCTGTCTGGCAACCGCTTCCGGCTCGGGCTGGGGGCGGGCGAGAACCTCAACGAGCACGTCGTCGGCCGGCGCTGGCCGTCGGTCGGCCTGCGCCACGAGATGCTGACCGAGGCCGTCGACATCATCGGCGCGCTGTTCGATCAAAACGACGGCACGGTCAACTACCGGGGCCGCCACTTCGATGTCGAGACCGCGAAGCTGTGGGACCTGCCCGGCGAGCGCGTGCCGATCGGGATCGCGGTCTCCGGCGACGACTCGTGCGCGCTCGCCGGCAAGAAGGCCGATCTGATGGTCGCGGTCGAGCCCAAGTCCGAACTGGTCGAGAAGTTCGAGGTCGCCGGCGGGCAGGGCAAGCCCCGGGTCGGGCAGGTCGCGCTCTCCTACGACCAGGACCGTGAGGCGGCGATCGAACGCGCGCACGACCAGTTCCGCTGGTTCGGGCTGGGTTGGAAGGTCAATGCCGACCTCCCGAACCCCGACTCGTTCGAGTCGGCAACCCAATTCGTCACGCCCGAGCAGGTCGCCGAGGCGCTGTCGTGCGGGCCGGACGTCGAGGAGCACGTCGAGGCGGTTCGCCCATTCATCGACGCCGGCTTCACCGAGGTGGCGCTGGTCCAGATCGGGGACGAGCAGCAGGAGCCGTTCTTCCGCTGGGCCGAGCAGGAGCTGCTGCCGGCGCTGCGCTCGCTGTAGTTCCTTCTTCCGCCGCCACGACGAGACCCCCGCCGCCTCTCGGTGCGCCAACATCGGGGCGTGCCCTTCAGCGCCCGCCTGCGCGGCCGCCGCTACTTCGGCGCGGATCTCGCCGTCGTCGCGACCGTCGCCCTTCTCACCGTCGTCCTGGCGGTCCTCGACTCCGGAAACGGAGACGCCGCGCCGACCCCGACCGCGCGTGCGACCGTTCCTGGAGCAGCCACGTTCGCCAAGACGGGCGCCACCGTGCAGCCCGGCTTTCTGGGGCTGTCGCTCGAGTACCCGTCGATCGAGCGCTACGTGGGGACCGACCCGCGGTCGCTCAACCCGGTGTTCCTTCGCCTCGTCCGGGCGCTCACGCCCGGCCAGCGCCCGGTGCTCAGGATCGGCGGCGACAGCACCGACAACACCTGGTACCCCGTGTCCGGCCTCACGCCACCGGGCGGGATCCGTTTCACGCTGAGTCAGCGGTGGTTCCGGGTCGCCAAGGCGCTGACCAGCGCGCTCGGGGCCCGCCTGATCCTGGGGATCAACTTCGAGGCCGATAGCAGCGAGCTGGCCGCCGCCGAGGCGCAGGCGCTCGTCAACAACCTCGGCCTCGGCTCGGTGCGAGCCCTCGAGCTCGGCAACGAGCCCGAGCTGTACTCCACGTTTCCGTGGTACCGGACCGCGGACAAGCAGAAGGTGACCGGACGCTCGCTCAGCTACGACTTCACGGCGTTCACGAACGACTTTGCCGCGGTCGCTTCGTCGTTGCCTCAGGTACCACTGGCCGGCCCGGCAGCCGGCGGCACTGCCTGGAGCGACAGGCTCGCGGAGTTCCTCACCGCGGTGCCGCGCGTCGCGCTGGTCACCCTGCACAAGTATCCGACGCAGCTGTGCTTCACCGCGACGAAATCCCTTCAGTACCCGTCGATCGCGCATCTGCTGGCGCCGGCGGCCTCGACCGGGCTCGCCGAGGGCCTCGCTCCGTACGCCAGGACCGCCCACGCCCGGGGCAAGCCACTGCGGATCGACGAGTTCAACTCGGTCTCGTGTGGCGCCGACCGCAAGGTCAGCCAGACATTCGCGTCGGCGCTGTGGGCCGTGGATGCTCTGTTCGAGCTGGCCCGGGTGGGCATCGACGGTGTCAACGTCCACACGTTCCCGAACGCGGGCTATGAGCTGTTCTCGGTGCAGCACGCCGCCGCTGGGTGGCGCGCCACCGTCTCGCCCGAGTACTACGGGCTGCGGCTGTTCGCGCAGGCCGCCCCGGCCGGATCACGTCTCATCCGCGCCGCCAGCCTGCGCGGAGGCCGGGTGAAGCTGTGGGCCACGCGAGCGCAGAGCGGCCAGATCCGCGTGACGGTGATCAACAAGGGCACCGCGCCCATCACCGGGCTCGGCGTGACGATCCCGGGCGCCACTGGGGCCGCCACGCTCACGCGTCTACAGGCGCCGAGCCTCACCGCCACGAGCGGCGTCACCCTGGGGGGGCAGAGCTTCGCCGTGCCTACGAGCACCGGCGAACTGGCCGGCAACCGGAGCACCGACACGGTCAAGCCGTCGCACGGCCAGTACGTCATCCCGCTGCCGGCGGCGAGTGCGGCGCTCCTGACCCTGCCCTCCGCGAACTCGTAGACTCCCCGCCGCGGCCGAACCAAACGTGAGACGAGGGCAGGTGAACGTGAGACGATCGGGCGTACTGGGGGTAGCCGCCGCGGCCGTGGCCGCGCTCGCCACGAGCGCCGCTGCCGGTTCGGCCGTCGCGTCGCCGATCGCGCGGACCTCGGCCACCGAGAGCATCACCGTCGACACGCGGACGCCGACGCGAGTGGTCCCCGGGAACTTCATCGGGCTCGGACTCGAGTACCGCACGATTCCGGCATTCGCCGGCAACGATCCGAAGCACATCGACCCGGTGTTCCTGCAGCTCGTCCGCAATCTCGATCCCGGTCAGCAGACGCTGATCCGGCTCGGCGGCCAGAGCACCGACCGGGTCTGGGTGCCGATCCACGGGGTCAAGCAATCGCCCGGCATCACCTACGACCTGACCAGGCGCTGGATCGCGACGGCCAGGGCGATGACCAGGGCGTTGAACGCCCGCCTCATCGTCGGGATCAACCTCGAGGCGAACAGCACCCGGCTCGCGGGCACCGAGGCGCGCACCCTGGTCAAGGCGTTCGGAAAGTCGCACGTGCAGTCGCTCGAGATCGGCAACGAGCCCGACCTCTACACGGTGACCCCCTGGTACCGGGTCGAGAACGGGCACCCGATCCCCTGGTATGAGAAGACCGGATCGCCGGTGCTGGCCCGGTCCCCCGGATACAGCCTGGGCAACTTCACCGCGGACTTCTCCCGCTTCGCCCGGAAGCTGCCCGGGCTGGCGCTGGCCGGGCCCGCCACCGGGAACGTCGGCTGGCTCTCGGGGCTCAGCCGCTTCATCGGAGCCGAGCCGCGTCTGCGCGACGTGACGTTTCACCGCTACGGCCTGAACAACTGCGTCCACGACCCCGGCTCACCCGACTATCCGAGCGTGTCCAATCTCCTGGCGCCGCACGCCTCGCGCGGAATCATGGACGGCGTCGGCCCGTTCGTATCGCTCAGCCACCAACACCACCTGAGCTTCGTGATCGACGAGATGGGCTCGATCACCTGTAACGGCACAGCCGGCGTCAGCGACACCTTCGCCTCCGCACTGTGGGCGGTCGACTCGATGTTCACGATGGTCAGCGGTGGCGTCGACGCGGTCAACCTCCACAGCTTCCAGAACTCGCTCAACGGCCTGTTCGACTTCCGCCTCTCCCATGGGCACTGGGAGGGAAGCGTTCACCCCATGTACTACGGGATGCTGATGTTCGCGCAGGCCGCACCACCCGGATCGCGGCTGCTGCACGTGGCCGGGCCCGCGGATGGGGACCTGAGGACGTGGGCCACGGTCGCCCGCGACGGGACGATCCGGACGGTGATGATCAACGACAGCCAGAGCTCCGGGCGCAATGTCTCCGTGCGCGGGATGCCCGGCGGTTCCGCCACGCTGCAGAGGCTCGAGGCGCCGAGCGCGCGCGCCAAGATCGGCGTGTCGATCGGGGGCCGGCACTTCGCCAAGAACACGCGGACCGGGAAGCTCGTCGGCAAGCCAAAGTTCAGCCGGGTCACGTCCACGAACCACGGCTACAGCGTGTGGCTGCCACCCGCCACGGCGGCATTGCTGACGATCAGTCACACATGAGGATGCGGACGCGCACGCTGATCCTCGGCATCGCGGTCGTCGTGATCCTGGCGGCAGGCGGCGCGGTCGTCCTCGCCGAGACATCCAAGCCCAGCGCGATCCCAGCGAACGCCACCGTGATCACCGTCACCGGCGCCACCGTGCGCGGCTCGCTGCCCGCCGGTTTCGAGGGCCTCTCGATGGAGTTCCGGGGACTCGAGGCCTACGCCGGTGCCGACTCCACTGCGATCAACCGGGTGTTCGAGCAGCTGCTGCGCAACCTCTCGCCGAACCAGCAGGGCCTGCTGCGCATCGGAGGCGACGGCACCGACTGGACGTGGTGGCCGGTGCCGCACGTCGCGAAGCCGGGGGGCGTGCGCTTCGACATCGACCGCAACTGGATGGGGGTCGCGAAGTCCCTCGCTCAGACCGGGGATCTGCGGCTGATCATGGGGATCAATCTCGAGGCCAACAGCAGCCGGGTGGCCAGCGCCGAGGCCAACGCGATGCTCACCTACGTCGGCGCCAGCCACATCCAGGGGCTGGAGATCGGCAACGAGCCAGAGCTGTACGGCAGCTTCCCCTGGTACAAGGCGGCGAACGGGACACACGTGCGCGGCCGCCCCGCGAGCTACGACTTCAGCGACTACCTCCGCGAGTTCTCGACCATGGCCCGGGCGATACCCGGCGCGCCGCTCGCCGGCCCAAGCACCGGCTCGCCCACGTGGATGCAGGACCTTCCGCAGTTCCTGCGCGCGGAGCCTCGGGTCCGGGTGGCGACACTGCACCGCTATCCGCTCAAGCATTGCGGCAAGGAGCCGCTCGTGCTGACGATCGGTGAGCTGCTGTCGAGCTCGTCGCAGGCGGGCCTGGCCGCGAGCGTCGCGCGCTACGTGGGGGTCGCGCACGCGCATCACATCCCGCTGCGGATCGACGAGCTGAACGCCGTCTCGTGCGGCGGGCAGCGCGGCGTCAGCGACACCTTCGCGTCCGCGCTGTGGGGGCTCGACACGCTGTTCGAGCTGGCGCGGGTCGGCGTCGACGGGGTCAACTTCCACACGGTCCCGAGGACGATCAACGAGCTGGTCAGCTCCGATCTGAGTGGCAGCCAGTGGAGCTCGCACGTCCACCCGCAGTACTACGGGATGATGATGTTCGCCCAGGCGGCACCGGCGGGAGCGCAAATGATCCGCGTGGCCGGCGCGAGCGGGTCGTTGCACGTGTGGGCCACGCGCGCGCGTGATCAAACGATGCGGGTCACGGTCATCAACGAGGATCCGCGGCGTGCGCGCACGGTGTCGATCAGGCTCCCGCAACCCCACGGCACCGCCACGCTCGAGCGGCTGAGCGCCCCGCATCTGGGCTCGACGAGCGGCGTCACACTCGGCGGCCAGACGTTCGGCGAGAAGACGACGACGGGGAAGCTCACCGGCACGCCGCACCTCGACTCAGTCAAGTCGAACGGGCGCAGCTACACCGTGCAGCTCCCGCCGGCGAGCGCGGCACTGCTCACTGCGCCGAGTAGCTGAGCCGACGACCGGGATGGGTGAGCGCCAGCCGGCTGCTCGCCACCTCCATCAACGACGAGGACGGCGGTGCCATCGTCAGGGCGTCGAGCAGCGCCTCGCCCTCGATGCGCTCGCACCGGCAGCCGGTCAGCGCGGTCACGGTGGCGGTCCGTGGGATGCGCTCGAGCACGCCGATCTCCCCGAAGTAGGACGGCGCGGACATCGTCCGCAGCACCCGCCCCGCGCCACCCGCATCGCCCCGGGCGGTCACCTGAACCTCGCCGGACATCAGCACGAACATGGCATCGGCGGGGTCCCCTTCGCACACGATGGCCTCGCCGGCATCGAATCCCACCTCGACAGCATCCCCGAGCAGCCGCTCGAGCACC
>DASXOS010000116.1:0-7760 GCA_036494115.1 Solirubrobacteraceae bacterium | reverse complement strand
GCCTGGGGCGCCTCGATCTCCCTCTTGAGCACCTTGCCGGTGGGGCCCTTGGGGAGCTCGTCGACGAACCAGATCGCGCGCGGGTACTTGTACGCCGCGACCCGCTCCTTCATGTAGTCGCGCAGCTCCTGCTCGCTGACGCTCTCGCCCTCCTTGAGGGCCACCGCCGCGCCGACGTCCTCGCCGAGCGACTCGTGTGGGACGCCGATCACCGCGGCCTCGCGCACCGCGGGGTGGCCGTAGAGGACCTCCTCGAGCTCGCGGGGGTACACGTTGTAGCCGCCGCGGATGATCAGGTCCTTCTTGCGGTCGACGATGAAGTAGTAGCCGTCCTCGTCGACCGTGGCGATGTCGCCGGTGTGAAACCAGCCGCCGCCCATGACGCTCTCGGTGGCATCGTCGCGATCCCAATAACCACGCATCACGAACGAGCCGCGCATCACGAGCTCGCCGGGCTCGCCCTGCGGGACCTCGTTGTCGTTCTCGTCCACGAGTTTGATCTTGGTGTCGCCGACCGGGACGCCGATCGACCCGGGCTTGCGCTCGCGGTCGCGGGTGTTGAAGGTCGCGGCTCCGGTCGTCTCGGAGAGTCCGTAGCCCTCGAGCACCTTGGCCCCGAAGGCCTCGTCAAAGCCGCGGAGAACCTCGACCGGCAGCGCCGCCCCGCCGGAGACGCACAGCTCGAGGCTCGAGACATCGAATCGCTCCCGGTCGGGGTGGTGCAGGAGCGCGGCATACATGGTCGGCACCCCGCCGAAGGTGGTGGCCCGGTCGCGCTCGATCACCTCTAGGACCTTGCCCGGCTCGAAGCGCGGGATCAGCGTGAGCAGCCCACGGGCCAGGAACGTCACGTTCATGATCGGGCTCATCCCGAACACGTGAAACAGCGGCAGTACAGCGACGACCACCGAGTCGGCGTCGGCGTCCACGAGCTCGCGCCCGACGGTGGCGCCGGCGGTCAGGTTGGTGTGGGTCAGAGACGCGCCCTTCGGCGTTCCCGTGGTGCCGGAGGTGTAGATGATCACCGCCAGATCGTCGTCGGCGCGTTCGGCGACCTCGCCCACCGGCTCGGCCTGCGCCAGCGTCTGCTCGAACTCGCCCTGCTTGACGATGATCGCCTCGGCACCCGCCTCCTCGGCACCGCTCCGCCCGGCCTCTTCGAAGCCTTCCCAGCCCACCATCACCTTCGAGCCCGAGTCGGACAGGTGGAACGCGACCTCGCGGCCCTTGAGCAGCGGGTTCATCGGCACCACGACGGCGCCCAGGCGCAGGGTCCCGTAGTAGACGATCGGGAAGTAGGGGATGTTCGGGAGCTGCATACCGACCCGGTCGCCGGGCTCGACGCCCTTGCTTCGGAGCAGGCCCGCGGCGCGGGCTACGGCCTCATCGAATTGGCGGTAGGTCAGTTCGATGTCGTCAAGCTTGACCGCCGGACGGTCAGGATCCTCGACCGCGGCGTCGCGCAGGTTGGTCGCGAAGTTCGTCATTCGTTCTCTCCTCGGGGGTTCCCTCAGTTCTGATCAGGATAGGCTGCGTCTGCCGATGCCGAACGAGACGGTGCAGCCGGTGACCGAACAGCCGCCCGCCGGCTCGACTGCAGCATCGAGGCTGCCGACGCTGTTCCGCGATCGCTCGCAGGGGCAGCAGATCATTCTGGGTGGGGTGATCCCCGCGGTGATCGGGGCGCTCGAGGGCGTGCTCGTCGGCGTCTCGAGCGCGGCCTACTGGGTGGTGGCGCTGCTCGCTGCCGTCGGCGCGTTCCTGTCCGGCTTTGAGCACCGCGACGGCTGGGGCGGCGCTGATCGAGGCTTCTTCGGAGGGCTCATCTACGGGGTCGCATTGCTCGTCGTGCACTGGATCATCGGCACACACGCCAAGGTGTCGCTGGGGAGCTTCCCGCCGCTGCTGGCCGTGGTCACGGCGATCGTCGGCATGCTGCTCGCCGCCGCCGGCGGCCGGATCGCCCGGGCGATCCGCGAGCGCGCCGGCGTCTTCATCACGGACGAGCCCGAGGACTGACCCAGCCCAGGTGCGCGCAGCGTTCAAGAACGACGACTTCCAGTTCGGCTACGAGATCGCGCTGGGTGGCGCCGGGCGCGGCTACGCCGACGCCGGCGAGGTGCTGGCGGTGGCCGGGCGGATCAAGGACGGGGACGCCGACGGCTGGGTCCGCGAGTGGACCGCCGAAGCCGAGTCCCGTGAGCGTGATGCCGAGGCCGCCGAGGTCGGTGGCCACCGGGTCAGCGCCCGGGCTCTGTACCTGCGCGCCGCCAACTACTACTCGACCGCGCTGTACCTGATCTCGCACGCGAGCGCCGTCGATCGCCAGCAGGAGCTGTGGCGCCGCTCGCGCGCGGCCTGGGACAAGGTGGTTGACCTGCTGCCAGCGCCGGGCGAGCGCGTGCAGATCCCCTACGAGGACACCGCGCTGCCCGGCTACTTCTTCCGCGCACCGGACGCCGAGCCGGGCGAGCGCCGCCCGCTGGTGGTGATGAACAACGGCAGCGACGGGCCCACGTCTGCGATGGGCCTCCAGGGCGGGTTCGGCGCGAGTGACCGGGGCTACCACTGGCTCGCGTTCGACGGGCCCGGCCAGCAGGCGGCGCTGTTCGAGCAGCACATCCCCTTCCGCCACGATTGGGAGGCGGTGCTCACGCCGGTGCTCGACGCGATGCTGGCGCGGGCCGACGTCGACGGCGACAAGGTCGCCGTGATCGGGGTCAGCCAGGGTGGGTACTGGGTGCCGCGGGCGCTGGCGTTCGAGCACCGGTTCGCGGCCGCGGTCGCCGATCCCGGCGTCGTCGACGTATCGACCTCGTGGACCGAGCCACTCCCCGGCTTCATGCGCGCGCAGCTCGACGATCCGAGTAAGCGGGAGACGTTTGACAAGGAGATGGGGTGGACCGAGCGGCTCTCGAAGTCGACGCGCGCGACGCTCCACTTCCGCGGCGAGCCCTACGGCGTCGAGAGTGGGTCACGCTTCGACCTCTACCAGGAGGTGCTCAAGCAGCGCCTCGGCGAGGAGGTGAGCCAGATCAGCACGCCGCTACTGATCACCGAACCCGAGGACGAGCAGTTCTGGCCGGGCCAGTCCCAGCAGCTCTACGACCGTCTGCCCGGTCCCAAGGAGCTCGTCAAGTTCACCGCCGCCGAGGGCGCGAACCGGCACTGCGAACCGATGGCGCCCGGACTGCGCGAGGCGCGCATCTTCGACTGGCTCGACGGCTACCTGAGCTAACAGCCGGGAGGTACGGGACCGGCGCGGCGCCGTCCGGAACGCCTTTTCGCGCCGGCTCCGTGGCGGGCGCGTTCTTCGCGTGCCGCCCGGGTTGATGCGTCTTGGTCGGAACGGCTTTGCTGGGGAGGGCGTGGAAGGGAGCGGACGACAACCGTAACTCGACAAAGCCGCCGCCCCACGAGGCCATTGTCGAACTGTTGTTCCATGACGCACGTAACGTGACAATTGCCCGGGAGTCCGCCGGCGTTGTCGAGCTGTGGTTGTAACCCGGCCCGCCGACGCGCCCAAACCCTCCCCTCAACGCGCCGTTAAACCCAATCGCACCCGCTCACCCACGCGACGCCGGAAGAACGGGCCAGCCACCGAGACGGTCACCCGGGGCCCACGGCACGGGCCTGGCCGAAACCCGCGAAATTCGGTGGCTTTTCGGCCAGGCCCCCCTTCCACAGCCTGCCGAGCGCCCCCGCGCGCGGGCTATGGCACCGGGATGTCCCGCACCGCGTAAGCGGCGCGACGCTCGGGCTCGCCCAGTGACTGTTCCCTGACCGGATGCACGAGGGTCCAGTGCCGGCCGACCGGGCAGCGCTGAAGCCGCCACCAACCGAGCCTCAGCGACTTGATCGACGCGCCGGGGATCCACACGGTCGTGAACAGGTGGCCTCGGTGGCAGCGGACGATCAGAGCCGGGCCGAACCGATACCCGCGCAGGCGCCCCACGACCGTCCCCAGCACGACGCCCGCGACGGCGATCACGGCGATGCGGGCACGATCGCCACCGGTGCGGCCCTTCAACGCGAGGAGCAGCGACATGGCGCGAAGAACTCTACGCCCTGCGCATGCGCTGGCCTAAGGGGTCGCCGCCGCCGAACTGAGGCCCTTAGTACGGCAGGCGGCTGCGATTTGCCGATGTGGAGGGTGGATGTCTTAGCGCACAGTGTCCGCGATCACTGAACGAAAGGAACGCGGCCATGTCTGGAGCAATAATCATCGGCGCCGGTCCCGGAATCGGCACTTCGGTGGCGCGACGCGTCGCGCGCGAGGGGCTGACCGTGGGCCTGATCGCGCGCTCGCAGGACACGATCGACGGCGCGCTCGGCGCGCTAGACGGCGCCGACGCGTTCGGCGTGCTGGCGGACGTCACCGACGAGGTCGGGTTGCGCGCCGCCCTCGACGTGCTGATGGACCGCTACGGGTTGCCCGAGCTGCTCGTATACAACGTCGCTCGGATCCAGTGGGACGGGATCGGCGAGCTCACCGCCGGCGATCACCTGGAGGCGTGGGCGGTGAACGTGGTCGGCGCGATCACCGCGGTCTCGCACGTGGCGCCGCTGATGGCGATGGCCGGGGCGGGGACGATCGTGCTCACCGGAGGGATGCCCGAGCCGGTGCCCGAGCTGACGAGCCTGTCGCTCGGGAAAGCCGGCGTCCGGGCGCTGACCAAGCTGCTCTCGACGGCCTACCGCTCATCCGGAGTACACGTTGCGACCGTGACTGTGGCCGGGACCGTCGCGCCGGGTACTCCGTTCGACCCCGACGCGATCGCCGAGCACTACTGGCGCCTGCACAGCCAGCCGGTCGGGGCGTGGGAGCAGGGCATCGTCCACACCGGGCGCGAGGCGCGGGTTCAGGCTGCCGAGACGAGCGCCGTGGCCCGCGCCGCGCGGATCCCGGTGACCTCGACCTGGACGCCGTGACGAGGCGCGAGCGTCACGCCCCGCAGCACGACCGGGTCGGGGCGCTCGCGCACCGGGCGGAGCTCCACCGCAGGGGCGATCACGCGCAGTACCTCCGCCATCTCCGCAGTAGCCAGAGCAGCGCCGATACAGCGCCTGATTCCGCCGCCGAACGGAAGCAGCGAGTACGGCTCGGCGCGGTCGTCCAGAAAGCGCTCGGGCCTGAACTCCCGCGGTTGGGGATACAGGTCCTCGCGCATGTGCACCATCGCGATCCCCGGGAACACCTTGATGCCCGCCGGGAGCTCCCAGCCGGCCACCGTGCGGGGCTTCGTCAGGGTGCGCTCGGCGGCGTCGATCACCGGGCGCAGACGGAACGTCTCCTTGACCACCGCGTCGAGGTAGGCGTCATCGGTACCGGCATCGAGCTCGTCGCGGAGCCGAGCCAGGACCGTCGGGTTGCGGAGCAGGAGCTCGAACGCGAACGCGAGACCGGTGGCGGTGGTCTCATGCCCCGCTCCGAGCATCGTGAACAGCTCGTCGCGGAGCTCGTGGTCGGACATCGGCCGGCCGTCCTCGTCGACCGCCCGCAGGAGCAGCGAGAGCACGTCGCCGCGTTCCTCGAGGTCGGTCTCGCGGCGGCGCCGGGCGATCTCCTCGAGCAGCAGTGCGTCCGCGGCGCGCAGGCGCCGCTGAAACCGGCGGCCGGGGCTCCAGCGGCCCAGATCGCGATGCATCAGCGGTGTCAGGAGGTACACCGGGCTTGAGTCGATCACCTTCATCAGCGCGTCCCGCAACCGGGCGACCCGATCCGCCTCGGTGACGCCGAACACGGCCCGGCAGATCACCTCGAAGGTCACAGCGCGCATCCGTTCGCGCACCACGACGCGCGTACCGGGCTTCCATGTGGCCACCTCGCGTTCGGCGACCTCGCGGATGACCGAGCGGAAGGCGGCCACCCGCGACCCCTGGAACGGGGGGAGTAGCAGCTTGCGCTGACGCAGGTGCTCCGCTCCGTCGAGCACGAGGACCGAATGCGGGCCGAGCACCGGCTCCATGAACGAGTTGGCCTCGCCCGCCAGCAGATCGGACTGGTCGCCGGTGAACAACTCGCGGATCGCAGCGGGGTCGGCCACGTACACGCCGGTTCCGAACACTGTGAACCTGACCGTGAACACGTCTCCGTAGCGCGCCTGCCACGCGAACAGTGTCTGGAGCGGACGGGCGGCAAACCGCACCAGATTCACCACCGCCGGGCTCCGCGGACCGGGTGGGAGTGACATCGACAGGAGTCTAGTGTCGTGAGGCGGAAATTCGTGAGCAGACTCGGGAGTGGCTGGGCGTGGCTGGCGGTGGGCGGTGACCTAAGTCGTACTGGTGGTACGGCGTGGTCGCCGCCTGCCGTCAGGCTCGTCCAGACGCCGCGAGGCTGCCACCGAATTTATGACTCACGGCACCCGGTGAGCGGTCGCGAACCTTGACGAGGCGATGTTCGTCAGCGACCATCGATACAGCCAACCGCCGCGTCCTGGCGGCCCGGAAAGCGAGGGACGATGACCGCTGGAAATTCGACGGGTCCAGCCCTGCTCTGCTGGGACAACTCCGACGGCGCGGAGCGCGCCATCGAGCATGCCGGCCGCATCCTCGGAGACGGACATCAGGCGATCGTCCTGTTCGCTCACGTGCCCACCGAGAGCGCGCGGGGAATTCTCGGCGGCCTGTCCGGGCCGGACGCGCCGATCATGGGTGTCACCGACGCCGAGAACGTCCTCGCCCGTGGTCTGGCGTTTGCCCGGGAGGCGGGCTTCGATGCCGCCGGGACGCTGATCGCGGCCGAGCGCCGGACCGCGGAGATCATCACCTCGATGGCGGATGAGCACGACGCGATCGTGATCGTGATGGGCCAGCGGCAGCGCTCGACGATTGGCAAGCTCCTGCTCGGATCGACCGCCCAAGAGGTCCTGAATTCGGACCATCGGCCGGTGCTGATGGTCAGCCCTGGAACGCCAGGGGCCTATCCGGGGTAGGCGTAAGCTGTGAGGCGGTGGCTGGTTTGTCCAGAACCGTGCAGTGGTCCCGACTGGCGGGTCTGGTGGTGGTGGTCGCGGTCGCCCTGCTGTTGTCCGCGTGTGGTGGGAGCGGAAAGCCCGCGTACTGCTCGAGCGTGAACAACCTCAAGCAGTCGGTCAAGGACCTTGCGAACGTCAAGCCGGTCCAGAACGGAGTCAGCTCGGTGACGGCTGCCGCCAACAAGGTCAAGGACAACGCGAACGCGGTCATCAGCGCGGCCAAGACGGACTTTTCGAGCGAAACGCAGGCCCTGAAGACCTCGGTGGACACCCTCGTCGCGTCGGTGAAGAAGCTGCCGACTGCCACGGCCGCGACGCTGCCGGCCCTCCCGGGTCAGATCGCGGCGGTCACGACCGCGACCACGAACCTAGCCAATGCGACGCAGTCGAAATGCAGCTGAGGCCGTGAGCACCGGAACCCAGGAGACCGACATCCCGCCCGGGGCGGCCGCGGCACGCGAACGCGACCGGCGGGCCCGGGTGATCGCGGCGTCGATCCTCGGCGGGCTGCTGCTCGTGTTCGCCGTGTTGAACCTCCAGACGGTCCGGATCCATCTGATCGTGACCACGGTCCACTGGCCGCTGATCCTGGTGATCGCGGTCTGCGGCCTGATCGGTGCTGCGCTCACCTGGCTCGTGCTCCGACGGCGCGCCGGCCGCGCGCCGTCCAGCTGAGCCCTCAGCCCGTGGTGGGGGCGGCAGCCGGCGCCATCGTCTCTGCTTCATCGGCGGGAAGCTCCACGCGGCCGCGTGGAAGCCACCGCGCCGCGACCAGGAACG
>DASXOS010000115.1:0-19770 GCA_036494115.1 Solirubrobacteraceae bacterium | reverse complement strand
AGCTTCGAGTCCGACCGCGAGCGCGACCAGGTTCTCGTCGCGGCCGGCTACAGGGTGATCCGGATCACGTGGCGCCAGCTCAACGAACAGCCATTCGCTGTCATCGCCCGTCTGGCGCAGGCGCTGGCCTCGACCCTCTAGCCACGTGACCGGCTGCACGCGTGGGGCACGACCGCAGCTCGACAATTCGGACGCGCCGCCGCGGAAATGACGAACTGTTGCTCGAGGACGCACGTAGCTCGACACTCGCCCTATCCGAACGCGGATTTGACGAACTGCGGTCGTGTTTTCCTCCTCCCCCGAGGTCGGGCGCACCCCTGCGCCCCGACCTCATTGCCAGACAGCGCGGCCCGGCGGCGGCTGCCGCAGGCAGACGACGACGGCCGCGCTACCCCGTGGCCTGGCGGCGGCCGGAGGCAGACGACGACGGCAGCGCGCTACCCCGCGAGCGCCGAAAAGCCCTTAGCGAGGTGCCCGCCGACGGAGCGGCGGATTGCACTCGACCGGGTCCGACAGGCGGCCCGTGACGAGCTTGCCGAGGCCGTCGAGCAGTGCGTTGCGGTCGCCGGCGGGAAGCGCGGTGAGGACCTCGGCCTGGACGCGGTCGAGGACCTTGTCGGCCGCGGCGAACTTGCGCTTGCCGGCGGCGGTGACCGCGATGATCCGGGCGCGGCGGTCGTGGGGCGAGGGCTTGCGCTCGGCGAGGCCGGCGCGCTCGAGCTCGTCGACCGCGACGACCATCGTGGTCTTGTCGAGGCCGACCATCTCGGCGAGCTCGGTCTGGGTGTGCTCGCCGCTCAGGGCCCCGCGGAGCACGTGGTAGCCGCGGGCGGAGATGCCGAGCGGCGCGAGCGCCGCGGTCAGCTCGGCCGCCAGCGCCCAGTGGGCGCGGTACAACAGCCAGGCAAGGTTCCCCCTGAAGCAGCCGCACGTCTCAGGCGAGGCGATGTCCGTCTCGGTCGAAACTCGGAGCGGCTGCGCGGTACTCATTAGGTTCACATCTTAGCGCAATTAGTTTTGTAGCGGACTATTTTGTCCTGGACCTATGGCTTGAAAGCCATGTTCGACCGCGAACAGCTTCAGCCCTCAACGCACGCCAGGTAATCCGCGATCGCACGCTGGTCGCCGAGGTCCGCTCGGAGGCCAACGTACCCATCGGGCCGGATGAGCAAAAGCCCGCCGTCGTCGTCGTGAATTCCATAGCGCTTGGCCACGGTGCGCTCGGGATCGAGCACGAACTCGTCGAACGACTCCGGCGCCGGCTCGGCGTCGGCGACGAGGACGCTGCGGCCGGGCTCGGCGCCGGCTGATGGGAGGACATCACCGGCGGGGGCGACGTACAGCGCGGTGTGGCCGATGGCATGCGCGAGGACCTGGTGAAGGCGGACCGCCGCCACGTCCGGGGCGGCGTCGCCGGCGCGCACGCCTTCCTCGCCGCTTCCGGCATCGACGACGACCGGCGACCCCCGATACCCCACATCCGTCTCCTCGGTCTCATCGGCCAGCTTGTGGCGGATCGGGGCCAGCCCGGTCGCGAGGTGCATGGCGTGGTAGCGCAGCTTGCGGGCGAGCTCGTGGTGGAGCGTGCCCACGTTCGTGAGCAGCGTGCTGTGCTCGAGCACGCGCTCCGCCACCGGGTGGCGTTCGAGCTGGTAGCTCTCGAGCAGCTCATCGGAGCCCTTGCCCACAGCGGCGTGGGCGAGCTTCCATCCCAGGTTGAAGGCGTCCTGCATCCCGGTGTTCATCCCCTGCCCGCCGGCGGGACTGTGGATGTGGGCTGCGTCTCCGGCGAGGAACGCGCGCCCGTGCCGGTACTGCGCCACCTGGGCATGGTGGATCTCGAACGTCGTCAGCCAGTGGGCCCCGGTCAGGCGGATGCCGCGCGCGCGGCGGTCGCAGATCGCCTGGAACTCCTCGAGCGTCGGCTGGCTGTCGTCGCGCTCGTCGGTGATCTGGGCGATCAGGCGCAGCCGCCGGTCGCGCATCGGGAACACGAGCAGCGGCCCCTCGTGGCCGGCGAAGAACGTGTGCATCGACTCGCGCTCGAGCCCATAGTCGGCCTCGACATCTCCGAGCAGGAAGCGCTCGCCCTGGAACGATCCCTCGAGCCGGACGCCCAGCTGCTCGCGGACGGTGCTGTGGGCGCCGTCGGTGCCGACGATCCAGTCCGCGCTGACGACCTCGTCCCCGCCGCCGGCATCTCGCAGCGTCGCCCGGACGCCGCTCGCGTCCTGCTCGAACCCAGCGAGCTCCACCGATCGCTCCACGCGACCACCCACGGCCTCGAGCCGCGCCGCCAACACGCGCTCGGTCTCGGTCTGCGCGGTCGAGAGCGAGAAGGGGAACGGACTGTCGACCGCCGTCAGATCGACGCGCCCGAGCGACGAGCCCTCGCCATGGAACGTCATCGCTACGGCTCTCACGCCGGAGGCGAGCAGCTCGTCGACGACGCCGATCCGCTCCATCATCTCGAGGCTGCGCGCATGCACGGCGATCGCGCGCGACTCGTCGGTCGGCCGCGGCAGCTTGTCGATCAGCCGGAACGGAATCTTCCGGCGGGCGAACTCGCAGCCGAGCACGAGCCCGACCGGCCCAGCGCCGACGACCAGGATCGATGTGTGCTGCGCCCCCGAGGAGTGCACGTCGGGAGCGTAACGGCGGCGGTATGTTGTCCGCTGTGCGAGTCGCCTTCCGCGTACTGGCGCTGGTCCTTGTGCTCGTGCCGGCCACAGCCTCGGGTACGGGCGCCGCCACCCAGCACCAGCGGAAGATCACGTTCTTCTTCGGTCTCAAACGACCCGAGAAGGCCGCCCAACGCGCGTTCTTCGCGGTCGGGCAGCCAGGGTCGCCGACCTACCGCCGGTTCCTGACCGCGAGCCAGGTGGCCGCCCGCTACGGGGCGAGCGCGGCGACCAGGGCCGCATTCATCACGGCGGTACGCAAGCATGGCCTGAGCGCACGGATCGACCCGTCGGGCGTGTTCGCCCGGGTGAGTGGAACGCCGGCGCAATTCGAGCGGGTGCTCAAGGTCAAGATCACGAGTCAGGCGGGCAACGCCCCGAACGTCGTCACCTGGTTCGTGAAGCCAGGCACCAGGCCGAAGCTGCCATCCGATATCGCTCCCCTCGTCCAGGACGTCGTGACGACGTATGCCCACTCGGCGACGGCCTCTGGCAGGCCCACACGCGGACCGCGGGCCGGCCCCGCGCGGGCCCGGAAGCCGGAACGCACCGGGCGCTGGATCGGCGGCTGCGCCCAGGCGAAGGCGACCGGCGCGCTCAGCTTCGACCAGGTGCGACGCGCGTACGGCATCAACCGGTTGGGCACCGGAGCCCGCGCCTCGGTGGCGATCCTGAACGCCGGCGAGAGCGTGCCGGCGGCGGACATTGCCGCCAATGCCAAGTGCTTTGGATACGCGCGGCTGCGCTCGCGCACGCTCCTCACCGAGGGCCAGACGCATGTGTTCAGCCGCGGCACGTTCGAGCCTCAGGAGGATCTGGCCCTCGTCCGCGGCACGGCCCCGGGGCTGACCTCGCTCGAGTTCTCGCAGGTGTGGCTGTCCCCGGAGCTGTGGTTCCTGGGCGCCTCGCAGGTGCTCGACGGCGGGCGTCTACCCGACACGTTCTCGATCTCCTACGGCGAGTGCGAGCGATCGATCCGCGCCAGAGGCTCCACGCCGAGCACCCGCGCCGGGGCCAACTTGATGGACGCGGTACTCGTCCGGCTCGGCCTGGCCGGCGTCGGTTCCTACGCGGCCGCCGGCGACTTCGGCTCGACCTGCGGCGGCCGCCCATTCTCCGGCGTGACCTGGCCCGCCTCGTCGCCGTTCGTGACCGCAGTGGGGGGCACCCAGCTGACGCTCACCCGCGCCAATCAGCGCAAGGCCGAGGTGGTCTGGAACGACACCAAGTTCGAATCGGTGAACGCAGGGGCCGGCGCAGGCGGCGGCGGGTTCTCAGGTGTTTCGCCGCGGCCGCCGTTCCAGCGCGGCCTGGGCGTGCCGGGCCGAGGCCGGACGATGCCCGACGTGGCCGCGGTGGGCTCTCAGTTCCCTGCCTGGCCGGTGGTTCTGAACGGACACTGGGAGACCGACGCCGGTACGAGCGCCGCAACGCCGTTGGTGGCAAGCGCGATGGCGATCGTCAGTGCCACCCAGCGCGGCCGAGGCCGGGGGCCGCTCGGTCCCGCAGACGGCCTCTTCTACTTCCTCGCCCGGCGTGTGCCGCGCAGCCGCTTCGACGTGGTCGCGGGGAACAACCGGTACCTGCACAAGGTGAAGGGCCATCGTGCCAAGCGCGGGTATGACCTGGCCAGCGGCCTGGGCGTCCCGCGGTTCGCGCAACTGGCCGCGGCGCTCCCGCCCGTCGCCCACTGAACCCGCGGTGAACCACGACGCGCTCGCACACTGGATCGCCGGCTACGAGCGCGCGTGGCGAACCGCGGGCACCGAGCTGATCCCCGACTTGTTCACTCCCACCGCGACGTACCGCCCGGGGCCCTTCGATCCCGAGGTGCGCGGCCTCGAGCAACTGGCCGCGTTCTGGGAGGCCGAGCGCGAGGGGCCAGATGAGGTGTTCGCGATGGAGTGGGACGCGGTCGCGATCGAAGACGACGTCGCGGTGGCGCGGGTCGAGGTCCGGTACGGGGATCCGCCGACGCGGACCTATCGCGACCTGTGGATCATGAGATTCGACGAGGACCGACGCTGCGCTGAGTTCGAGGAGTGGCCGTTCTTCCCCGGGCAGCCGCTCAGCGCCACCACGGACGACGCCTGATCTCGGCCAGGCGGGCGGCCGGCTCGACCAGCTCGGGCAGGTGCTCGGTGAGATGGTCGAGGTTCTCGCGCAGCCAGATGAGGTGCCGCGAGCCGTCCAGCTCATCGAGCCCGTCCGCGCCGCCGAACGCCGGCGCGACGAGTTCGCGCACCGGCCCCCGCGGCCGGTCGAGCTGCGCCGCCAACCTTCCGTACCAGCCGTCGAGCATCAGTGCCCGCCGGGAGAGCTGGTCGCCGATCGCTCCGCACCGGCTGCGCTCCGTCGCCGGAAGCGTCGCCACCGCGTGGGCCGTCAGCCGTAGGCGCAGCGAGCCGCCGACGAGGTGCCACAGCTGCTCTTCCCGGATGTGCTTAGTGCCCTGCTCGGCCAGGAACGCGCGCAGCGCATCGTCTAGGCGCAGGCCGGCAGTGATCGCGTCCATTGCCGCGCTGGGGCGCTCGCTGCGCAGCCCGATCGCCCATTCGACGGCCTCGGCGAGATAGGACGATCCGCTGCGATAGGCGTCGGCGAGGTCGTTGCCGACGAGCGGGGACACGCCACGCGGCCAGAACACCATGCCGACGAGCACGCTGACCGCGCAGCCGATCGCCACGTCCTCGATCCGGAGCACACCCACGTTCCAGCCCACCGGAGCGAGCAGGTTGAAGAGCACGGCGACGACGATCGTGAACCCGGCCTGACCGATGGCGAACGGTGCCGCGCCCGGCGCGTAGGCGGCGACGAAGATGGCGATCGGCAGCGCCACCCACAGGGCTGTCGTGCTCGTCCCGATCGCCACCAGCAGGGCACCGCCCACGACGAACCCGATCGCCGTGCCAAGGAGTGCGCGCAGCGCGGTCGAGCCGGTGGCGGCCGCGTTCGTGCGCAGCACCGAGAGCGTGCCGAGGACCACCCAGAAGCCGTGCTGCACGCTGCTCAGGTCAGCGACCGCTACCGCCGCGGCCAGCGCCAGTGCCGAGCGCAGGCTATTGACGAACCACACCGAGCGAACGCTGGCGTGCTCACGAGCCAGGCGCGTGTAGGCCGGGAGCACGCCGGTGCGCCGCTGGGGTCGGGGCGGCAACGTCGTCCCGGCGAACCAGCGGCCACGCCGCTCGGCGACCCACTCGGGGGCGACGACGCGGCCGGCGAGCAGCGCATCGGCTCCGATTGCGAGCGTCGTGATCGCCACCGCGGACGCGTGAAACGACGCGCGCGCCTCCTCGTCGAAGTCGGCTCGTTCGCGGTCGAGCCCGTGGATCCGGGCGATGCTCGCAGCGCGCAGCTCCTCGAGCCGCTCGAGGTCGGGCCTAGCCTCGCCGCCGGCGAGCAGCGTGCCGGAATCGCGCAGGACGGCGGCGGTGGCGGTCACCAGCTCGCGGTCGACGTCGGCAGCCTCGCTCAGATCGCTGCGCTCGCGCGCGCTGTCGGCGCACAGCGACGTGCACCACTCGAGCAGCTCGACGGCGTCGGCATTCGCCTGATCGGACCTCGCCAGTCCAGTGGGGCGAAACGGGGTCGCGGTGAACCGGGCGATCAGCTCGTGCTCTGCGGCAACCGCGGGCCTGAGCGTGTCGTCACCGGCATCGCCGCGGACCATCGCGTCGAACTGATCGGCCAGCGCGTGAGAGAGCTTCGAGAGCGCTCGTCCGAGCCCGTTGTCGCTGCTCGGCGGGGAGAACACCATCACCGCCGCGGTCCCCGCAACCGAGGCGAGCCACCAGCCGGCCAGCCGATCCGGGACCATGCTGATCGTGCCCGGCGATGACGCCGGAAGCACATACGGGAGCATCGCCGCCAATGCCCCGGCCGCCGCATTGGGCCCTGCGATACCGGCAAAGAACACGACGAACGCGACCGGGATTGTCACCAGTGCCGCGAGCACCACGGAGGAGTTCACCGCGGTGCCGATCGTGAGCAGCACGCTGCCGGCCATAGCCAGCACGAGGTGGGCGACGAGCTTGTCGCGACGCGATCCGGCGAACGTGACCAGAACCAGCGTTGCGAACCCGCCGAACGCGGCGAAGGTCGCCATCTGGACGTTGCCGAAGACCTCGTGGGTGATCGCGAACAGGCTGGGGATCACCACCGTGGCCCGCACCGCGCGCATCGCGGACGGCTTCGACCACTTCGGCAGGAAGGGCGTAAGGCCCGAGCCCTCCGTCCACGGTCGTTTCAGCTGCCCGATCGAGAGTGCGCTCGCCACCGGTCCGGCGAGTCTAGACCCGTGGCGCGTGACAGAGGATTCCTCGGTATGAGAAGATGAACACTCGCATGAGCGCCACGTCGATTCGCCCCTCCGCTCGCGACCGCCTCCTCGAGGCAGCGCTGGCCCGGTTCGGCGCCGAGGATCCGGTGGCGGTCACGCTCGAGGACGTGCGCCAGACCGCGGGCGTGAGTGTCGGCGCTCTCTACCACCACTTCGCCGACAAGGCCGCGCTGCTCGACGAGCTCTACCTGGAGCTCACACGCCAGGTCCAGGCCGAGTTCCTCGGCGTACTGCGTGCGCACCCCGATGCCGAGGCTGGGGTGAGGGCGGTCGTTCGCCACTACCTGCGGTGGGTCTCGCGCAACCGCGCCGGGGCCCGGGTGCTGCTCGGCCACCGGCCCGCAGGACCGGAGCTGAAACAGCTCAACCGGCGCTTCTTCGCGGACGTGCTGGCGTGGTGGCAGACGCACGTCCATTACGGCGCGCTGCGGGAGCTGCCCTTGGAGTTGATCCACGCGCTGTGGCTCGGGCCCGCACAGGAGTACACCCGTCACTGGCTCGGCGGGCACACGCGGCGGGCGCCGAGCGCCGTCGCCGACGTGCTCGCGGACGCCGCCTGGAACGCACTGGAGGAGAACGCGAGATGACCTTCTACGACGAACTCATCGCCGCCGGCCGCCAGGGCGGCGAGACGCTCGTGCGGGTCGAGCGAGGCGCCGATCGCGCTGTCGTGACGCTCGACGACCCGGACAAGCTCAACGTGCTGAGCGCCCCGCTCGTCCTGCAGTTCCGGGCCGCGCTCGAGGAGCTCGTGGCCGACCGCGCGATCAGGGCGATCGTCATCACCGGCGCCGATCCGGGGTTCTCCGCGGGCGGCGACCTGCGGATGATGGAGCGCACGCCGGAGGCGCTCGCGGCAGCCGAGGGCACGACCGACATCTGGCGCTGGATCCGGTACGAGTTTGGGGCGATCGCGCGGCTCATCGCCCGCAGCGACACCGCGTTCATCGCGGCACTGAACGGCCCGGCCGCGGGTGTCGGGCTGGCGTGGGCACTGACCTGCGATCTCGTGATCGCGTCCGAGCGCGCCCGCCTCGTGCCCGCGTTCGGCCGCCTCGGCCTGCTCCCGGAGGTCGGGACCTCGTGGGCGATCACCCGCCGTCTCGGCTACCAGGGGGCGTTCGCCTACTACGCCGGTGGCGAGCACATCGACGCGCACCGGGCACAGGAGCTGGGGCTCGTATACGAGATCGTCGCTCACGACCAGCTGCTCAGCGCCGCCGATGCCTGGTGCTCGAAGATCGCCGCGCTGCCGGGGCATGCGATCGCGATGACCAAGCCACTGCTGCGCTCCGCCGCCGACGCCTCGTGGGAGACCACGCTCGCGATGGAGGAGTTCGCCGAGCCGCAGTGCTTCACCACGGGCGCGTTCCAGGATGCGGTTCGAGCGCTACTGGTGGCCCGCTGAGAGCTCGGCCGCCAGCTCCCGGACGACGTCGACGAGCAGGTCGATGTCGCGCTGCTCGGTCCGCCAGTTGACGATCGCCGGCCGCAGCGCGACCTTGCCGGCGTACGTGGTCGTGCCGGCGAACACGCGGCCGTCGGCGAGCAGTGCCGTGCCGAGGCGACGGTTGAGGTCGTTCAGGCGCTCCTCGTCGTCGAGGCCCGGTGGATGCGCGCGGAAGCACACGATGTTGAGCGGGACCTCGGCCAGCCGCTCGAGGTCGGGCGCGGCATCGACGCGGCCCGCCAGGTGGCGCGCCAGAGCGACGTGGCGCTCGACCATGGCGCGGTACCCGTTGCGCCCGTACCCTCGCAGCGTCGCCCATACCGCGAGCGCGCGGGCGCGGCGTGAGTTCTCGGGCGCGAGGAAGCCGAAGTTGGGATTCGGGTCCTCCCCGGACGGCAGATAGGCCGCCCCCACGTTCAAGGCGCGGGCGACGCGATCCACCCGGCGCACGAAGGCGAAGCCGCAGTCGTAGGGCACGTTCAGCCACTTGTGGCCGTCGGCGATCACAGAATCGGCTTGGTCGATGCCCTCGGTCAAACCTCGCGTCTCCGGGGTGAGGCGTGCGAACAACCCGAACGCTGCGTCGACGTGGAGCCACGTGTCGTGCCGGCGGGCGACGTCCGCCACGTCGGCGAGCGGGTCGAAGTCGCCGGCATTGACCTCGCCCGCGTTGGCGATCACGATTGCGGGCCCGTCGAGCTCGCCGAGGGCGCGCTGCATCGCGTCGAGATCGAGCCGGCCCACCGCGTCGCGGGTCAGCCGGCGGACGTTGGCGCGGCCGAGCCCGAGCATCCCGATCGCCTGCACCGCGCTCGGGTGGACGTAGCCGCTGGTCAGGATGGTGGGCGCGGCGATCCCGGACAGGCCCTGCTCCTCGACGTCGATCCCAACCCGCTCGGCCCACCAGTTGCGCGCCGCCGACAGCGCCACGAAGTTCGCCATCGTCGCGCCACTGGTCAGGACCCCGCCGAACTCCGTCGGCAACTCGAACAGCTGACGGAGCCAGTCCACCGCCACCTGCTCGAGCCTGGCCGCAAACGGGGACGAGGCCCAGGCGTACGCCACCTGGTCATAGGCCGAGGCCAGCCAGTCGGCGCCCAACGCCGCCGGCGTCCCGCCACCCATCACGAAGTGAAAGAAGCGCGGTCCGCTCGAGCGCACCGCCGAGTCGCGGCCACGCGCGGCGAGCTCGGTCAGCGCGGCCAGGGCGCCGTCGCCGCGCTCGGGCATCGGATCATCCCAGCGCTCGAGCGCCCCGGCAGCGCCAGCGGGCATCACGGGCTCATCATCGATCGCTTCCAGGTAGCGGCGTGCTTCGCCCGAGGCGAGCTCGAGCGCGGCGGCGAGCGCGCCCCGGTCGAGCAGTGGATCCCCCATGACGTCCATCGTCGCAGACGGCAGCCTTGACAAGCCGTCGGCCTGCGCCGATCCTGGGAACCTCATCTCGGCCAAGGAGACACAGATGGCGTCGACCGCGCATTCATCCAACCTTCCGGCGTTCGAAAGCCCGCACGAGCGCAGCGAGGTCGGAAACCAGCTCCAAGCGACGCTGGTCGACCTGATCGACCTGTCGCTCCTCGGCAAGCAGCTTCACTGGAACGTCACGGGGACGAACTTCCGCTCCCTGCACCTGCAGCTCGACGAGCTCGTTGACTCGTGGCGCGAGCTGTCGGACACCGTCGCCGAGCGGGCCGTGGCGGTCGGTTTCTGGCCCGACGGGCAGAGCAACGCGATCGCGTCGCACACGCAGATCGCGCCCGTGGAGCAGGGCGAGCTCGCCGATCACGTCGTGGTGCGCGAGCTCACCCATCGCCTCGCCCAGGTGGCCGAACGTGCCCGTGAGCGGATGGACCGGCTCGACGAGCTCGACGCCGCCTCGCAGGACGTGCTCGTCGAGGTCGTGCGCGCGCTCGAGGAGCAGCTCTGGATGGTCCGGGTCCAGACCCCGGGCGACTAGGTGCCGGGGCGCGTGCGCGGCGCGCGCGGCACGTAGCCGAGCCACGCCACCAGCGCCAACACCGACGCCAGCGCCAGCGGTAGCCACAGGGCGCTCTTCAGCAGGAGCGCCCCGGCGATCGCGCCGGACAGCATCGCGATCACCGCCCCGACACGGCGCGTGGTGCCCCGGCCCGAGCCCTCTGCGAGGCGCGAGTCGGCGGCCAGGCCCGTCAACGTCATCGTGAGCACGGTCGTGTTCAGGTCGGGCACCGCGAGCTTGCGGACCGCCGCGTTGCGCGATCCCATCGTGAACGCGAGCACGGCGACGAGCAGATCTCCGGCAAACGTGTTCGGGTGCGGGCCAATCGCCGCGGCGAGGATCGCGGCGACGGCCACCAATGAGCACTCGATCGCGAGCGCGGAGCCGACGTGGAGAGCATGGCGCTCGAACGTCTTCGCCGACAGGAGTCCGCCCGCGACGGCGCCGATCAGGAATGCCGCCAACGACACGATCGGCGAGAGCACGGGGAGGCCCGCGGAGCCGGCGATCCCGAACCCGAGCAGCACGATGTTGCCGGTCATGTTCGCCGTGAACACGTGCCCGAGCCCGAGGTAACTGGCGGCGTCGATCAGGCCGGTGGTGAATGTGAGGCCGAGCAGCATCCGGACCAGCGGGTGGCGCAGAGTCCACGCCTGCACTGGCGGTGGCGCGGTGGCACTCACTGTCCCAGCACCTCGGCGAGCGCGTCGGCGGCGGGTCGCCAGGACGACGCGAGCTCCTCGGTGTCCCATCCGGCGCGCTCGGCACCGGCTCGGTACGCGGTCTCGAGGAACCGGAGCAGCTCCCGTTCGGGGTCCGGGGCCGTCCGCACGGCCTCGTAGGGCAGCAGGGCCATCGAGCCACCGCCCTGCTCCGCCCAGCGAGCGCTCCCCGGCGCCAGTGGCTGCTCCCGCAGACCGTCCGGCTCCGGGGCGGTGTAGCAGTAGTAGCTCGGCTCACGCACGTTCGCGTCGCCGGCCCAGAAGCCGAACGACACGACCTCGTGCGAGTACGCCTCCTGGGTGACCCGGTCCGCCTCGGGCATCGCCGGCGCACGACGTCCGCTGAACCGCGTCACCGCGAGGTCGAACGAGTGCCAGAAGAAGTGGACCGGGCTCGACTTGCCGACGTACCACCCGGCGAACCGTTCGAACACGCCGTCGCTCCAGTCGAGGATCTGCCAGAACCGCTCCACCGCCGAGCGGTCGTAGGAGGCGTGCCGACGATCCTCTGGAAACGGCGTCGTCATCGGCACACCGAACGGCTTTTCCAAAATCACCACATCGACGCCGAGCGCGGCGAGCGCCTCGTGGAGCTGGGCGTCGAACTGTGCGACCGAGAGCCCGTCGTGCAGTGCGAAGGAGCGGCTCGCGCCGTCGCTGCGCGAAACCACCAGCTCGTGCGCGACGAAATCGAAGTCGATCTGGAACGCCCGGCCGTCGGGCGCGTGCATCCGGCGCGTGGTCAGGCCGCGGACGGCGATGTAGAGCGGCACGTGCCACCAGTGGTTGCGCGGCGGAGCCAGGCGCAGCCGTATCTTCCCCACGATCTGGATCCACAGGTGCAGCGTGGTCTTGGTCGGCTCCCAGTCGGCGAACGGAAGCGGCGGCAGCGATGCCGGCATCAGGCTCCTTCCTCCCCGGGCAGTGTGGCCGCGAGCCACGCTCGGGCCGGTTCGAGATTCGCGGGGTCGATGGCGTGCGGGACATCGGTCTCGTGGTACTCAACGGGGAGACCGGCGCCTTGGAGGAGATCGCGTGCCGCTCGTCCGAACCCGACCTCGATCACCGGGTCGGTGCGGCCGTGGGCGATGAACGCCCGCAGCCCTCTTCGGTCGGCGAGCGACGGCTCCCAGCCCGCGACGGTCGGCACGAAGCCCGAGAACGCGAGGATGCCTGCAGGCGCCGGTCGCTCCGCCGGGAGCCCCAGCGCGTAGCTCATCACGGTGCCCATCGAGAACCCGCCGAGCACGGTGCGCGGGGGCGGGATGGCGGTGCGCTCCCACAGGCCGTCGTGAAACGCCGCGAGCGCCTCGAACGAAGCGCGGAACGTGTCCGGGTCGGGGTAGCCGACCCGCGGCACGACGTACCAGTGGTTGCCCGGCCATCCCGGCACCTGGAGCGGTCCGCGTGGCGTGACCACATGGAGCCGGTGTTCGGGGTCGAGCACGTCGGCGAGCGGGAGGAGATCGAGCTCGTCGGTGCCGCGACCGTGGTGGAGCACGAGCAGTCCCTGTGGGTCACCGGTAGCGGGGCGCTCGCGGTGGGCCAGCTCAGCCACGTGGCGAGGACCAGGCGATGCGAGGATTCTCGATCGGCGCCAGCAGCTTCTCGAGCTGCGGGCGCAGGTGCTCGTGCTGCCTCGGAAGCCGGAGCTGCTCGCCGAGATGGTCTGGATCCTCGTCGACCGCGAATCCCGGCCCGAGCGTCGCGATCTCGAAGAGCACATGACGCGGCTCGCGGAAGTAGATCGAGGTGAAGTAGTCGCGGTCGAGCACCTCGGTCACATAGTGGCCGGACGAGCGCACTCGCTCCTGCCAGGCCGGCTGCTCGGCATCCGGGCAGGCCCACGCGATGTGGTGCACGGTGCCCGCGCCCTGCACGCCGACCGGCGGCGGCGCCGGGTCGTAGGCCCACCGGAAGTGGCGCTGCTCGCCCTCGAGCTGGTACTCGCCGCCGCCCTGGTGGGCGAAGCCGAGCGTCTCGGTCAGGAAGCCCTCGGGGACGTCGAGCAGCTCGGCCGGTGTGTACGCGCGAGCGCCGACGGCACCGGCGATGGCGTGCTCGGCGGGGATCTCGGGATGCGTTGCGCGCAGGGGCGGGTCGCCATCCGCCCCGGTGAGCACCAGCTCGAACGCCAGCCCGTCGTAGTCCACGAACCGCAGCGAGTCTGCGCTTCGCTCGGCGAGGTACCCACGGGCTCCGAGCCGCTGCGCCCAGAAGTCGAGCGCTGCCGGCGCGCCGACGCCGAGCTGCAGCACGTGGATCATCCCCGCGCCCGGACGTCCGGGTGCGGCCCCGGGAAACTCGAACCAGGTCAGGATCGAGCCCGGCGTGCCCCGATCGTCGCCGAAGTACAGGTGGTAGGCGTCCGGCTGGTCGAAGTTGACCGTCTTCTTCACCATGCGCAGCCCGAGCACGTCGGCGTAGAACCCGACGTTGCGGCCGGCGTCACCGGTGATCATCGTGATGTGGTGCAGCCCTTCGAGCCTCATGCTCGCGAGCTTACGCCTCGCGTCAACGCGTTTTCAGGTGGCGCCCGATGATCGATAGCAGCGGGCGGACCACGTCGACCCCCGAACCGCCCAGGTCGGGCTCGCGATGGCCTCGTAGCACCAGTCCGACAAAGCCGCAGCCGCCGTCCGACACGATCGCCTTCGCCGTGGGAGTGGCGTCGATCCGCCGACCGAAGAACTCGAGGATGATGCGTACGCCTGGATCACCCGGGCACGAGTAAACCCCGGGTTGGGCCGCTGGAAGGCTGTTGAGCAGTGCGCGAATCTTGGCGACGCGGCGGTGCGAGCGAATCTCGATCGGTCCCTGCAACACCCGTTCGCCATGGGTGACAGTTAATTGCACGCGACCCGCCGGCGGGACTCGCTCAGACGCCGGGCGCGGCACGGTCCACACCGACTCGCCGTCGGCGCGCACCGCGGTCGACCCGTCGGGAAGGGTATTTGCCTCGACCTCCAGCCAGCGAGTCGAGAGCACCCCCGGCTCGGGCGGCCACCGGAACATGACGTCGGGTCCGCCGCTGACCAACGTCGACCCCTCCGGCGTGTGCGCCTTGACGAACGCGATCACCGAGTCGACATCGTCCGGCACCTGCCACCAGCCATGAGCGTCCTCGACATTCGGCGTGGCTGGGCAGGGACAGTGGTCGGACGGCCAGTGGTCCCAGCTGGGCTTGGCGGCCAGCTGCACCGAGCCGGCGGGAAGGATCAGCTGGGAGAGGAGCGTCTTAGCGTCTGAAGCGGCCGCCGCCCGGTTGGATGCGGACGTGGGCGGTCGCCCGTTCGGCGCGGCCGACGCCGAGACGGCGACGATCACGATGGCACCCATTGCCACCAGACCGATGAGTGCTCTGCGCAACAAAACTCTTCTCACCCCAACTACGAAGGTTACGCTCGGAGATCACACCGAGAGTCGACCGCACGTGGACAATGGGACGCAACATGACGCGCTGCTGGAGCGCGCTGAGCAGCTCGCCGCGCTGGAGCACGAGCTGGCGCGAGTGAGCGCGAGTGGCGAGGGCCGGCTGGTGCTCGTCGCGGGCGAGGCCGGTATCGGCAAGACGACCTTGGTGCGCGCGTTCTGCGCGGAGCTCGCGGGGACGCGCGTGCTGACCGGCGCCTGCGACGCGCTCAACACCCCCCGCCCGCTCGGCCCGCTGATCGACATCGCCGAGGAGACCGGCGGCGAGCTCGCCGAGTTGGTCGAATCCGGCGCGGGTGTCAGCGACCTGCTGGCCGCGCTCTCGGGCGAGCTGCGGAGCCGCTCGCTCACGGTCGTCGTGCTCGAGGACCTGCATTGGTCAGACGACGCCACGCTCGACCTCGTGCGCTTGCTCGGACGGCGTGTGCACACGCTGCCAGTGCTGGTGATCGCGACCTACCGCGATGACGAGCTCGACCGCGCGCATCCGCTGCGGCGCGCCCTCGGTGAGATCCCGCGCGACAACGTCACCCGCATCGCGCCATCCCCGCTGTCACTGTCGGCGGTGGCGAGCCTGGCGGCCCCGCAGCTGATCGACCCGGAGGAGCTCCACCGCCGCACCGCAGGAAATCCGTTCTACGTGACCGAGGCACTGTGCGCCGCGGACGGCGCTCTGCCCGAGAGCGTCCGGGACGCCGTGCTGGCGCGAGCCTCGCGCCTCGACGCGGGCCCCCGAGACCTGCTCGATGCGGTCGCGGTGGCGCGTCCTCAGGCCGAGCTATGGCTGCTCGAGGCGCTGGCCGGCGACGACGTCGGCCATCTGGAGCGCTGCCTGGCCTCGGGGATGCTGCGATCGCGCGGGAACGCCGTCGCTTTCCGCCACGAGATCGCGCGCGTCGCGATCGAGGAGGCGCTCCCCCCTGACCGGGCGGTGGCCCTGCACCGCTGCGCCTGGCAGACCCTCGCGGCGCGGCCGGGCCACGATCAGATCGATCGGGTGGCGCATCACGCCGAAGCCGCGGGCGACAGTGAGGCGGTCCTCCGCTACGCCTCGATCGCCGCGGAACGCGCCGCGGCGCTCGGCGCCCATTGTCAGGCCGCGAATCAGTACGAGCGAGTGCTGCGCTTTGCGGCCGACCTGACCGACCGCGAGCGGGCCGATCTGCTCTCACAGCACTCGTTCGAGTGTTATGTGGCCGACGACCTGGTGACGGCAATCGCCTCGCGCCGGGCGGCGGTCGCCCTCTACGTCGAGCTCGGCGACCGGTTGCACGAGGGCGAAGCGCGACGGTGGCTCTCGCGCCTGAGCTGGTTCAGCGGTGACAACGAGACCGCTCACGAGGAGAGCTCCCAGGCAGTCGACGTGCTCGAGGCGCTGGCGCCGGGACCCGAGCTGGCGATGGCGTACAGCAACATGGCGCAGCTGAAGATGCTGTCGGGCGATATCGGCGGCACTCGCGTCTGGGGCGCCCGGGCCACCGAGCTCGCCACACGCCTCGGCGAGCGTGAGACGCTCATCCATGCGCTCAACAACGTCGGCACGGCGGAGCTCGACCGGGGCCTACCCGAGGGCGTCGAGAAGCTCGAGCGCAGTCTCGAGCTGGCGCTCGCCGCGGGCCTCGAGGAGCACGTGGCGCGCGCCCACACGAACCTCGGGGTCACCGGCGTCTACACGCGTCGCTACGACCTCGCCGAGCGCCACCTCGCGAGGGGCATCGCCTACTGCCTGGAACGCGACCTCGACGCGTGGTTCGTGTACATGGCGGCCTGCCGCGCGTGGCTCGAACTCGATCGCGGCCGCTGGGACGACGCCGCCGCGAGCGCAGCCTCCGTCGCGGGGCGGCCAACCGCGATCGGCCCGGCACGGATCGTGGCGCTGATGGTCCTGGGCACGTTGCGTGCCCGCCGCGGTGACCCGGGAGTGTGGGAAGCGCTCGACGAGGCGGCCGAACTGGCCCGCGCCACCGGCGAGCTGCAGCGGCTCGGTCCGGTGGCGGCGGCGCGGGCCGAGGCGCGATGGCTGACCGGCGAGGCCGAGCTGATCGGGGGCGAGACCGAGGCAGCGCTCGCGCTCGCCACACGGTACGAGAGCCCGTGGTGGACCGGAGCGCTCCACGTGTGGCGCCGGCGCGCGGGGCTGGAGGAGCCGGTCCCGTGGGACCTGATGGCCGAGCCCTATCGGCTCGAGCTCGGCGCGTCCTTTGCCGCGGCATCCGCAGCGTGGGTCCGGCTCGGATGCCCTTATGAGGCAGCCATGGCGCAGATCCGCAGCGGCGATGAGGGCGCGCTCCGCGACGGCCTCGATGCGCTCCGACGGCTTGGCGCGAAGGCCACCGCCGCCCATTTCGCCCGGGCTCTACGCGACCTGGGGGCCCGGGACCTGCGCCAGGGCCCGCGGGCCGCGACTCGTGAGAACGCTGCCGGGCTCACCGCTCGCGAGCTCGAGGTGCTCGCGCTCGTCGGAGCGGGACTGCGCAACGGCGACATCGCCGCGCGGCTCGTCGTCTCGCGCAAGACCGTCGATCACCACGTCTCGGCGATTCTGCGCAAGCTGGACGCGGCGACGCGGACCGAGGCCGTCGCCGAGGCGACCCGGCTCGGAATGCTCGAAAGATAGGTAGTCCTCCCCTAGCAGACGTGCGAGCCGGCGTCGGCGCGAGCGCCGGCGGCAGCTCGAGACCCGGCGCTTCGGGGGAACAGGCGCCGGGTCTCTTTGCGTGGGCGCCGGGATGTGTCCTCGCGGGCAGCGCGGACGAGCCGGTCCCGCTCGGCGGCGGCGAGCAGGTCGTTGACGTGCTCGCGGGCGATGTGATTGTTCAGATGGCTGTGCATGCAGCCCAGTCTGAGCTGAGAGACCCGATTGCACATCGGGACAACTACCTAGCTTTCGACTGCGCCGCTACCTATCTTCAGGTGGCGCTGCCGGAGGCGATCAGTCCGGGCGGGAGCCGGCGAGGATCAGTCCGGCGGGATGATCTGCAGCGCGTGGGCGACCGTCGGCTGGCCGGCGTGCTCGTAGCGCACGTCGACCTCGTCGTTGCGCTTATAGGTACCGATCCCCCAGACCCCCCAGAACCACGCCCACAGGCCGAGCTTCTGGCTGACCAGCTCGCGCTCGAACACGAGCTCGCCCGACGACACTCGGTAGTCGTCGCCGAGCTGCTGGCGCACGCCGTTGATGTACACCTCGAACGGTGGCCGCACGCCGGGGGGAAGCTTCACGCGCCAGTGCCGGATGGCTCGATTATTGCGCGAGCTCGCCCCGGAGGAGCGACAGGATCGCGCAGTCGACGCGCCTGCCCTGCTCCAGCGTGTAGCCGCGCAGCACGCCCTCGCACTGGTAGCCGGCGGCGCGGGCGGTCGCGAGCATCGGCTCGTTGTCGGGCTCGGTCGTGATCTGGAGGCGTTCAAGCGGCGTCGTCTCGAACAGCCACCGCGAGGCCAGCCGCAGGGCCCGGCTCGCCAGGCCCCGGCCGCGGACCTGGGGCGCCAGCCACATCCCGAGCTCGGCCCGCGCCTGCTGCCACTCCACGCGCGAGGTGATGAGCTGCCCGACGCACACGTCCGAGCCGGCCTCGAGCACGGTCAGCGACACGTGCCGCCCCGTCTCGCGGTCGGCCTCGGCCCGCTCCGAGCGCCGGCCGAGCTCCGCTCCGCTCGGCGGCCGGTCGATCCCCTGGCGCAAATGCAGCTCGGGGTCGTCCTGGTAGGCGATCAGGATCTCGGGAATGTCGCGCTCCGCGGTAAGCCGGAGCGCGACCACGCCGTCGCTCAGCGGCTCCGACATTGGGGCGAACGCGGGCATGTCAGGCAGGCACCGTACCCTGTCGCGCCGTGACGGATATCGAGTACAGCGTCCGCCGCTCGGAGCGCGCCCGCCGGGTCCGGGTCACCGTCGACCCCGCCCGCGGAGTCGAGGTCGTGCTGCCACGCCGCGCGCCTGAGCGCGAGGCCGCGGCCGCGATTCGCGAGTTCAGGCCGTGGATCGAGCGGCGTGTGCGCGAGCTCGACCGCGCCCGCGAGCTCGTGGCCGCCCGGGGCGACACCGTTCCGTACCTCGGGCAGACGCTCCGCGTGATCGAGGAGCGTGGCCGGGCTCGGGTCCACCGCCGGGGCGATGAGTTGTTCGTGCCTGGGTCAGGCTCGGAGCGGCCGGCGGCGCTCGAGCGCTGGTACCGGCGGGCCGCCCACACGGAGATCGCACCCCGGCTCGACCTCGCCTGCGCCGAGGCCGGTCACTCCTACAAGCGGCTGACGATCCGCGGCCAGCGGACGCGCTGGGCGAGCTGCTCGCAGTCGGGGACGATGAGCTTCAACTGGCGGCTGCTGCTGGCCCCCGAGCCGGTGCTCGACTACGTGGTCTGGCACGAGGTCTGCCACCTCGACGTCATGGACCACTCACCCCGGTTCTGGGCGCTGCTGCGCTCGCGGTGCCCCGACTACCGCGAGCACGCGCGGTGGCTGCGGCGCAACGGGCAGACTCTGGTGCTGTAGAAGCATGTTCGCCCGCGCTCGCCGGGCAATTTCGATCGAATTACTATTGTTGGTCGTCCACCCCCGATGAGGAGTCCCTGCCGATGAGCAAGACCGACGAGCTTCTGAAGAACAACGAGTCCTACACCGCGGGCTTCGACAAGGGCGACCTATCCGCGCCACCGGCGGGCAAGGTGGCCGTCGTGGCCTGCATGGACGCGCGGCTGCACATCTACGGAATCCTCGGCCTGCAGGAGGGCGAAGCCCACGTGATCCGCAACGCCGGCGGTGTCGTCACCGACGACACGGTCCGCTCGCTGGCCATCTCCCAGCGGCTGCTCGGGACCGAGGAGATCATCCTCATCCACCACACCGGCTGCGGGATGCTCACCTTCACCGACGATGGGTTCAAGGCCTCGATCGAGCAGGACACCGGGATCAAACCGGAGTGGGCGGCCGAGGCGTTCGCCGACCTCGACGGCGATGTGCGCCAGTCGATCGCCCGGATCAAGGCCTCACCATTCATCCCCCACAAGGACTCGGTGCGCGGGTTTGTGTACGAGGTCGAGACCGGCAAGCTGCGCGAGGTGCGGTAGCCCGCGGTTCGAGACGAGGTCGAGACCGAAGCGACACTGTCACCGGCCCGGGAACGTGTGAGCATGCCGGCATGGGGCTCCGCAGGGCGGTAAGGG
>DASXOS010000114.1:0-4286 GCA_036494115.1 Solirubrobacteraceae bacterium | reverse complement strand
CAGCCTCGTCCACGAGTACGACATCAGCGCCGCGGTGCCGGTCGGCGACAGGATCGAGTCCGCGCTGCCGGACTGGTCCGGGCGGATCTGGTTCGTGTCGGCGAAGGGCGTCGTCGGCTACGTGAACCCGTCGACCGGCGCAGTGCGCTCGCTCGACACCGGGGAGACGATCGGCAACTCGTTCGCCACCGACGAGACGGGTGGCGTCTACGTGGTCACCGATGCCGCGCTCTACCGCTTCGCGGTGGGCAGCACCGGCGCCCCCATCGTCACCTGGCGCTCGCCCTACGCCAACGACGGCACCTCCAAGCCCGGCCAGACCGAGGTGGGCTCGGGCACCACGCCCACGATCACCGGCCGCTACGTGGCGATCACGGACAACGCGGATCCGATCGACGCCGTCGTGTACAAGCGCGCAAGCGGCGGCCCTGTGTGCGCGCAGCCCGTCTTCCAGAAGGGCCAGAGCGACACCGACCAGTCGCTCGTAGCCGCCGGCAACTCACTCGTGGTCGAGAACAACTACGGCTACAGCAGCCCGCTCGCCACTGAGAACGGCGGCAGCACCGCCCCGGGCCTCGAGCGCGTGGACATCGACCAGAACGGCACCGGCTGCCACAGCGTCTGGCAGAGCAACGAGCGTGCACCCTCGGTGGTGCCGAAGGTATCCCTGGGGGCCGGGCTCGTCTACACGTACACGAAGGACCAGCGCTCAGACGGCAAGGACGCCTGGTACTTCACGGCGCTCGACTTCCGCGACGGCCACACCGTCTACAAGCGCCTCGCGGGCGAGGGGCTCGGCTTCAACAACAACTACGCCCCCGTCACGCTGGGACCGGACGGCACCGCCTACGTGGGCGTGCTCGGCGGGCTGGTCGAGTTGCGCGACGCGGCGGGCTAGTCGCCGCGGAAGACCGCGGCCGCGGTCATGATCAGGATCTTCACGTCGAGCCAGATCGACCAGTTCTCGATGTAGAAGTTGTCCCACTCGATGCGGTCGGCGAGCGAAGTCTGCCCGCGCAGGCCGTGCACCTGGGCCCAGCCGGTGATACCCGACTTGACGCGATGGCGCTCGCCGTAGCGGTCGTGATCGTTGCGGAACAGCTCGACGTACTCGGGCCGCTCGGGACGCGGGCCGATCAGGCTCATCTCGCCCTTCATCACGTTGATCAGCTGCGGCAGCTCGTCGATCGACAGGCGCCGGATCAGCCGGCCGATGAGCGTGCGCCGGTCGCCGCCCTCCACGCCGCCGGGCGCGCAGCCGTTGGTCGGAACGAACTCCTCGCCGGCGGGACGCATGGTCATGGAGCGGAACTTGAGCAGCTCGAAGTCCTGGCCGTCGCGGCCCACGCGGCGCTGGCGGAACAGCACCGCGCCGGGCGAGCTGAGGGTGATCAGGAGCGCCACCGTGAGCAGAACCGGCAGGAGGAACAGGAGCAGCAGCGAGGCCGCCACGCGGTCGAACGCGTGCTTGAGCGTGAACTGCCAGCCCTTCGGGTCAACCGGGCGCAAAGACAGCACCGGGATGCCGCCCAGGTGCTCGAGCATCAGGCGGTCGTTCACCGACTCAAACAGGCGCGGCACAAGCGACACGCGGATGCCGCGCCGGTCGCAGGCCCGGATCACCGGCAGCATCGAGCTGTCGGGGAAGGAGGAGAACGCGAGGATCACGTGACCTGCGCCGGTCTCGTCGATCAGCTCCTCGGCCTCCTCGAACCCACCCAGCACGGGAACGGGCCGGTGGGCGGTCTGGAGCGCGGGCGGGTCGGAGTCCACGAAGCCGACCGGTGCGAGGCCGTACTCGGGGCGGCTGAGCAGCCGGCGCGCGACCTGGCGGCCGACGACGCCGGCGCCGAGGATCAGCGTGGGTATAGCCATCCGGCCGCGGACGCGGGTCCAGTACTGGATGCGGTTCACGACCACCCGGCCGACGACCAGGAAGACGGCGGTGAAGATCCACAGGCGGAGCACCGGGCTGTTGATGTCGGGCTCGCCGATCACCGACTGGAGCGCGATGATCAGGATCGCGGTCATCGACGCGGCGGTGATCATCAGCCGGATGCCGTCGAGCACCGGCATGAGCAGCCGCGGTCCGTAGCTGCCGCGCAGCGACAGCTGCAGCAGGACCAGCAGCGGGAAGAGGGCGAGCACCCAGCGGGGCGCGGGCTGCGCGTCGGCGCTGGCGGAGACCGCCGCGGCGGACGCCACGGCCAGGAACATCATCGAGGTGTCGATGCCGGCGATCGCCGGCCTTGATGTGCCGCAGGCGGCTAGAGCCCGGCTGAGGCGCGTTTGGCGATAGCGCGGGCGCTCGAAGTCGATCGTGGGAGCGGACCGGACCCGCAACGTCGAGAGATGCGGATGCAGTTCGGCCTCACGGTTACCGATGGCGGGGCCATCCTGAGTGAGAGGCTCATACGGGGGCATATGATCAGGCGCTGCTTCCGGTGGGGCCATCCGGAACAACATCGACCATCTGCTCACGCTTATTGAGCCGAGGGGGAGTCGTACCGGGGGCGGGGGGACGGGGTCTATGGGGCTGCACGGGAAAACTCTTCGCGATAACCCATCTGGGCCACGATCGGACCGGCAGATGGGTTCTCACTGCTATCAGCGACTCGCCGGGGGGAACGGCGCTTCGTGGAAGCTGGATCTCCTTTCCAACGTGTGAGTGGAACGGCATCCGGGGCCAACCGGGGCGCGAGCGGGGAGTCCAAGATGCGCTAGCTATAGAAGTAACCCAGAACCGGCTGCCTGTCCAGTCCCGGATTGTGAACTTGCGGAGACTGTCCGCATAGGGACAGACGCACGCGCGGCCGGATTCATCCCCCGCAAATCGCGTGAAAGTTCGCTGGTGGGGCCGTCTAACGCGTTTGTCTGGCAGGATTCCGCCGGAGAGTGCGGGAAGATACAAGGGCAGCGTCTTGTGGCTGGTGCAGCATCCGGTATAGCTCGCGATACGCGATAACGGGGAGCGCATGACCCTCTGGCTGGTCCTCCTAGCTGTGTGGCTCGTTGGTATTCCGGCGTCTGTCCTTCTCTGTGCTCTGCTCGGAGTGGGTTACGACCAACATCGCCTGGCGCGTGTGGCCAAGGCACGGTCCGTGATTCCCGCTTCCGCGAGGGCGGTCGCGGGTCCGCGCGAGTGCGGTCGCCGGATGCATCACGCGGCTCGCGCCTTCCACGGCGGCATGCGTCGCTCAAGCGGACGCCGCTCCACCTGGTAGCCGTGGTCGTACCTCATATGGGCGAGAGATTTATCCGTGCCCTCCCGGCTCTAAACTCGCTGGAGGATGGCAAAGCCGTCGAAGTCCCCAGCGCAGCCGAGCGCCGCTCAGCGGCGTAAGGCCGCACCAAAGTCCGGCGCTGCCGCAAAGGACGGCGCCAAGCGGCCGGCGAAGCCGCGCGCCACGCGCGCGAAGGCGTCGACCAACGGCTCCACGCGGGAGCGCAGCAAGGCCCCCGCAGCCGCCGCGACGGTGGCGCCGCCTGACGAGGTGAGCTTCGAGCACAAGCAGATCGACACCGCCCGCCCGCACGCGCCCTCGGCGGTCACCGCGGACATCACCGACTTCGAGCGCGGCCTCCTCGGCGACCTGCTCGCGGTGATCGAGGAGCACTCCGCCGACGCCGCGCTCGAGATCGACCGCGACGCCGTCGAGCGCGCCTTCCTGTTCGCCTGCGAGCACCATGCGGACCAGCTGCGGCGCTCCGGCGAGGACTTCATCATCCACCCGGTCGGCGTCGCGAAGATCTGCGCGGGCATGCGGCTCGACACCGAGACGCTCTGCGCCGCGCTCCTGCACGACACGGTGGAGGACACGAGCGCCTCGCTGGACGAGGTGCGCGAGGCGTTCGGCGAGGAGATCGCCACGCTCGTCGACGGCGTGACCAAGCTCACCGGCATCACCTTCCAGAGCCGCGACGAGCGCCAGGCCGAGAACTACCGCAAGATGATCGTCGCGATGTCCGCCGACGTGCGGGTCATCCTCATCAAGCTCGCCGACCGCCTCCACAACATGCGCACGCTCGGGCCGATGCCCAAGCAGAAGCAGCAGGAGAAGGCCAAGGAGACGCTCGAGATCTTCGCGCCGCTCGCGCACCGCCTCGGCATCCACGCGATCAAGTGGGAGCTCGAGGACCTCGCCTTCGCCACGCTCCACCCGCGCAAGTACAAGGAGATCAAGGCGCTGGTGAGCCAGCAGCGCGAGGAGCGCGAGGGCTACGTGGCCCGCGCCGGCCAGTACCTCGGTAAGGAGCTCGAGGCCGTCGGCATCGGCTCGGAGATC
>DASXOS010000113.1:0-1934 GCA_036494115.1 Solirubrobacteraceae bacterium | reverse complement strand
GGGGCGGTGGCGCTGATCTACGCGATTCGCCACGGCGACGATCTCGCGGGGCTCGCAGTGTCAGATCCGGCCGTCGCAACCGAGGCAGTCCCGGCGGCGCTGAAGGCCGTCACCTCGGTGCTGTCGGCGGTGGCGGCCCCGGCTGTCCGTGTTCAAGATCGAGGACGACGCCATCAGCCGCGATCCCGAGGTGGTCCGCGCCTATCAACAGGACCCGCTCAACTACTACGGCAGGCTGCCGGCGCGGACGTTGGCCGAGATCAGGCGCTCCATGGACGCGATGCCGCGTCGGGTCCCCGGCGTGTACGCCGATACTGCTCTTACGGATCGCAGGACCGGCTGCGCCGGCCCGGGGGAAGTCGGATGGTCCATGCCCTTGCCGGGTGCAATGACAAGGCGCTGAAGATCTACGACGGCCTCTATCACGAGATCCTCAACGAGCCCGAGCGTGCAGCGGTCGTGGATGACCTGCTGGCGTGGATCGCCGAGCGCACCCACCCGGCGCGTACGCAGGAGCCGGCCCTGCGCGGGTGAGTTATCCAGCAGCAGCGGCCGGTGCGCTCAGGTCCTCGACGACCTCGAACAAGCCCTTGAAGATGAGGGCCTCCTCGTACTCAGCGATGCGCGCCAGCCGCCTCTCCTCCGCCCCGAGCACGGCGGGATCGTCGCGCAGCGTCTCGAGCTGCTCGGCCGACACGTTGAGGAAGCTGGCCGTGAGCACTTGGTCGGGATCCTGGTCGTTGCGCGAGATCACCACGCGCGCGAGCTCCGGCGGCCAGGGCCGCGGCTCCCAGTCCTCGCGGAACCGCTCAAAGCTGCCCGGCCTGAGCGATCGGATCGTTATTGCGCACATCATCGGCGCAACACTCCTTTCATCGGTACTCAGGGCCCGTCGATGAATCTCCGGACCCTTACTGCAGTCTCTACAGCACCGTACCGGTCCCCAGGGCGCCTCCGCAGCACATCGTGACCAGGCCGATCTCAGCCTCACGCCGCTCGAGCTCGTGCACGATCGTCGTGATCAGCCGGGCGCCGGTGGAACCGACCGGATGGCCGAGCGCAATCGCACCACCGTTGACGTTGACGCGCTCCATATCCGGGCTCAGCTCCTTCTCCCACGCCAGCACGACCGAGGCAAACGCCTCGTTGATCTCGACGAGGTCGATGTCTTCCATGCGCAAGCCGGTGGGCTGAAGCAGCTTCCGCGTCGCAGGAATCGGCCCCGTGAGCATGATGATCGGGTCGCCTCGGCGTGCCGGGCGCGAGCCTGCGCCCGGCGCTGCTCGTCCTCTGCCGCTGCGTCGCGGAGCTCCTCGTCGTCGATGCGAGCGCCTGCGAAGTACGCCTCCTCGCGCGCCGGTGCCGTCTCGACTTCGCGGAGTTGCTCGTGGGCGAGGTCGAGCATGGAGGCGGGGTCGACGACCCAGATCCCGGCGGCGAAGTCCTGCCCGCGCTCGTGCACGAACGCGTACCCGCCGTTGCGGGCGCGGTCGAGCACGTCGTCGGTGATGCGGAGCTTCAGCGCCCTAGCCTTGGCGCGGGCGGCGAGCGTGTCGAGCTCGGTGTCGAGGAGCTCGGGCCTGTCCGGACAGTCCCTGTCCCGCGGCTCGCGTTGGCCGAGCCCCCTTCGCTCAGCGGCGGACTTCCGTCCACGGCGCGGGACCGGTCTGCGGCCCGGGGACCGTGACGCTCCGGAACTCCAGCGCCTCCGCGAGGCGATCGAAGTGCGGGTCGCGGTGTAGGACCGCGAGTCCGCCGTGTTCGGCCGCAGCTGCCGCGATCAGGGCGTCGATGAGCGGCACGCGGTGGTAGCCGTCACTTCGCGCCGCCAGTTCGCGGATCGCGCTCATGGCAGTGTCTGCGACCGCGCGGTCGTTGCGAAGGATCCGCAACGCGTCGAGCTCCGCTTCAAGCGAGTCGTATTCGGTGCCGGT
>DASXOS010000112.1:0-14651 GCA_036494115.1 Solirubrobacteraceae bacterium | reverse complement strand
TGCCGTAGAACTTCGGGTGATGCCAAGCACCGAAGCCACCACCGTCGAGGCCGCCGGGCGCGAGGTCAGGGTCTCCAATCCGAGCCGGGTGATCTTCCCGGCGACGGAGCGGACCGGCGAGGTCACCAAGCTCGACGTGGTCGAGTACTACCTGGCCGTCGAGGAGGGCATCATGCGGGCGCTGAACGAGCGGCCGACGACGCTCGAGCGCTGGCCGAAGGGTGTCCACCCCGGGATCGTGCTCTCCACGCGCGAGAAGGGCGGCGGCGATGCCTTCTACCAGAAGCGGATCCCGCGGGGCGCGCCGGAGTACGTGCAAACCGCAGGGATTCAGTTTCCGTCGGGGCGCCACGCCGACGAGGTCTGCCCGACCGAGATCGCCGTGGTCGCCTGGGCAGCGCAGATGGGGACGATCACGTTTCACCCGTGGCCGGTGCGCCGCCGAGACGTCGACCACCCCGACGAGCTCCGCCTCGATCTCGACCCGCAGCCCGGGACCGACTTCGCCGACGCGGTCAGTGTGGCCGGTGAGGCCCGGTCCCTGCTCAAGGAGCTCGGCTACACCGGGTTTCCCAAGACCTCGGGCGGCCGGGGCGTGCACGTCTACGTCCGGATCGAGCCCCGCTGGACGTTCACCGACGTGCGCCACGCCGCGATCGCCTTCGGGCGCGAGCTCGAGCGCCGGCTCCCCGGTCAGGTGACGACGAGGTGGTGGAAGGAGGAGCGCGGCGAGCGGATCTTCCTCGACTACAACCAGAACGCGCGCGACCGCACGATCGCCTCGGCCTACAGCGTGCGCCCCAAGCCGGGCGCGCCGGTGTCCGCGCCGCTGGCCTGGGACGAACTACCGCACGTCGCGCCAGAGGACTTCACCGTGGCGACGATGCCCGCCCGGTTCGCCGAGGTCGGCGACCGGCATGCGGCGATCGACGATCACGCGTACTCGCTGCAGCCGCTACTCGATATGTACGAGCGCGACGCCGCCGAGGGCGACGGCGACATGCCGTATCCACCCGACTATCCGAAGATGCCCGGCGAGCCGAAACGAGTGCAGCCATCGCGCGACCGGGATCGCCCGCGCTGAAGCGCTCGATCGTCAGATCTGACGGCCGGGCTCAGGGCGCCGACTGCGGCAGCTTCTTGGCGCCCCGCTTGGTCACCGGTCTGGACGGTGGGGGCACGACCGGCCCGATGTCACCGTCCGGGGCCTCGTCGAGGTCGACGATCACCGGCGCGTGATCGCTCGGACCGCTGCCCTTGCGGGCGTGGCGGTCGATCCAGGCGGCCTTCACCCGGGCCGAGACGGGCTCGGAGGCGAGCACGAGGTCGATGCGCATCCCCAGGTCCTGGTGGAACATGCCGGCCCGATAGTCCCAGTAGCTGAACACCCGCCGGCCGGGCCAGCGGTCGCGGATCACGTCGTGGAGCCCCTCGGCCTCGATCCGGCCCAGTGCGTCACGCTCGGGGGCGGTCACGTGCGTGTGCCCCTCGTAGGCCTCGGGATCGAACACGTCCTCGTCGGTGGGGGCGATGTTCATGTCGCCGCAGACGATCATCGACTCGGGTCCGGCAGCGACGGCCTGGCGCAGCGACTCCAGCCACGCGAGCTTGTAGCGGTAGTGCTCGGAGTCCGGCACGCGTCCGTTCGGGACATAGACCGAGACCACGCGGATGCCGTCGCAGGTGGCCGCCACGGCCCGGGCCTCGGGATCAGGGAAGCCGGGTGCGCCGTCGAGCCCTGCAACCACGTCGTCGAGCCCAACACGGGACAGGATCGCCACCCCGTTCCACGCGGCCTGCCCGTGTACGGCCACCTCGTATCCGCGCTGGCGCAGGTCGTCGCCGAGCAGCTTCGTGAAGGCGTCGTCGGAGAGCTTCGTCTCCTGGAGGCAGACCACGTCGAGCCGTCGCTCGTCAAGCCAGGGCAACAGCCGGGGGACGCGCTGCTTGACCGAGTTGACGTTCCAGGTCGCGATCCGCACTCGCCCTGACGTTAGCTGCCTCCGGGTGGTGCCGGAGGCCACCTGCGAGGATTCTCCGCCGTGGACATCGCCACCGCCTACCAGCCACTGATCGACGAGATGAACGCGCTGCTGCCCGACGGCGCGCTGGTGATCGACGCCCACACCCACCTCGGGACCGACGAGGACGGACAGTCGCTGACGCTGCAGGAGCTGATCACCCACCTCGACCAGGTCTCGCCCACCGCGCGCGCCTGCACCTTCCCCCTGCACGATCCCGAGCGCAGACCGGCCTACCGCGTGCCCAACGACCGCGTGCTGCGATGGGCGGCCGAGTCGGACGGTCGTCTCTACCCGTACTGCCGCCTCGACCCGACCGAGGAGCCGGTGGCCGAGGCTGAGCGCTGCCTGGCTCACGGCGCACGCGGGATCAAGCTCCACCCCCGGGCGCAGGCGTTCGGTTTCGGGAACGCGGCCGCGGAGTCGATCTGGACGGTCGCCGACGAGGCCCAGGTCCCGATCCTCGTCCATGCGGGACGGGGAATGCCGACGATGGAGCCGCTCGCCGAGCTCGCCCTGCGCTACCCGGACGTCGCCGTGGTCCTGGCCCACGCCGGCATCGCGGACCAGGGGATCTTCGCCTCACTGCTGGCGGACCATCCCAAGATCTTCTACGACACCTCGACGTTCTCGGTGTTCGACCAGCTCGAATTGTTCGCCCGTGTGCCGGTCGAGCGGATCGTGTTCGCCTCCGACGTCCCCTACGGCCGTCCGGTCGGGGCCCTGTACGCCGCGCTGCGCATCGCGGCCTACGCCGGACTGGACGATCGCGAGCGCGCGGCCCTTATCGGGAGGACGATGGAGGACGTGCTCGAGCGCCGGCCGCTCGCCGACGTCACACCGCCGCGCGTCCCGGAAGTTCGTTCTACCAGCGGTCGCCTGCTCCGCGTCAACGGCTACGTGATGATGTCGTTTGCCGCGGCGATCGGCGCTGGGCCGCCCCCCGATTTCACCCGCAGTCTGCCGGCGATCGCGCTGGCCCGCGCGGCCTGCCGCGACCCCGAGCCCGGCCCGGCGGGCCCCGCGCTGGCGCGCATCGACGAGCTGCTCTGCAGCGCCGAGCAGATCCTCTCCACGGGCGGGGACCACGCCCGGCTCGGGCTCGGTCTGGTGATGGCCGCCGCGGTGATCGCGGCGACCGAGCGGTTCACCGCGGCCTGATCCTCACGGTGGTGGGCGGTCTGGTGGCGCATCGCCGTCCGCGAGCAGGCCCTGCTCGGCCTCGTGCACATCGTGGGCCACCTCGTGAACGTCGGCGGCGACGTCGTGCGCGACCTCGGTCACGTCCTGGACGGCCGCGGCGGCGGTCTCGCGCGCCTCGTGGAATCGTCGCCAGTGCTCGGCGTGGGCGGCCTGGATCTCCTCGGCGGTCGGCGTCGGGTCGGGATGGTGCTTGCGACACACCACGTAGGTGGTGCCCGACACCTGGTGGCGGCCGATCCTCCAGCACCGCTTCGCGTGGCAGTTGTGCCGGCGGAGGATCGCGTAGGCCCCGCCGAGCAGCGTGATGTCCGCAAGCGGACCGCTGATGAAGTTGTACCCGTCAGGGTCGTGCCAAGTCCAGCGCCCGGCGTTGTAGAGCCAGTCGAAGACGGTGGCGCTGATCACCGCGCTGGCCCCGCGACCCGGATCTACTTCGTGGCCGCGGCCTGTCCAGGCGCCGGCGTGACCGTCGTGTGCGTGTGCGTCGTCTGCCCGCCGCCGGTGGTGCTGTGGCTGGTCGTGGTCACCTTCGTGGTGGTCCCATCGGCCGCCGTGGTGCTGTGCCAGGAGTAGTGGCTCGACCAGGAGCTCGCCGAATGCGACGTGGACGGAGTCGAGTGGGTCGGCGTGCTGGTGGAGGGGGTCGACGTGGAGGCGGCGCGCACGGCGGGATGGGACTGTGCGGTGGACGACGTGGCGTGAGTGGCGACCGACACGTGCGTGCTCGAGTGGGATGCGCCGGCATGACCCGTGGCGTGCCGCTGCGCCGCGTGCGCGCGCTTCACGACGACGCGGTGCTTCGCGGCCCCCGTCGCATGCAGCTGGAGCCAGTTCGGGACAGACGCGAGCTTTGCGTGCGCGGGAGCGGCCGCGAACGCCCGCGACAGACCGAGCTGGTCATCCGTTGAGTTGTGGCCTGAGAAGCCGCCGAACACCTCGACGCCACCGGCAGCCAGGATCGAGACGGCGAGCGTGCCGGCCACGACCCTCCCAGCCAGCGCAACCTGGCTCCGGCCTCGCGGAGATGGTTGCTCGAAGATGAGACGAGGTGGTTCCAAAGCTGCCCCAGCCGGTGATGTGGCCCCTCCACGCCGGCCTGCGGCACGTACTGTAGTGCTTTTGGCGGGCGGTGTGGGGCGCGGGATGCAGGTTTCCGCGCGCGTAGCGAACAAGGGATTCGCCACGCGCGCGGAAAAGCCTGCGGTCCGTCAGTGCGCTGCGCGCGCGTGTTTGGGGAGCCAGAACACGGCGGCGCAGGCAGCGGCCAGGAATGCCACCGCCGCGAGCAGCGCATGGTCGGCGGCTCCGACGAACGCCGCCGGACCGTGGCCGGCCCCCAGCCGGTCGAACAGGACCGTGCCGACGATCGCGATCCCGAGCGACATCGCGAGCTGCTGCACGGACTCGAGCAGCCCCGAGGCCGAGCCGAGCTCCCGCGGGGCGACGCCGGCCAGGATGACGTCGAACATCGGCACGAACACCATCCCCATGCCGAAGCCGGTGATGGCCAACGGGCCGGCCAGCTCCCAGGCGCTGACGGCGCCGCCGGCCGCACGCAACACGAGGTCGACGACGACGAGTCCGAGCGCCATCGTCGTGATGCCGATGTGCATCGTGGTCCGCCCGATCCGGGTCAGCAGCGCCGACGACGTAATCGAACCCGCGATCGCGAACAGGGGAATGGCGAGGGTGGCCACCCCACACGCCAGGGGGGTGAAGCCGAGACCCGTCTGGAACATCACGTTCAGCGCGATCATCATCCCGCCCATCGCGCCGATGAAGCCGAGCACCACAGCCAGGCCTGCCACGTAGGGACGCCGGCGCAGGATCGACGGCTCGACCAGCGGCGTGTGGCCCTGCCGAGCGCGCCGTCCCTGCAGTGCACCGAAGGCTCCGAGCGCGGCCAGCCCGAGCGCGATCAGCGCGAATGACCACGCCGGCCAGCCGTTCTGGCGCCCCTGGATCAGCGGATAAACGAGGGCAACGCCGGCCACCATCGCCAGCACGACGCTCGGAGGGTCGAGCCGGGCCCCCGGGCTGGCGGGTACTGACCGCGGCAGAAACCGCCGTCCGGCGGCGATCGCCAGGATCCCGAATGGGACGTTGACGAGGAAGATCGCGCGCCAGCCCAGGCCGAGGACGTCGAGGTTGACGAGGCCGCCGCCGAGCAGCGGTCCGAGGACCGCGGCCAGGCCCATGATCGGGCCGAACACCGCGAATGCGCGCTGCTGACCCTCGTCTCCGAACAGCTCCCGGGTCAGGCCGAAGCACTGGGGCACCATGACCGCGGCGATCGCGCCTTGAGCGGCCCGGGCGGCGATCAGAGTCGCGGGCGAGGGCGTGACCGCGCACACGATCGAGGCACCGACGAATCCGGCGATGCCGACGAGCAGCACGCGACGTCGTCCGAATGCGTCGCCCAGGCGGCCGCCCAGCATCAGCATCGCCGCCATGGCAAGCGTGTAGGCGGCGGTGATCCATTCCAGATCCGCATACGAGCCGCCCAGGTCGCGGCGGATCGCCGGGGCCGCGGTCTGGGCGATCGTGGAGTCGAGCAAGTCCATCACCGACGCGACGATGACGACCGCGAAGCCGAGCCACGTCGCCTGCTTGCTGCTCACGCGGCGCCGGGTGACGCGCGTGCGGGGGTGGGTGAATGTGGTGGTTGACATGGGCTCGAGTCTTCCGTTCAATGAGGCCATCTTCGGTCCTCAATGAGGCTGACCGCGGGGCAACTGCGGTCAGCTTCGGTCCGCAATTACTGCCAAGCTTCGCGCTCGCCATGATCCAGACCTCAGCCCGCCTGCTCGCGCTGCTCTCGCTGCTCCAGGTCCGCCGGGAATGGACCGGCCAGGAGCTCGCCGATCGCCTCGAGGTCGGTCCCCGGACGATCCGCCGCGACGTCGACAAGCTGCGCTCGCTCGGCTATCCGATCGAGGCGTCGCCGGGCGTGGCGGGTGGCTACCGCCTGAGCGCGGGCGGGGAGCTGCCGCCGCTGCTGCTCGATGACGCCGAGGCGGTGGCGGTCGCGGTGGGGCTGCGCACCGCCGCGGCGGGCTCGATCGCCGGGATCGAGGAGACCTCGGTCCGGGCCCTGGCCAAGCTCGAGCAGGTTCTCCCGAACCGGCTGCGCCGGCGGGTGAGTGCGCTGGGGGACGCCACCTCGGCGTTCGGCGTCGAGGGGCCGCGGATCGACGCCGACCTCCTGGCCACCCTGGCCGCGGCGTGCCGCGACGGGGTCCGCCTGCACTTCGCCTACGTCGCCCGCGACGAGAAGACGAGCCGGCGCAACACGGAGCCGTGTGCCGTCGTCTACAGCGGCTACCGCTGGTATCTGGTCGCGTTCGACACTGACCGCCAGGACTTCAGGACGTTCCGCATCGATCGGATCCGCGGGCGGGTGCGGGAGGGCGGCCGCGCGCATCGCCACACGGTCCCGGGTGGCGACCCCGCCGCCTACGTCAAGCAGCAGCTGCGCACGAGCGGGGCCGGCGACCGGGCGGAGATCGGCCGGATCAGGATGCAGCTGCCGGCGGACATCGCTCGGAAGCGGATCCCGGCTCGCTACGCCACGGTGGAGCCGGACGGCGAGGAGGCGTGCGTGGTCAGCACCCGCGGGGCATGGCGGCGTGACTTCCTGGTGTGGATGGCGCTGCTCGACGCGCCGATCGAGGTGCTCGAACCGCCCGCGATGGCCGAGGCGGCGCGCGCGCTCGTGGCCCGGCTCGGCGCGGCGGCGTAGCGAGCTGTCCGACGCCGCTCAGCGCTGAAACGCGCGCAGTGGCGCGGCCGCCCGACGGCGCGCTCGCCCCGAGGGCTCGCGGCCGTCGTTCGCAGCGGCCACCAGCGGATACACCCGCGAGCGAATGGCCAGCGCAGGCCCCGCCGGGAGCACGAAGTTGAGCATCCGGTAGACGACGACGGCGGCGAGCGCGGCGGGCACCGACACGCCCACCCAGTGGAGCGCGAAGGTCATCAGCACCTCCGTGACGCCGGCGCCGCCGAGCGGCATCGAGCGACGGGTGAGCGCGTACCCCGTGGCGTAGGCCAGCACGGCCTCGGCCACTCCGAGGCGCAGCCCAATGAACCTCAGGCACGCATAGAACGAGGCGATGTCGAACGTCCAGTAGAGCGCCGTGCCGAACCATGCGCGCCAGCAGCGTCCCCAACCGAGCGCCAGCGGCACCAGCAAGGCCACGGCTTCGAGGGCGGTCCCGAGGCCCTCGCGGATGCGTCCGCCTCCGGCTTCGATCCGACGCCGGGGGCGCGGCTGGGCGAGGGCGAGTCCGATCGCGAAGCCAGCCGGCACGAGCAGCGCCCACGGCCACAGCAGGGATGGCATCGCCGGGCTGCCGCCGACGATCAGCAGAGCGACGGCGCATAGCCAGGCAGCCGGGCTCAGCAGCGCCCACTCGAGCGCCCCCAACCCCAGCACCCGCCTGACTGCAACGTCCTCGTCGCCGACTGCGTGCAGGGCATGCTTGTCGAGCGCGAACCCTCCGCCGACCGCGGACGGGCCGAATCCCGCCACGACGAAGCGGATCGCGAGCGGCCACGGCAGCTCCGGGCCCCCTCGGAAGCTGACCAGCGTCCGGTACGACACCACGTAGGCGGGAATCGCCAGAAGCTGCGCCACCACGGCGAGGACGAGCCACGCGAAGTCGAGGTGCGTCCAGGCGTTCCCGAACGCTGCGAATCCGTAAGCGGCGGCAATCGCCACCACGGCGGTCGCGGCGACCGCGAATGCGATCAGCGTCGTCAGGACGGGGTGGCGACGTAGGCGTTCCATGTGGTCGGCGTTACCCGGACGCGACGGCTGGCGCCAGCCGCTGTCACCTGGGTGACCAGTGTCCGCTGGATGACAGCGGACAATCCGAACGCCGCTGGGCGGGGAAACCACGCATACCGCTCATGAAGGTGACCGACCCCCCGACCCGCTCCGGCAGCCGCACCCAGCGCAGCAGCCGCTCCCGCGAACGCGATGCCGAATTGCGCGGCGAGGAGAAGGCTCGCCTTGCCCTGCTGGCGCTCCCCGCGTTCGCCCTCGCGCTCTCGATCACTATGGTGGCGAGCTACCTCGGCACCGTGGCTCGCCGCTACACCAGCCACACGATCGTGATCGGCGCGATCATCGGCGGCGAGGGCGTCATGGCCCTGTGGGTGCCGTTGATCGCCGGGCCCTGGTCAGACCGGTTGCGCACCCGGATCGGCGGTCGCCTTCCGTTCGTGATCGCCGGAGCGGCGGCCGCGGCGGTCGGCCTCGCGCTGGTCGGACTGGTCGGCTCGATCGGCCTGGTCGCTGCCACGGCGGCGATCTTCTACGCCGCCTATTTCGTCGCCTACGAGCCCTACCGGGCCATGTATCCGGATCTGCTCCAGCGCGAGAAGGTCGCCGGCCGCGCCCAGAGCAGCCAAGCCGTGGCCCGAGGCACGGGAACCGCGTGCGCGCTGCTCGGGGGCGGCCTCCTGCTCACCGTGAGCCGTGCGTTGCCCTTTCTGGTGGCCGCGGCAATCCTGGTCGCAGCGGTGGCGGTGTTCGCGGTCCTGGTGCTCGACCGGGAGGTCCGCGAACAGGTGCCCGAGCATGCCACCGGCTCCGCCCACGTGGTGCGGCGGCTGTTGCGCGCACTGCAGGAGCACCCCGCCCTCCGGGCCTATCTGATCGCGAACGCGCTGTGGGAGACCGCGCTGTCCGCGCTCAAGGCGTTCGTGGTGCTCTACCTGACGGTTGGGCTCGGATACGGCCTCGCGACCGCGTCCTTGATCATCGGCGGCGTGGCGCTCGTGATCCTGGTCGGCGCGGGCTTCTCAGGCAAGCTGGGAGACCGCTTCGGGCTCGCACGCGTCGCCGCGATCGCGGTCGTCGGCTACGGCATCGGGTTCCTCGTGCCGGGGCTCACGACCAACCACGCGTTGATCCTGGTGGCGGTCCCGTTCATCGCGCTGGGCGGCGGCACCGTGATGACGCTGGCCTACGCGATCCTGATGCCGCTAATGCCCGAGGACCAGCATGGCTTGCTGACCGGCTTCTACAGCGTCTCCCGGGGCCTGGGCCTGGTCGCCGGGCCGCTTCTGGCGGGCGCCGCGATCTCGCTGACCGCCGATGGGCCCTTCGCCTCCACCAACGGCTTCCAGGCAATCTGGCTCGTCTGCGGGACCGCGGCGTTGGCCAGCCTGCCGTTCATCCGGCGACTGCGGAAGGCCAAGGTCGCCGGGCAGGCGAACCTCTGAGGGGCCCGATGCCGGCATTCCCGGCAACTGTCGAGACTGGCCTGCGGGCCCGGCTTCTGCGCGCCGCGGGCGGCCCTGTCCGCGCGCGCGTGATCGTGCTGCTGGCGTGCGTCCTGGCGCTCGACACGGCCGACGTGTCGATGCTCGGCGCGGTCGCGACGAAGCTCGAGCCTGCCCTCAGGCTCTCGAACACGGAATTCGGGATCCTGGTCGCGCTGCCATCGCTCGTCGCGGCGATCGCCACGGTGCCGATGGGCGTCCTCACCGACAGGACCTGCCGGACCCGGCTACTCGAGGTCACGGTCGCGTTGTGGGGTGTCGCGATGGCAATCGGCGCAGCGTCGGGATCGTTCACGATGCTGCTCGTCAGCCGGGTGGCACTCGGCGCCGCCACGGCCACTGCGGGGCCGACCATCTCGTCGCTGATCGGCGACTACTTCCCGGTCCACGAGCGCGGAAGCGTGTACGGAATGATCCTCAGCGGGGAGCTGCTGGGGGCGGGAGTCGGGTTCATCATCGCTGGCGAGGCCGCGAGTATCGCGTCATGGCGGACCGCGTTCTTGGCGCTGGCGGTGCCCAGCCTCGCGCTTTCAGTCCTGGTGTGGCGAAAGCTCCCGGAGCCCGCCCGCGGTGGCGTGAGCCGTCTCGTCGCGGGAGCGACCGAGTTCGTCGATCTCGCCCAGACCGCAACCGCCGACGCGATCGAGGAGCCCGAGCTGAGCCTCGCGCAGGAGACGATCGAGAAGCGCGAGGTCCGGCCGCACGAGGCCATGATCCTCCGCGGCGATCCGACGAAGATGCGGTTGTGGGAGGCGACGCGCTACGTGCTCAGGGTGCGGACGAACCTGATCCTGATCGTCGCGTCCTCGCTCGGCTACTTCTACCTCACGGGGCTCGAGACGTTCGGGCTGGTGTACATCCGCCACCACTATGGAATGTCCCAGGCGACGGGCACGCTGTTGCTCGGCGGGCTGGGCCTGGGAGCGCTCGTCGGCGTGTTCTGCGGCGGCCGACTGGCTGACCGGGCACTGGGGCACGGGAACGTCAACGCGCGAATCATGGTCGGCGGCTACAGCTTCGTAATCGCCGCGGCGCTGCTGGTTCCAGCGCTGCTGGGGCGTCAGATCGCCTGGACGCTTCCGCTGCTCGCGGTGGCGTCGGCGTTCTTCGCCGCACGCGATCCCGCGCTCGACGCGGCCCGGCTCGACGTCATGCACCACCGGCTGTGGGGGCGCGCCGAGGGGGTGCGGACGTTCCTGCGCCGGCTGGTGGTGGCGACCGCGCCGGTGGCATTCGGGGCGCTGGCCGACAGTCTGCACGGAGGGAGCGCCGCCGGCGGGCAGCGCGGCTTCGGCGCCGGCGCGAGCGCGGCGGGGCTTCACCTCACGTTCCTGATCCTCACGGTCACGCTCGCGCTGGGCGGGATCCTGACGTTCCGCGCCCGGCGCACCTACCCGCGCGACGTGGCCACCGCGGTTGCCTCCGAGGCGGCAACGGCCGCAGCCGCCGGCCGCGATGAGGCCGCCGAGCCCGACGCGCGCTCACAGATCAGACGCGCTGAACCGTTTCCGCGCGATCGAGGGTCCATCAGGGCATCAACGTGAAAATCGAAAGGACGAGCATGCTGAACTTCTCACACCGCCAGCCCGACGCGCCACCTCCCGCGGCCGGGTTCGAGGGCGCAGAGCGCGCGACGTTCGCCGCCGGCTGCTTCTGGGGCGTCGAGGCCTCGTTCCGTGAGCTCGAGGGAGTGCTCGACACGACCGTCGGGTACACGGGCGGAAGCGCCCCCGCCCCGTCGTACGAGCAGGTGTGCTCGGGCGCGACCGGCCATGCCGAGTCGGTCGAGGTGTGGTTCGACCCGTCGATCATCAGCTACGACGAGCTGGTGGCGACGTTCTGGTCGATCCATGACCCGACGAGCCCGAACCGGCAGGGTTGGGACATCGGCAGCCAGTACCGGTCGGCGATCTTCTTCCACGATGCCGAGCAGGAGCGCCGGGCGCAGGCGTCACGCGACGAGCGCCAGGCAAGCCTGAGGCGGCCGATCGTGACCGAGATCGTGTCCGCACCGGAGTTCTACGCGGCCGAGGAGTACCACCAGCGGTACTTCGAGAAGCACGGCGGCGCGGTCTGCGCCACGACTCTGCGGTCGTAGTCGTTACGTGGCCCGGGTGCCCAGCTCGAGGTAAGGCTCGAGCAGCACCCGGAGCTGCATCCGCCCGCGGTGCAGGCGGCTCTTGAACGCGGCCTCGCGGACCCCCGCCACAGCGGCGGCGTCCCGCGTCGAGAGCGCCTGCAGATCGCGCAGGACGACAGCCTCTCGCCACTCCGGGGGAAGCTGTGCGAGCGCGCGCTCCAGGGTGCGCTCGAACTCGTGCTCGAGCGCCACTGCGTCCGGACTCTGAAGTGGCGAGGCGGGGAGCGCGGCGACCACGTCGTCGTGGTCGGCGTTCGGCTCGGCCTGGAGCGGCGGCCGGCGCGCCAGGCGCCGCTTCGCTTCGTTGAAGGCGATCCGATAGAGCCAGGTCGAGAACTGGGCGCGCTCCTCGAATCGCGGCAGGCCCCGCCACGCCCTCAGGAAGACCTCCTGGCCCACCTCGTCGGCCTCGGCCGCGGTCAGTCCAAAGCGCCGCAGCAGGCTCATGACACGGGCCGCGTGCATCACGACGAGCTGCGCGAACGCGTCCTGGTCCCCGCCCTGCGCGCGGCGAATCAGCTCATGCTCGTCGACGCGCACGCCGCGGTTATATCGGCTGGTGGACGTCACCGAGCGGGGACGTCCACCGCGCCGGTTCTGCTACTTGTCCGCGTCGAGTTCCAGCGAGCAGGAGTTGATGCAGTAGCGCTCGCCGGTGGGGCCAGGCCCGTCCGGGAACACGTGACCGAGGTGCCCGCCGCAGCTCGCGCAGTTGACCTCGACCCTGCGCATCCCGTAACTGCGGTCCTCGAGCAGCTCCACGCCCGCTCGATCGGCAGGCTCCGTGAAGCTGGGCCAGCCGGTCCCGGAGTGGAACTTCGTCTCGGATGAGAACAGCTCTGCCCCGCAGCCGGCGCAGCGGTACGTGCCGGCGCTCTTCTCGTCGACGTAGCGCCCGGTGAACGGACGCTCGGTCCCCTTGTTCCGGAGCACGTCGTATTGGGCGGGCGTGAGGTGCTCGCGCCACTCGCGGTCGGTCTTCTCGACGCGCCCGCGGCCCGCGGTGTCGGTATAGGTGGTGTCGTTCATGCTCTGTTCGACCCTCGCAGAGCCAAGAACGGTTCAGGAGAGCTGCCCCCGGACGGCCGCCGCGAGCTTCGCAGCATCAGCACCGTGGACCGCCGCAGGCGCCGCGTGCAGGGTCTCCACCATCCGGCGCAGCCCGGCGAGCAGCCGGGCGCACTCCTCGCACTCTGTCAGGTGGCCATCGAGCCGCCGGCGTGCGGCGCCGGCCAGCTCTCCGTCGAGATACTCCGACATGCGCCGGGGCGCCCACCGATGGTCGAGCCGGAAGCGCACGGTGTGAAGCAGGGAGCTCATGGGGGTTCAGCCTGTCAGACCCGCCGGGGCGCGAGAAGGTTCTCGGCTCTCATCGCCTGGGTGTGGCGGCGCGGCCGTCGTGTACGGGCGGCCTCGGGAACGGCAGCTGGGAAGGGGGCCGGAGTGCGGCCGGCGTGCGTGCATTTCGCAAACAATCGTCAGCCGAGCGGCAGGGGGTGACGCAAGAGTGCTGCATATGGTGCGAAATGCATCAGGGCTCGGGATTTCCAGACGAATGTCTGCGTTTTGCACCTGTAGAAGCGCGCATTCCGAGGCCAGATCCCGAGGCCTGTAGCGCCATGCATTGAATACACGGCAAACGTCGACACACCTCGCCCGGGACGAGCGGAATGCGCGCGTTTACCCGTCGGAGGAACGCCACAGCGGTGAGCGGTCGCCGACCGACCAGCGATGGCCGTACGGGTCGCGGAAGCTGCCCTGGCGGTGGACACCCCACGGGCGCGGCTGGCTCGTCATCTCCGCGGTCACGGTGGCGCCGGCGTCCGCCGCTCGGCGGAGCACCGCGTCGGGATCCTCGACGAACAGCTCGATCCGGGTGCTCGTCACGCCGGCCTGGACCGGATCTCGCTCGGACGGGTTCTTCGGGTTGTTCTCGTGGAGGAAGAACGGCGCGCCCGTGATCTCGAGCCCCGCCACACCACCCAGGTTCCACAGCTCGCTGGCGCCGAGCGCGGTGCCGTACCAGGCCGCCGCGGCATCCGCGTCGGGGACGATCAGCATGACCGAGACGAGCGGACCGTGGGCCGCATCGAGCGCCGGCCCCGAGGTCCCACCCCAGTCCTCGGGCGCGACGTCGGCGATCGACTGCGAGAACCCCCAGTGGTGACCGCCCGGGTCCTCGACCGCGTACTGACGCTCGCCGTAGGCGTGGTCGCGGGGTTCAGCGATCACCGTGGCGCCCGCCGCAACCGTCCGAGCGTGGTGGGCGTCGACATCGTCGACGCGGACGAGGAGCGACTGTGGTCCGGGCAGGGCCTGCGACGTGCGCGGTTCGGTGACGACGATCGTGCTGTTGCCGAGCGTCAGCTGCGCGCGGTGGTCGCCGACGTGCCAGCGCTCGGCGAAGCCGAACGTCGCGCACAGCCATTCGACGGCCGCGCCGACGTCGTCGTAGACGAGCTGCGGGATCACGGTGGCGGGCGGCATCGTACGGTTGGAGCGGCTCGGCATGTGCTCAGAAGCTTTGCATCAGAGGATTCTCATCGTCGGGTTACGAGGCTATTAATTCACACGCGCAGACTCGCGCTCGGATCATGGCCGTTTCGACTCGACCGCCGCGCTCGCGGCCTCGCGCCCTGCTCGGCGGCGGCACCGATGGCAACGAACGACTGACCGGGCTCACCGGGTTGCTGCTCGTCGTGCTGCTCGCGGTGCTCGGAGTCACGATCATCAGGATCGGCCAGCTGCTCTGGCTTCACCTGTTCCTCGGGCTCGCGCTGCTCGGGCCGCTGGCGCTGAAGCTGATGAGCACCGGCTACCGGTTCGTCCGCTATTACAGCCACAACGCCGCCTATCGCGAGAAGGGGCCTCCGCACCCCGCGCTCCGCGGGCTCGCCCCCGTCGTGGTGTTCCTCACGCTCGCGGTGTTCATCACCGGCGTGGTGCTGCTGGCGCTCGGACCGAGCTCGCGCCAGCCGCTCGTGCTCCTCCACAAG
>DASXOS010000111.1:0-47583 GCA_036494115.1 Solirubrobacteraceae bacterium | reverse complement strand
ACGGCGACCCTAGATCAGTCGGATCTGACTGGCCAGAAGCGAGCGCGCGAAAGCGCGTAAACCCTCGGATCACGGCGTAAATCCCGCGCCACTTCTGCGTTACGGTGGCCACGGAGTGCAGCTGTCTGCCAGCACTGAGGGACTGCAATTGCCGCGCGAGCCGGCGGCCGGCAGCACCCTCGAACGGCAGATGCTCGCCCGCGTGAACCTCGTGCTCGAGCGTGCTCGGGACACGAGCTTCTATCGCGATCGGCTCGCCGGCCTGCCGACCCAGATCGAGTCGCTGTCGGAGCTGCGGGCGTTTCCGATGACGACCAAGGAAGAGGTGCTCGCGGACATCGCCGCGCGCCCACCGTTCGGCAGCCGCCTCCGCGTCGCGCCGTCGGCGATCCGGCACATCGTCGAGACGAGTGGCACCAGCGGAACCGGGCAGGAGGTGTACGCGCTCGACGAAGAGGACGAGCGGATGGTGTGGGAGATGGCCGCGCGGGGGTTTGCATGGGCCGGAGTCGACGAGCGCGCAGTGGTTCTGAACACGCTGCCGCTCGGCACGAGCGCGGCGGGGCAGTGGTACTACCACGCGCTGCGGCTACTGGGCGCGAACGTGCTGGAGGTGGGCAGCCACTCGACTGCGCGCAAGCTCGGCTACCTCGAGCGCTTCGCACCCGACACCCTCGTCGGCACGCCGTCGTATGTCTTCAGGTTGGCCGTCGAGGCGCGCCGCCACGGGATCGACACCTCGCGGGGAAGCGTGAAGGGGCTGATCGTGGCCGGCGAGTCATGGTCGCTTCAGTGGATGCAGCGTCTCGAATCCGAGTGGGGAGCGCGCGTGTTCGAGCAGTACGGCTGCACCCAGCGCGGGATGGCCTGGAGCTGCCCCGAGGGTGGAGTAGCCGGCGACCGGCGCGGCGTGCTGCACGCGCTGAGTGACTGCGGCGTCTACGAGGTGCTCGATCCCGAGACCGGCGCGCCGGTGCGCGAGGGGCGGGGGCATCTCGTGCTGACACCGTTCGCGTCGAGCGCGTCGCCGCTGGTTCGCTTCGCCACCGGTGACTGCGTAACGGTCGTGCCGGGGTGCGGTTGCGGTCGGCCGGGTCCCTGTCTTCAGGCGGGAACCGTCGAGCGCTTCGACTTCATGGTCAAGATCCGCGGCGTCAACGTGTGGCCCGAGGCGCTCGACGCCGCCCTGTTCGCGATCGAGGGTGTCCGCGAGTACGAGGCGTCGGTCGAGACTGACGCGGACGGACGTGAGCAACTCCAGGTCCAGCTCGAGCTGGAGTCGGATCTCAGCGACACGCCCACGCGAGCGCGAGCTGCCATCCGCGAGGTGACCGGCCTGGGCGCGGAGGTGACGGTCGTCTCTGAGGGGGCCATCAGCCGCGCCGTCGAGGCCCGCTTCAAGAAGCGCCGTCGGCTGCACGACCGGCGGACGACCGCGGCGGGCGGCTGAGATGGGACTGGACGTCAGCATCGGAATCAGCCCGCGCGAGTCGCTCGCCGACTGGATGCGCCTGGCCTCCGAGCTCGAAGCCGGGGGCGTGGATCGAATCTGGCTGATCGATTCGCAGCTGGCGATGAAGGACGTGTACGCGGGGCTGATCACCGCGGCCCTCAACACCTCGACGGTTGAGCTCGGGCCCGGCGTCACCAACCTGCTGACCCGCGACCCCACGGTGACCGCGAGCGCGATTGCCGCGGTCAGCGAGGTATCCGGCGGGCGGGCGCTGCTCGGCGTCGGCGCCGGCGACTCCGCAGTCAAGGGGCTCGGGCGCAGACCGTCGCGGATTGCGGAACTCGAGGAGGGCCTGGGGCGACTCCGGCGCCTGCTCGGCGGTGCGCCGGCGAACGCTGACGGGGAAACGCTGAGCCTGCCGTATGCCCCCGGTGACGTGCGGCTGCACCTGGCGGTGAGCCGCCCGCGCATGTGCCGCCTCGCCGGCCGGGTGGCCGACGGAGCGATCATCATGGGCCCGGCGACTTCGGAGCTCGTCCGCGAACAGGTCGGCTGGATCCACGAGGGCGTCATCGAGAGCGGGCGCGACGCGAGCGAGGTCGAGCTCTCGTTCGTCGCGCCCACCTCGATCGAGGATGGCTCGGACGACCCGCTGCGCGACGTGCGCTCCTGGGCCAGCGCCCAGGCCCGGCTGCTCGCCGACGTGGCCGAGCTGCCGCCGACCCTGGAGCAGCATCGTGAGGAGCTGACACGGGCCAAGACCGGCTACGACTACGGCGAGCATCTGTCGACCCGGGCCTCACATCAGGACTCGATCAGTGACGAGCTGACCGCGAAGCTGGCGATCGCGGGGAGCGCCGAGCGGTGCGCGGGCCGCCTAAAGGAGCTGCGAGCGGCGGGGATCGAGCGGCTGATCTTCCCCCTCACTCCGCCGGCCCGGCTGGCCCGCCTCGAGAAGCTGCGCGAACTGCTGCAGAGCCCGGTCCCGAAGGGAGCGAGATGATCATCGACGCCCACACCCATCTGTACAGCGCCGAGATGACCCCGCGCTACTGGATCGAGGCGATGGCCGACTACGGCAGCGCGATCTCGACGCGCAGCGCCGACTTCGTCCGCGAGCGGATCGAGCAGGACTGGTTCGACCCGCACGGTGACCAGCTGGTCGCCGACATGGACGCGGCCGGGATCGAGCGCTCGGTCGTGTTCGTGCTCGACTTCGGGCTCTACGGAGGGGTCGGGGATGACATCTCGCTGGCCCGGCGCTACGAGCTGTTCGCCGCGGCGGTGGCACGTCACGAGGGACGGCTGGTGCTCTACGGCGGCATCGACCCGCGCCGCCCCGACGCGGCCAGCTTCATCGAGCGGGCGGCGACCGAGCACGCGATCGCCGGCGTCAAGCTGTGGACGCCCGCCGGGGTGTTCCCCGACGACCGCTCCGCCTACAAGGTGTATGCCAAGTGCGCCGAGCTGAACTTGCCCGTCGTGGTCCACACCGGGCAGGAGATCGCACCGCTGCGGAGCGAGTGCACGCGGCCGATCCTCGTCGACCAGGCTGCCAATGACTTCCCCGAGGTCACGTTCGTGCTGGCGCACGCGGGAATGGCGTGGGTCGCGGAGGCCGCGGAGATTGCCTGGCATCACCCGAACGTGTATCTGGACATCGCCTACTGGCAGGCCAAGTATCTGCGCAGTCCCGAGAAGTTCACGCGCGAGCTGCGCGAGCTGATCTCGACCGCCGGGCCAGGACGGGTGATGTTCGGAACCGACTGGCCGGCGCTGCGCGATGTCCGGCGGGTGAAGCACGACACATGGGTCTCGGTCCTCACGAACCTGCCCCGGGAGGCGCCGGGTGGGGTCTCGTTCACGACAGAGGAGATCGACGACTTGATGGGCCTCACGGCACGGCGGGCGTTGGGACTGGAGGCACGATGAGCGTTGGGACTGGAGGCACGATGAGCGCGGGCATTCCACCACGCGGCAACCACCTGTTCGAGCGGGTCGCGGACGACGTCGCCTATCTGCGCGGCGCCTGCTGCGTGCGATGTGGAGAGAGCGTCTTTCCGGCCCGGATGGTCTGTCCTCGATGCCGCGCGGCGACGATGCGCCCGGTACGGCTGGGGCCCTACGGAGAGCTCTACAGCTTCACCATCTCCAACGTGGCGCCGGAGGGGTGGGAGGCTCCCTACCTGCAGGCCTTCGTCGAGCTGCCGCAGGGCATCCGGGTGTTCACCCTGATCAGTTCGGCGGTCGCTCCGAGCGTCGACGCGTTGCGCGTGGGCCAGGCGATGGAGCTGGTGCTCGAGGCGATTGCGCCAGCGCGTCCGGAGCTGACCTACAAGTTCCGGCCTCGTGCGTGACGTGTCGATTATCGGGGTGGGCGTCCACCCCTTCGGCCGCCACCTGACCAAGTCGATCCTGGATCTGGGCCGGGTGGCGGTGCTGGCGGCGATCGCCGACGCCGGCGTCGATCCGCGCTCGATCGGATGCGCGTATGTCGGGAACTCGCTGGCGGGTCTGCTCACCGGCCAGGAGGGAATCCGCGGCCAGGTGATCCTCCACGACAGCGGCATCTATGACATCCCCGTGATCAACGTCGAGAACGCGTGCGCGAGCGGCTCGACCGCGGTGCGCGGGGCGTATCTCGAGGTGGCGGCGGGCACGTGCGATGTCGCCCTGGCGCTCGGCGTCGAGAAGATGTTCGTCGGCGACACCAAGCGCACGCTGGCGGCGCTCGCCGCGGATTCCGAGCTGACGCTGTCGAGCAGCGGGATGCAGTTCAGCGCGATGTACGCGATCCACCCCAAGTACAACCTCCGGGGCCGCATGGACGAGTACGGATGGACGCGCGAGGACTTCGCAGCGGTCGCGGTCAAGAACCACCGCCACGGCTCGCTCAATCCCAGTGCGCATCGGCGTCGCGAGCTGACGCTCGAACAGGTGCTGGCCGCGCCGGTCGTGGCCGAGCCGCTGACCGCGCCGATGTGCAGCCCGATCAGCGACGGCGCGGCGGCGGCGATCGTGTGCGCCACCGAGGTCCTCCCGGACGCGGCCCGGCCCGGCGCGGTCACCATCCGCGCGTGTGAGCTGCGCTCGGGCCATTTCTTCACCTCCGACGACCGTGACTACAAGCCGCTCGCCAACTTCTCGAGCCACGTGTTCGAGACCGCGGGCCTCGGACCACACGACCTCGAGGTCGCCGAGGTCCACGACGCGATGGCACCGGTCGAGCTCCTCATCTACGAGCAGCTGGGACTGTGCGGTCCCGGCGAGGGGCCGCGCCTGGTGGCCGGCGGCGAGACCTTGCTCGGTGGCGCCCGCCCGGTCAATCCGAGCGGCGGCCTGACCGCCCGCGGCCATCCCGTCGGCGCCACCGGCCTCGCCCAGATCGCGGAGATCGTGTGGCAGCTCAGGGGCCAGGCGGGCGCCCGCCAGGTCGATCCCCAGCCGCGCGTGGGACTCGCCCACAACCAGGGTGGGATGCTCGCCAGCGGCGATTCCGCGGCGTACATGATGACCGTGCTGACGCGCTGAGCTGAGCGCGCGCCGGGGCGCGCTCCGGGCGCTGTCTCGCGTCTTGCGCCATATGGCAAAACCCCCGCCAAACGGGGGCTTTCGGCGGCGGGAAAACCCGCTGCGGCGAGCGGGAGTGTCCCGATGACGGTGCCGATGGCCGCTTAGATACTGGCCGTGCAGACTGCCCGAGGAGTAGGTCGAAATCCCCGGCGTCGCGAACCGAGCTCTCGGTGCGTGGCGCTCGGTGAAGCCAACATTAACGAAGAATTGTGTCCGCCCCGGGGCGTTTGGATTTTGTATTACCTTGTGGTAGAGATTCCCGCACAAGCGAGGGGTCCCCGGGGTGGGACAATGAGGAGGACGGATAGATGAAGCATGGTCGCAGCAGGATCGGCACAGCACTGGCGCTGGTGGTCGTCCTCGGCGTGAGCCTCGGTGTGGTCGCGTGCGGATCGAGCTCGAACTCGAGCTCCAACGCCAGTAACTCGAGCAGCAGCTCGGGTGGCAGCGGAAGCTCGACTTCCGGCGGCGGCAACAGTCCGCAGGCGCCGTCGGGAACCATCAAGATGGCCGCCGCGCTGATCGGCCCGAAGAACGACGGGTCGTTCGGTCAGTCGACCTACGAGGGGGCGCAGGCCGCGCTCAAGCAGTTCTCGAATTTGAAGCTCACCTCGGTGCTCGAGAACGAGACCACCGACACGCAGCGCACAGACGGGATCGACACGCTGAGCCCGCTCAACAACGTCGTCCTTGCGGTGAGCTCGAGCTATGGCCCGATTCTCGACAACGAGGCAGCGAAGTTCCCGAACACCTACTTCATCAACATCGCGGGTGCGCCCGATAAGTTCGCTCCGAACGTCACCGGATTCAACAACGACTGGGGGGCGCCGGCGTATGTCGGTGGCGTGATCGCCGCCCATATGACGAAGACGAAGGTCGTTGGCTACGTCGGCGGGGCGCAGATCCCGCCCACCACGCAGGCGGCCGCCGCGTTCGCGGCCGGGGCCAAGAGCGTCGACCCGAGCATCAAGGTCCTCAGCACGATCACCGGCGACTTCAACAACGTCTCCGAGGCGAAGGCCGCGACGACATCGCAGATCGATGCCAACGCCGACGTGATCTTCCCGTTCCTGGACGCCGGCATCGCCGGCGCTTATCAGGCGGGGACGCAGTCCGGCAAGAACCCAGCGATGTTCAAGCTGACGATCCCGGACTGTGGTGCCTATCCGAACATGGTCGGCACGGAGGTCGTCAACGACAAGGCGGCGGCCCAGGCGCTGATCTCCGCGTACGTGAACCACAAGATCAAGCCGGGCGCGATCATGCTCGACCTGCAGAACCCGAAGATGCAGACGCTCGCGCTGTGTCCGAAGTACCAGTCGAACCCGATGGTCGCGAAGGTCACCAAGCAGACGATCGCCGCCATCAACAGCGGCAAGATCAAACTGCCGGCCAGTGCGATCAATCCCCGGCCCACGTACCCGTACATCAACGGGATCCCGGGCGCGAGCTAGCAGGGGATCGGGCTGGCACCGAAGCCGAACACAGTCCGGCCAGAGCTCGACCGCGGGGCGTCCTCGACGATGAGGGCGCCCTGCGCCTCGCTCGCCGCCGCGACTCGTTTCCTTCCTGACGACCGGCGAAGAAGGAAAGCGGCTTGGTAACCGAGATCCGCGGCGGCAGCGAGTCACACAACGAGGCTTCGGGCGTGCCCGCGCTGAGGCTCGAAGACATCACGAAGGCCTTCCCCGGGGTCCGGGCCAACGATCACATCACGCTAGAGGTCGGCGCCGGTGAGATTCTCGGCCTCCTGGGGGAGAACGGCGCCGGCAAGTCGACGCTGATGAACATCGTGTACGGGCTCCAGGAGCCGGACTCAGGGTCGATCTTCGTGCGGGGCGAGGAGGTCTCGATCAAGACCCCGCACCAGGCCGTGGCCCACGGAATCGGCATGGTGCACCAGCACTTCATGCTGGTGCCCGACATGACCGTCGCCGAGAACGTCGCGCTCGCCCCGTCGCTGACGCCCGGCCTCAGCCGCCTGTCCGAGGTCGAGCGGGAGCTGCGGGAGCTGTCGAAGCGCTTCGGACTCCAGGTCGACCCGCACGCGACGGTCGGCGAGCTGCCGCTAGGGGCCCGGCAGCGGGTCGAGATCATCAAGCTGCTCTACCGCGGGGCCGAGATCCTGATCCTCGACGAGCCGACCGCGGCGCTGACTCCGGAGGAGTGGCGCGAGCTCTCGCTGTTTCTGCGGTCGATGGCGGACGAGGGGCGGTCGATCATCTTCATCACCCACAAGCTCGACGAGCTGTTCGGGCTCGTCGACCGCTGCACGGTCCTGCGCGACGGGGCGGTCGTGGGAACCGTCGACATCGAGAACACGAGCAAGGCGGCGCTGGCCAAGATGATGGTCGGCCGCGAGGTCGCGCTGCGCACCGAGCGGCCGATCGTGGAGCCCGGAGCGCCGATGCTCGAGGTGCGAGATCTGACCATCGAGGACGGGGGCCGCACGCTCGTCTCGAACGTCAGCTTCACGGTACGCGCCGGCGAGATCTTCGGGGTGGCCGGAGTCGGCGGCAACGGGCAGAACGAACTCGTCGATGCCCTCGTGGGACTGCGGCCGCTGACCAGCGGCTCACTGCGGATCGGCGGCCAGGATCGGAGCGACCTGGATCCGAAGAAGTTCACGCAGGCCGGTGGCGCGGTGATCCCAGAGGACCGTCACGACGAGGGCCTCGCGCTCGACCTGACGCTGCTCGAGAACCTGATCCTCAAGGAGGTCGACTCGCCTGCCTACTCGCGCCGGGGCCTGCTCAATCTTCGCGGCGCCGGCGATCACGCGAAGACGCTGTTGCGCGAGTACGACATTCGCGCGCCCGGTCCGAGCGTGGCGGCCCGAACGCTCTCCGGCGGCAACCAGCAGAAGGTGATCCTGGCGCGTGAGCTCAGCCGCAATCCGAAGCTGGTGATCGCGTTTCAACCCACGCGCGGGCTCGACATCGGGGCGATGGAGTTCGTCTATCGGAAGCTGAACGAGGCCAAGCTCGCGGGAGCAGCCGTGCTCCTGATCTCGTTCGAGCTCGACGAGATCCTTTCTCTGTCCGATCGGTTCGCGGTGATGGCGGGAGGGCGATTCCTGGCGACGCTGAGCGCCGAGGAGGCGGATCCCGAGCGCGTCGGTCTGCTGATGGGTGGCGAGGAGCAGCCATGAGCGATCTGACGAAATCCAAGATCCGTCAGGGTGTGCTCGACGTCGCCTTGATGCTCCTCGTGGTGGTAATCGCGCTGGCGATCGCGCTCGTCTTCATCGCGATCTACGGGGTGTCGCCCGGCCGCGCGATCTCCGCGTTCCTGCAGGGGGCGTTCAGCGGCAACTTCAACCTCGGAAGCACGCTTTCGAAGATGGTTCCGCTGACGCTCGTGGCGCTCGGCTGGATCGTCGCCTTCCGGGGTGGACGGATCCAAGTCGGGTTCCCCGGGCAGATCATCACGGGCGGCATCTTCTCCTCGATCGTCGCGCTGAAGATCTCGCTGCCGATCTGGCTGCACCTGCCGCTCGCGGTGCTAGCCGGCATGCTCGGCGGCGGTCTCTGCGCGTGGGTCGCCGCGTGGCTGTGGGCCAAGCGCGGCGTCAACGAGATTCTCTCGACGCTGCTGATCAACCTCGTGATGGCCCAGATCCTCGACTGGTGGGTGCAGTCGCCGTTCCACGATCCGAGCACGCCGCTGCCGCAGACGCGCGCGCTGCCGACCAGCTCGCTGTACCCCGTGCTGCTGACGAACACCGACCTGCACTGGGACATCATCCTGCTGCCGGTTGCGGTGATCGTGATCGCGTTCGTGCTGGCGCGCACCGTGTGGGGCTTCAAGGTCCGAGTGTGCGGCGCAAACGCGCTCGTCGCCCGCCACTCCGGCATCTCGCCGACCCGGATCGGCACGCAGGCGATGTTCTGGTCCGGCGCGCTCGCCGGGCTCGCCGGCGCCTCACTCGTGCTCGCCGGCACGACGCCGGCGATGGGCGAGGTGTTCGAGGGCGGAGTGGGCTTCAACGGCATCGCGGTCGCGCTGCTGGCCAGAAATTCACCGTGGGGAGTGATCCCGGCGGCGCTGCTGTTCGCGGCACTGGCCCAGGGCGGCCAGGTGATGCAGGCGACCGTCAACATCTCCTCGGAGCTCGTGGGGATCATCCAGGGCCTGATGATCATGCTCGTGCTCGCCGCGACGACGATGCTCTATCTGACCCAGCGCCGGCGCCGCAAAGGGCCCGGCGAGCGGGAGCTCGTCCCACCGCCTGAGCTTCGGGGCGCGGAACTGGGGGCGACGCCATGATCTCGTTCGCCGCGATCGGCGTCGGGCCGTTCGACACCAACCTGCTGAGCCAGGCGCTGATCCTGGCCACCCCGATCCTGCTGGCCGGAATCGGCGAGCTGATCTCCGAGCGCGCCGGCGTGATCAACGTCGGGCTCGAGGGGATGATGCTGTCCGGGGCGTTCTTCGCGTATCTGGTCGATTGGAAGGCGCACAGCGCCGCGATCGGCCTGCTCGGCGGGATCGGCGGAGGGTTGATCTTCGCCGTGATCATGGGGCTGCTTGCGATCGAAGCGGGCGCCGACCAGATCGTCGCCGGCGTCGCGATCACCCTGGCGGCGATCGGGTTGACGGGGTTCCTGTTCGAACAGATCTTCCAGAACCTCCAGCAGATCACGGTCCATACGGTCCATTCCTGGTCGATTCCCGTCCTGACGAAGATCCCGAGCTTCGGACCGGCTCTGTTCAACCACGACCCCCTCGTGTTCCTCGCCTTCATCCTGGTCCCGATCGCGTGGTTCCTCCTGTTCAAGACCAGGTGGGGCCTGGCGATCAGGGCCGCTGGTGAGCTGCCCAGCGCGGTCGACTCGGCCGGGATCAGCGTCCGCCGGGTGCGGTGGATGGGTGTGCTCTGCGCTGGCGGGCTGGCCGGACTCGCGGGCGCGGACCTGTCGATCGTCCAGGTGGGCATCTTCCACGAGGGCATGAGCGCCGGCCTCGGCTACCTGGCCCTCGTGGCGGTGATCTTCGGCCGGTGGAAGCCAGTTGGGGTGCTGGCCGCGGCGCTCGTGCTCGGCGGGACCAACGCGCTCCAGCTGCGCGTCGGCGAGCAGCCGTACATCCAGTCGGCGTTCTGGGGCGCAATCGCCCTGATCGCGCTGATCTGGCTCGGCTTCCAAGCGCGCCACCGCAACGCGCCGTCGATGACGCTGACCGCCCTGCTCGTGGTTGCCGGGGTCGTGCTGCTGATCGTGCAACCGCACATCTCGCTGACGCAGCCGCTGTGGGTCGGGTTCCCGTACGCGGTCGCGCTGCTCGTGCTCGCCGGCTCGCGGACGGCGGCGCGCATGCCGAGCGCGTTGTCGGTGCCGTACCGCCGCGGGCAGAGTTAGGAATCAGGCTGGATGTCCCGCGCTCCGGCTGATACCGCCCCGCCCCCGCGGGCAATGGGTGCGCGCATCCTGCGCCGCGAAGATCAGCGCCTGCTGCGCGGCGGCGGCCGCTACGTCTCCGACGTGACGCTGCCCGGTCTGCTGCACGGCGCGTTCGTGCGCAGCACGCTGGCTCACGCTCGCATCATCGAGCTCGATCTGAGTCGCGCTCGCGCGGTGCCCGGGGTTGTCGCGGCGTTTGGGATCGAGGACCTGCGTGGGCTGGTGAGGCCGATGCGCGCGATCTCGCGCGCGCCCGGGTACCGCCCGTGCGCGACCCCAGTCCTCGCCGACGGCAAGGTGCGCATGGTCGGCGAGCCGATCGCACTGATTGTCGCCGAGAGCCGCTACCTGGCCGAGGACGGCGCCGCCGCGGTCGGGGTGAAGCTCGAGCCGCTGACTCCGCTGCTCACGATGGACGAGGCGCTGGCCGACGGCGCTCCGGTGATCCACGACGAGGCCCCACAGAACCTGTTCAACAGCTTCGAGCAGACGATCGGCGACCTCGAGGCGACGTTCGCGGCCGCCGACGAGGTGATCGACCTCGAGATCGAGCAGCAGCGCTACGGCGCAGTCGCGATGGAGGGACGAGTGGCGGTGGCGAGCTACAGCGCGGCCGAGGACAGGCTCACCGCGTGGCTCTCGACCCAGGTTCCGCACATCGCGCGGACCGGGCTGGCCAAGCACCTGTCGATGCCCGAGAACCGGGTCCGCGTGATCGCCCCCGATGTCGGTGGCGGCTTTGGCCCGAAGTGCGTGCTCTACCAGGAGGATCTGGCGGTGTGCGGCGCGGCGAAGCTGGTGGGCCGTCCGGTGAAGTGGGCGTCTGATCGGATCGAGGATCTCCAGACGACGATCCACGGGCGCGAGCAGACCAACCGCCTGCGGGCGGCGGCGTCGTCGGATGGCCGGGTGCTCGCGGTCCAGGCCGATCTGCGCGCCTCCAACGGCGCCTACGCGGTATGGCCGTACACGGCCGGCCTCGACTCCGGTCAGGCCTCGGAGAACGTGACCGGCCCCTACGACATCCGGTGCTATGAGCGCCGTGTTCGAGCGGTCGTCACCAACAAGGCGCCGATGGGACCGTACCGCGGGGTCGGCCGGGTGCTCGCGGCGTTCTCGATCGAGCGGGTGATGGATGTGCTCGCCGACCGGCTCGGGATCGACCCGCTCGAGATCCGCCGCCGCAACCTGGTCCGCGAGTTCCCGTACACCACGGCGACCGGGCTGCGCTTCGAGTCCGGCGACTACCTGCGCATGGTCGACACGCTCGCCGAGGCGATGGACTGGGAGCGCGTGCGCGAGGAGAACGCGGCGCTGCGCGCGTCGGGCGTGATCCGCGGCATCGGCGTTGCGTTCGCCGTCGAGCAGTCGGCGTACGGTGCCAAGGCGATGGGCTCGCGCCAGATGGAGATGACCTTCGGCTACGACACGGCCTCGGTCCGGTTCGAGCCCGACGGTCGCGTCCGCGTCGCGGTCGGCCTGCACAATCACGGCCAGGGACACGAGACGACGATCGCTCAGATCGCATCCGAGGAGCTTGGCGTCCCGGTTGGCGATATCGACGTCGTATGGGGCGACACCGCGGTCGTTCCCTACGGGCTCGGGACGTGGGCGAGCCGGAGCACGGTGGCGTGCGGCGGCGCGACGATCCTCGCCGCGCAGGAGCTGCGCGAGAAGATCGTGGCCCTCGCCGCCGACATGCTGGAGGCGCGGCCCGACGACCTTGAGCTGGTGGACGGCGCGGTCGCGATGCGCGGCAGCCGATCCCAGCGGGTGCCGATCGCGGCCGTCGCCCGACGAGCGCTGCACGAGCCGCACCTGCTGCCCGAGGGCATGGAGCCGGGACTCGAGGTGACGCGCCGCTTCATGCCGCCCGACCCGGGTTCGTTCGCCGCCGCGCTGCACGGGGCGCACGTGGAGCTCGTCCCCGACACCGGTCACGTGCGCGTGCTCAGCTACGTCGTCGTCGAGGACTGCGGCACGGTCGTCAACCCGATGATCGTCGACGGTCAGGTCCACGGCGGCGTCGCCCAGGGAATCGGCGGCGCGCTCATGGAGCACCTCGTCTACGACGAGCAGGGCTCGCTCGTGACCACCACCCTGATGGATTATCTGGTTCCGACCGCCGCCGAGATCCCCCCGATCCGCGTGCTCCACCAGGAGTCGCCGTCACCGTTCGTCCCCGGAGGATTCAAGGGGATGGGCGAGGGTGGCGCCGTCAACGCCCCCGTGGCGATCGTCGCCGCCGTCAACGACGCCCTCGGCGCTGCCGGGAACGGCGCCAACCACACTCCGCTGACGCCCGAGTGGGTGTTGGCCGCTCTGAAGAACATGAACCGCGTGGAGGCCTAGCTCAAGTGAAACCGCCGCAATTCGACTATCACGATCCGCAGACCGTGGACGACGCGCTCGGGCTGCTCGCCGAGCACGGTGAGGACTCCAAGGTGCTCGCCGGAGGCCAGAGTCTGGTGCCGTTGCTCAACTTCCGTCTGGCCAGCCCCGATCACCTGATCGATCTCAGCCGGATCCCCGAGCTTGCGTATGTGAACCGCAGCGGGGGCCGTCTGCGGATCGGCACGATGACACGTCAGTCGACGGTCGAGCACTCGCCGCTGGTCGCCGACAACTGGCCGCTGATCACCGAGGCACTCGAGCTCGTCGCGCACTCCCAGATCCGCAACCGCGGGACCGTGGGAGGCTCGGTCGCGCACGCCGACCCCGCCGCCGAGCTGCCGCTCGTGTTCACGACGCTCGACGCGACCATGCACCTGCGCTCGAAGGGCGGCCGGCGCAGCGTCCCGGTGAGCGAGTTCTTCCTGACCCATCTGACAACCGTGATCGAGGCCGACGAGCTGCTGGTCGAGCTCGAGGTGCCGCCGGTGCCAGCCGGCACCGGGTGGGGGTTCAGTGAGTACTCGCGGCGCCACGGTGACTTCGCGCTCGGTGGGGCGAGCGCGCTGGTCACGATCGAGGACGACGTCTGCACGCGGGCGCGGATCGGGCTGCTGGCCGCCGCCGACCGGCCGCTGCGCGTCGAGGCCGCCGAGAAGGTGCTCGAGGGCGAGGCCGTGACCACGGAGAGCACCGCCGAGGCGGCGCGCGCGGCGGTGGCGGACATCAACCCGACCGGGGACATCCACGGCGGCAGCGAGTACCGCAAACAGCTGATCGAGGGGATGGTTCGCAGAGCCATCGACAAAGCGACGGCGAGAGCTTCGAGGTGAATGCGAGATGAGCGAACTGAGAAACGTCACGATCGAGATCAACGGCCACGAGTACAGCGCCGAGATCGAACCGCGCCTGCTGCTGTCGGATTTCATCCGCCACGAGGCGGGGCTGACCGGCACCCACGTCGGCTGCGAGCACGGCGTCTGCGGCGCCTGCACGGTGCAGATGGACGGCGCCCCCGTGCGCTCGTGCCTGATGTTCGCGGTGCAGGCCCAGGGTCACTCGCTGCGCACCGTCGAGGCCATGAACGAGGGCATGGACGGGGCGCTGCATCCGCTGCAGCAGGCCTTCCACGAGTGCCACGGCCTCCAGTGCGGCTTCTGCACGCCGGGCTTTCTCATGTCGATCGAGCCGATCCTGCCCGAGGCGGCCGACTGGGACGAACGCCAGATCCGTGAGGCGATCGCCGGCAACCTGTGCCGATGCACGGGCTACCAGAACATCGTGCTCTCGGTGCAGCTGGCCGCCAAGCGGATGCGCGACGGCGAGATCGAGCCGCCGGCCCCGGACGCGCCCTCGCTGGCCGAGGCCTAGAGGAATGGAGATCATTCGCAACGTCCGCCTGCGGGGGCGGTCCGGGACGGTCGACGTGGCGATCGATGGTGAGCGGATCGCCGCGGTCGAGGAGTCGATTCACGCTTCCAGCGACCGCGAGTACGACGGCGGCGGCAGCCTGTTGCTGCCGGGGTTCGTCAATGCCCACCAGCACCTCGACAAGTGCATGTTGGGCAACGTCATGCGTCCGAACAAGTCGCAGACGCTCCAGGAGGCGATCTACATCACCTGGGACCACAAGCGCAGCTACACGATCGAGGAGATCGTGGCGCGGGCCCTCCCGGTCGTCGAGGAGGCGGTCCGCTACGGGACGACCGCGATGCGCGGCTTCGCCGACGTCGACACGGTCGGCGGGCTCGTCCCGGTGCAGGCGCTGCTCGAGCTGCGGCGGCGCGTCGAGGGGATGATCACGTTCGAGGTCGTCGCGTTCCCGCAAGAGGCGATCATTCGCGACCCCGGCTGCGACAAGCTGATGGAGCAGGCGATGGACCTCGGCGCTGACATCGTCGGCGGGCTGCCCTGGTACGAGCGGCTCGACCGTCACGTCGAGGACCACATCGATTTCTGCTTCGAGCTCGCCGAGCGGACCGGCACCGACATCCACATGCTGGCCGACGACACCGACGACCCGACGTCGCGCAGCCTCGAGTACCTGGCCGTGCGCACGATCGAGACCGGGTACCACGGCCGCGTGACCGCGAGTCACTGCGGCGCGCTCGCCGCCTACGACGACAACCACGCCGCGCGGGTGATCGACCTCGTGCGCGAGGCCCAGATGACGATCTCCTCGAACGCCCAGATCAGTCTCGTGCTCGACGGTCGTGCGGACCGCGGGCTCGTCCGACGCGGGATCACCCGCGTCGGCGAGCTGCTCCAGGCCGGCGTCAACGTGATCTCGGCGCAGGACGACGTGAACGACCCGTACTACCCCTTCGGCAAGCCCGACCAGCTCGAGGTCGCGCAGTACACCGCGCACGTGGCGCAGCTCACCTACCCGCCACAACTCGAGACCGTGATGGACATGGTCACGGTCAACGCGGCGAAGGCGATGCGGCTCGAGGACTATGGCGTTGAACCGGGTAATCGGGCCGACCTGGTGTTGGTCGACGCTCCGACGGTGCACGAGGCGCTCCGGCTGATTCCGCCGCGACGGCTCGTGTTCTACGGCGGGCGGCTTGTGGCCGAGACACGGGTCGAGTCCGTGCTCCACGCGCGCGCGGCGGCGGCGTCCGTGTAGATAGCGGGTCAGCCGACGGTCTGCGCCTGCGCGCCGCTGACGCGTCCGAGGAAGACGTCGGCCAGGTCCTCGCGCGCCAAGAGCTGCGCGGCGCCGCTCGAGAGCACCGTCCTGCCGCCCGCCAGCACGTACCCCCAGTTCGAGATCTCGAGCGCCGCCAGCGCCTTCTGCTCAACCAGGAGCACGCCGGCTCCCGCATCGGCCAGTCCGCGCACGTCGGTTGACAGGAGCTCTCGCGAGAGGTCGGAGGCAAGACCGGAGGTCGGCTCGTCGAGCAGCAGCACGCTCGGCCTCGTCATCAGGGCCCGTCCAACGGCGACCATCTTGCGCTCGCCTCCGCTCAGCTTCTCGGCGCGGCGCTTGATCAGCCGCTCGAGCGCCGGGAGGATCGAGATGACCCAGTCGATCCGCTCCTTGACCTCGGAGCGCGCCAGCAGGTAGCCGCCCATCTCGAGGTTCTCGTGCACGCTCAGGGGCCCGAACACGTCGTCGTTCTGCGGGACGTAGCCGAGGCCCATCCGGGCAAGCTGGTGGGTGCGGACATTCGTGATCGAGCGGTCTCCGAGCGTGACCCGGCCCGACTCGCACCGCAGCAACCCAGCTACCGCCTTGAGCATCGTGCTCTTACCGGCACCGTTGGGCCCGACCACGGTGACGATCTCACCCCCGCCGACCTGCACGCTCACGCCGCGAATGATCGGCGGACCACCGTAGCCGGCGACGATCTCATCGGCCACCAGCACGGCCGGCGGCCGGGCCGGGGTCTCACTCGCCGAGGTAGGCATCCAGCACCTCCCGGCGCGCGCGAAGCTCGGCCATCGTCCCGGTGGCGATCACCTTGCCGAGCGCCATCGCCACGACGTTGTCGGACATCCGTTCGACCACCTCGAGCTCGTGCTCGACGATCATCAGCGTCAGCCCTTCCCGCGCCAGCGCCACGAGGTCGTCCTCGATCGACCGCGCCAGCGTCGGGTTGACTCCCGCCATCGGCTCATCGAGCAGCAGCAGCTTCGGGCCGGCCATCAGGGCGCGCATGATCTCCACCAGCCGCTTCTGGCCGCCGCTCAGCCTGCCCGCGTACTCGTTCTCCTTCTCCGACATGCCGAAGCGCTCCATCAGGGCACGCGCGCGCACGACCAGCTCCTGCTCTTGCTCCCGCCAATAGCGTTTGCCCAGAAGCAGCGTCCGCCACCGCTCACCACGTTGCCCGGGCGCCGCGACGAGCAGGTTCTCGAGCACCGTCAGCCTGCCGAACTCGCTCGAGAGCTGGTAGGTCCGGACCAGGCCGCGGTGGGCGCGCGCGTGCGGGGGGAGCCCGGTGATGTCCTCGCCGTCGAGCCGGACACTGCCCTGGTTGGGCTTGATCGCACCTCCGACGATGCCCACCACCGTCGACTTGCCGGCTCCATTCGGGCCGATCACGCTGGTGATCGATCCGGCCTCGACCGTGAAGCTCGCGCCATCGACCGCGTACACGCCGCCGAAGTGGCGGCGGAGGTCCTCCACCGCGAGCGCGGCACCGGCGATGCCGGCGGTGGCGGGGACGCCCGGGGCGTCGGTCGTGCTCGTGGCCTCAGACCTCAGCACGAGAGGAAGCTGGATAGCGGCGCCTGCGCTCGGGGATGATCCCGCGCGGCCAGAACCACAGGAACGCCAGCGCGAGCAGCCCGATGACGATCCACTGCAGCGCGTCGATCAGGCCGGGCCGGCCAATCTGCGGCAGGTAGCGGGTCGCCTCGTTGAACGCGACCGGCACCAGCAGCGCGCCCAGCATCACGCCCAGGTTGTTGCCCGTCCCGCCGACGATGATCGCGGTCAGGAACACGAACGTCTCGACGTACAGCCACGAGCCCGGAGACCAGGCCCCGATGAACTGCACCAGCACGGCGCCGCTGATCCCAGCCAACGCGTTCCCGAATACGAAGATGCACAGGCGGAGCCTGGTCACGTCCTTGCCCAGCGCCTCGGCGGCCTCCTCGTTGTCACGGACCGCGCGGAGCGCCCGCCCGATCGGCGAGGACGTGACGCGATGCACGAACAGGTAGACGATCGCGCAGATCAGCGCGGTCGCTCCGACGTACCACCACTGCCAGTTGACGGTGTTCGCCGCGGCGAGCTTGGTCAGGGGCTGCGGGATCAGCGACAGCCCCGCGGGTCCGTTGAACAGCCCGATGTCATTGGTCACGAGCAGGGTCGCGCATACCGAGATGACGAGCATCACCATCGCCTGGTAGTCGGTTCGGAGCTTGCGCAGGGCGACCAGCCCGACGACGAGCGCCAGCAGTCCCGACGCCACCCCGGCAGCGAGGACCGGCAGGGGCCAGGGCAGCGATCCGCCGAGGATGTAGGCCTGGAAGCCGCCGTTGCCGCTCGAGGGGCCAAGCGTCAGCGCCGCCGCGATGTAGGCGCCGAAAGCCTGGAACATTACGAACGCGAAGTTGTAGACCCCCGCCAGGCCGTATTGGAGGTTGAGGCCCCACACGGCGATGATGTCGACGCCGAGGTATACGAGGATCGTCGTGACGTAGTACGCAGTGCCGTTCATGCCGGTGCCTCCTGCGTCACCGCCGCGTGGCCGAAGATCCCACTGGGCCGCACCAGCAACACGATGACGAGCACGCCGAAGGCGAAGATCTCCTTGTAGCTGGGCGACACGTACGCGGCCGATACCTCGGTGACGATCCCGAGGATGAGCGCCCCGATCATCGCGCCTGTCGGCCTGCCGACGCCGCCCAGGATCGCGGCGGCGATGATCACGACCAGGAAGTCGCTCCCGGTGGTGCTGCGGAACGCCGTCGTATTGATCACCAGGACGACCCCCGCGAGCCCGCACAGCAGACCGGACAGCAGCCAGGCGACGCTGACGACCCGGTCGGTGGCGATACCCGACGCCTGGGCCAGCGCCCGGTTTGCCGCGGTGGCACGCATCGCCTTGCCCAGCTTGGTCCGGGTCAACAGGAGCTGCACCGCGATCATCGCGACGATCGCCAGCCCGATGATCATCAGCTGCAGGGTGTTGAGGTCGAACCCGAGGGGATGCACGGTCGAGCCGACGTGGACGTTATAGGTGAAGAACGTGGCGCCGCCGATCGCCAGCAGCGTGTTCTGGATGATGATCCCCACCGACAGGGTCACGATCACCATCCCGAACAGCTTCGTCCCGCGGCGCAGGAACGGCGTGTACACGAGGCGGTTCAGCAAAAGCGAGGCGACTCCGCCGAACGCGGCGCCGGCCAGCAGCGACAGGGCCAGGCTCCCGCCCGCCTTGTTGACCTGGTAACCGATGTACGCGGATGCGGTCATCAGGTCCCCGTAGGCGAGGTTGAGGATGTTGGTCACGCCGAACTGGAGCGTGAACCCGACCGCCGCGAGCGCGAGGATCGACGCCGTCACCAACCCAAAGCCGACCGACGGGACGAAGATCGCCGCGGTCATTCGGCTACTTCCCCCTGACCTGGTCTCCAGGTGTCGCGCGCGCCGGGCGGGGCCACGTCACCTGGCCGCCGCCACCTGCTGGGCGGTATAGGTGACGATCGGTGTCTGCCCGTCGGACTTGACGATCTCGAACTGGCCGGGCGAGTTGCGGTACTGGTCGAACGTGATCGCGCCGACGGCGCCGACGTACTGGATCTTCTTGCCCGCCGCGAGCGCCTGCTTGCCCTCCGGGAAGGAGTGCACGACCACGGCGCCCGCCGACGGCTTCGCGACCTTGAGGATGAATGGATTGAAGACCGCCGGGTTGGTGCTCTTTGCCTCCTGGGCCGCGAGCGCCATCAGGTTGATGCTGTCCCAGGCCGCCATCGCGTAGGAGTCGGACTCCCATTGCTTGACCGGCTGGGGGACCTTGGTCGCCGCCGCCGCGAGCTCCTTGCGCCACTCCACATAGGCCGGGCCGCTGGTCGGCGCGAACGGCTGCGCGCCGCCGTAGAACTTGGCGAGGTTCGACTGGCCGATCGCGCCCCCGACCGCCTTGAACCACGGCGGCTGGTTGGTCCCATTGGTCCCCACGATCGGGATCAGGTGGTAGAGCTGGGTCAGCTCTGAGAGGTACGTGGCGCTCGTCTGCGGGTCGGCCTCGGTGAAGATCACCTGCGGCTTGAACGCGACGGCCTGCTCGATCTCGGTCCGGTAAGAGCTCTGGTCCAGCGGGATCGACTGCAACAGGATCTGGCCCCCGAGCTTCTTGAATCCCGCCTGCGAGGTCGGCGCGGTCCCCTGTGAGCTGATGTCGTTGCCGAAGACGCCCACCGCCCGGGAGTAGCCCTTGCTGTGGGCGTACAGGGCCATCGCGTAGCCGACCGCGTCGTCGGGGGCGGTGATCCGGTAGAAGTAGGCGAACTTGCTCGTGTCGAACACCTTCTGGCCGGTGTCGGCGAACATCGGGATGTTCGACCGGTTGAACAGCGGCGCAGTGGCGCTGGCCTCGTCCGAGCTCGGGCCGAGGATCCCCATCAGCCCGCCCGTGGTCGCGATCAGCGACTGAGCGGCCGGGACGGCGTCGGCGGGGTCGCCGCGGCTGTCGGCGACCTTGCACGAAACCTGCTTGTGGTTGAGGATCCCGCCGGCGGCCTCGATCGCGGTGGCGGCCGGGATGCATCCCGCGAGCTGCTCGGGGCCGAACGATGCGTCCGGTCCGCTGAACGGGTTGAACACCGCGAACACGACCGCCTTCTTGCCGGTGTCGGGACCGGTGCCGGCGCTGCTGCTGCTACCGCACGCGGCCAGGCCGCACGCCGCGACCGTGACGATGCAGGCGGCAGCCAGGCGGCGTCGCATCGACTGCAGAGGAGCTTGTGGCTTCTCGTACAAGCCGGCCAAAAGCTACCGATGCGCCGCGGGGCTTCATAGCGGGCTTTCCCTGCGGGCGAGCGGGGATTCCCGCTGATGGCCCGCCCGGTCGACCCGGCTTTAGCTGCGCTTGAGTCGGCGGCTGGGAAACCCTCGTTGCCGGGAGTGATTTCCCGCTCGGCCCTCGCCAGCCCTCGACACGCGGGGCGCCCGCAGCAGATACTCGCCGCAGCCCTTGTCAGGCCGGGAATCGGAGGAGTGGATCTTGGTAGCGATCGATCAATCAGCCGCCCAGGCGGTGCTCGAGCAGATCACCGAAGAAGACCTGGTCGAGCTTGCGCTGCACATCTCCAGCTTCGAAAGTCCGCCGGGTGAGGAGGGCGAGGGCGCGGAGGCGATCTACCAGTGGCTCGCGCAGGAGGGATTCAAGCCTCGCCGCGTCGGCCTGTTCGAGGATCGGTTCAACGTGTTCTGCGAGCTGAAGGGCACCGGCCGGCGGCCGTCGCTGGCATTCAACAGCCACATCGACACCTGGATGCGCCGCGACGACCACCTGATCTGGCGCGACCCCGGCAACGACGACTTCCACGTCGGGCGCGAGGACGGCGATCTGCTGATCGGCAACCCGGTCGTCAACGACAAGGGGCCGATGTCGGCGTTCATGATCGCGGCGCGCGCGATCCGCGACGCGGGAGTCGAGCTCGAGGGCACCGTGATGTTGACCATGGTCCCCGGCGAGATCGGCCAGGAGCCCGTCGACGAGTTCCAGGGCAAGCGCTACCTGAGCAAGGAGGTCGGCGCCCGCTATCTGCTCAACCACGCACCACGGCCGTCGTACGCGGTGTGCGCGGAGGCGACGGCATTCCGGAAGGGCTGGGTCGAGGCCGGCAAGGCGTTCTTCAAGATCACCGTGTTCGGCGGGCCGGTGCTGTACACGCCGTACCTCGCGCGCCCGTACTCGGACGCCGAGCAGCCGAACGCCATCCTGCGCGCCGTGCCGCTGCTCCAGCGCCTGGAGGAGTGGGCGTACGAGTACGAGCAGCGCCACCGTTACGAGGGACCGGGGGGCACCGTCGTGCCAAAGGTCGGCATCGGGGCGATCCGCGGCGGGCAGCCGTGGCTGGTCCTCCAGAACCCCGAGTTGTGCTCGCTGTATCTCGACATCCGGACCGTGCCCGGCCAGGACAGCACCCAGATCGGCCACGAGCTACGCGCGATGCTCACCGAGCTGGGGCTGGAGGGCGAGGTCGAGCAGTTCGTGAACCGCCCCGGCCACGAGGCCGTCGGGATCGAGCCACTGTCCGACGCTCTGGACGCGGCGCACGGACACGAGTTCGGTACCGCCTGCGAGATCGCCACGCCGCCCGAGTGCAGCATGTGGCGCGACCACAACGTGTTCAACGAGATGGGCATTCCCGCGTTGACCTACGGGCCGCCCGGGGTGGCGGGCGCAGGCACGTTCGCGGTGCGCAAGGCGGACCTGGTCCAGACCGCGCGGGTCTATGCCCTCACGGCGCTGGCGATGTGCGGCCCGGGGTCGTAACTCGCCTGGTGCTGCTCGGGCTCGGCCGCGCTTCGGCCCGCTCTCGATGGCTGGCGCGTTCTTCCGGCGCCACCCGGGTTGGTGTGTGTTGGTCGGAACGGCTTAGCTGGGGAGGGGGTGTATGGGGTCTGATCTACGACCGTAACTCGACAATTCCGCCGGTCGATCGGGCGATTGTCGAACTGTTGCTCCAGGACGCACGTAACTTGTCAATCGCCTGGCGCCAAGCCGGAGTTGTCGAGCTGTGGTCGTAAACCGGCCCGCCGAAGCGGACAAACCCTCCTCCTCGCAGCGCCGTTAACCCGGTTGCGCCCGCCCATCCGGGCGGCGCCCGAAGAACGCGCCGGCGGCCGCCCGGAAAGGCGACCGCCACGCGTCAGCCCCCGAATAAACTCAGGCCGCAGCCGGCGCGCCCAGGAACTCGTTGAGGACCGAGAGCACCTGGTCGGGCGCCTCGATCGTGACCATGTGCCCCGCCCCCTCGACCAGCGTCGAGGACGCCGACCCCAGGGCCGACACGAAATCGTCCGCGTAGGACACCGGCACGAACCTGTCCTGCGCCCCGTAGACCACGAGCGCCGGCACCGTGATCCGGGGTAGGCGACGCGCCAGCCCGCGCTCGGGGATCGGCCACATGAACTTGGCCAGCGTGGTCATGCTCTGCGCCAGGGCCACCAGCGCCTCGATGTCCGGCTGCCCGTTGGGGCTGTCCGGTGCCGACGGCGCCTTGCTCGGGTCCATGTAGAGCAGATCGGGCATCTGACCCGCGGTCAGTGCGAACAGGTCCGCCACCGGCCGCGCGTCGTCCCACAGGCCAAACGGCGAGACCAGCACCACCTGCGAGGCGCGCCGCGGATAGTGGGCAGCGACCTCGGCGGCGACCATCGCGCCGAAGGAGTGACCCGCGATCACCGCCTGCTCGACCCCGAGGGCGTTGAGCAGGTCGTCGTAGTAGATCGCCAGGTCGTGGATATCGTCGATCTGGTCGAGCTCGCCGAGATCACGGAATCCGGGCGTCAGTGGCGCGCTCACCGCGAAGCGCTCGGCGAGTCCATTCAGCACAGGATCCGCAGGGTCAACGCCCCCAAGGCCATGGAACCAAACGAGCGGTGGGCCGCCGCCGCCCTCGTAGACGAGCGGCTCGGGGTTGCGCGGAAGCTCGACGAGGCGTTCGCTGAGCACAGGGCTCACGCCCCGGCCTGCGCCGCCTGGCGGCGGGCGAGGATCTCAGCGGGTTGATCCGCCGGCCACCACTTGTCCTCCCACTCGTCGAAGCGGTGACGCAGGCGCGGGATCACGTCCTGGGCGAAGCGTTGCGTGTTGTAGCGGACGGTCTCGTCGGGCATGTTGCCGAAGTGGCAGAGCAGCAGCAGGTGTCCGATCTGCATCTCGTCGGCCATGTGGTTGAGACGATCGACGACCGTGTCGGCGCTGCCCGCGACGATGTACCCCCGCTCGATGAAGTCCTTCCAGCCGAGCGTTTTGTCCTGCGCCGCCATCGCCGCCGACATCGAACTGCCGAGTGCGCCGCGAATGGAGGCGATCGACGTGTACCCGGGGGCCTCGCGGTAGGCGGGCGGGAAGTGCAGGCAGCGGTTGTAGAAGTAGTGGGCCGCCTCGCTGTAGAGCTTCTCGGCGTGGGCATCGTCGTCGGCGACGGCGACGAACTGGAGGAAGCCCGCGCGGTACGGGTTGGGCTCCAGGCCGAGCCGCTCGATCGTCTCCCAGAAGCTCTTGATCGACTTCATCGCGCGTAGATAGCCGAAGTAGGACAGGCTGGCGTACATGAAGTCGTGCGTCGCGCACCACTCCCACGTCTCGATGCTCGACCCGCCGCCCGGCACCCACACCGGCGGGTGGGGCTTCTGGATCGGTCGCGGCCACGGATTGACGTAGCGGAGCTTCGTGTACTTGCCGTTGAACGGGAACGGCTCCTCGGCGGTCCAGGCCCTGAGGATCAGCTCGACGCTTTCGCGGTACTTCTCGCGCAGCGTAGCCGGATTCTGCCCGTACGCGAACGCCGAGTCCATGCTGGTGCCAACGGGGAACCCGGCCACGAGACGACCGCCGGAGAGGACGTCGACCATCGCCATCTCTTCAGCAACCCGGGTCGGTGGGTTGTAGAGCGCGACCGAGTTCCCCATCACCACGATCTTCGCGTCGTGCGTGCTCCTGGCGAGCGTCGCCGCCATCAAGTTCGGCGAGGGCATCAGGCCATAGCCGTTCTGATGGTGCTCGTTGACGCAGATTCCGTCAAAGCCGCACTCCGCGGCGAACTCCAGCTGGCTCAGGTAGGTGTGGTAGACGTCGTGACCCTTCACCGGGTCGTACAGGTGCGGAGGGATGTCAACCCATACGCTCGGGTACCGCTTCGGGAAATCCTCCGGAAGGTACGGCCACGGCATCAGGTGAAACCAGTGGAACTTCACGCGGCCCCCAGTACATCGTCCGGGCGCGGAGCTTTCATCGGGAAGACGCCGATTGAACTGGCGGGTTTTCCCGCGCGTGCGTCCCGGCAAGCCATTCCGGCGTGATCGGAAGCGCGTCGACCTCGACTCCCAGGGCATTGCTGACCGCGTTGGCGAGTGCCGGTCCCGGGGCGAGCGTGCCGCCCTCGCCGACGCCCTTGTGACCGGCGCGCAGGTCGCGCGCCGGCGTCTCGAGGTGCTCCACCAGGAGCGACGGCAGCTCGCACGGTCCGGGGACCAGGTAGTCCATGAAGCTCGCGGTCAGCGGCTGCCCGTCGGCGCCGTAGCGCAGCGACTCGAACATCGTTCCGCCGATCCCCTGCGCGGTGGCGCCGTGGACCTGACCTTCAACCACGATCGGGTTGATCTCGGGCCCGCAGTCCTCGACCACCACGTAGCGCAGCACGGTCAGATCGCCGGTGACCGCGTCGACTTCGACCACGCAGGCGTGTGTGGCGTAGGGATAGGCGGTGTGTTCGGGGTCGTAATGCTCGGCGATGTCGAGTTGTCCGGGGGCGGCCCGGGCGTAGAGCTCCGTGAGATCGACACCCCGGCTGGGTGACCCCTGCACGAACGCGCGGCCCCCGTCGAACACGATGTCCTCGGGCCGCGCCTCCAGCGCGTCCGCGGCGAGCGTCACCAGCCGCTCGCGAAGCTGGCGCGAGACCGAGATCAGCGCGCCGCCCGCGCTGATCGCGCTGCGGCTGGCGAAGCTGCCGCTGCCGCGGGGCGCCTGCGAGGTGTCGAGCAGCTCGGTGTGCACGAGCTCGAACGGAATGCCCAGATGCTCGGCGACGATCTGCGCAAATGTCGTCGCCACGCCCTGCCCGATCGCCGGACAGCTCGTCCAGACCGAGAACGTGCCGTCCTCGCCCATCGCCACGCGGCCCGCGTCGTAACCGCGCACGTTGCGCATCCCGCGCAGCCGGTACGTCTCGGAGTTGGTTCCGGTCCATTCCACGTAGGACGCGAAGCCGAGACCGATCGTGCGGCCCGCGTCGGCGGCCCGGCGCTGCTCCTCGGGAAAGTCGGCGTAGCCGATCCCCTCGAGCGCCAGATCGAGCGCCGCGCGGTAGTTGCCGCTGTCGTACCGCAGCCCCGTGGCGGTCTCGAACGGGAAGCGCTCGGGCGGAATGTAGTTGACCCGGCGGATCTCGCCGCGGTCGATGCCGAGCTCCCCGGCGAGCACGTCCATGATCCGTTCGTGGGCCAGCGCCGCCACCGGCAGCCCGACACCGCGGTAGGCGCCCTGCGGAGGCTTGTTCGTCGCCACCGAGTGGGTGTGATAGCGGTAGGCGGGCAGCACGTAGGGCCCGGGCATGATCATCGGCGTGCCGAGGGCCTCGAGCACCTGCCCCCAGGGGTAGATCCCGTACGCGCCGACGTCGCTGTAGACCTCGGACTCCAGCGCCAGCAACCGGCCGTCGCGGTCGGCGGCGGCCCGGACGCGCACCAGCTGCTCGCGTGAGTGCGAGGCGCTGACGAAGTTCTCGAGGCGATCCTCGACCCACTTGACCGGCCGACCGAGCTGGAGGGCGGCCCAGGCGACAGCCACCTCCTCCGGGAACACGTGCGCCTTCTGGCCGAAGCCGCCGCCGATGTCCGGGCAGCGCACCGACACCTGCTCGACGCCGAGCACATCGGCCAGCGCCTCCTCGAGGATGTGCGGGATCTGGGTCGAGGACCAGAGGATGAGCCCGCCGTTCTCGGGGATCGCGAGCACGCCACGGCCCTCGATCGGGGCGGCGCTGTAGCGCGGGTTGCGGAACGTCCGCTCGATCACGACCGCGGCAGCATCGAAGCCGGCGTCGACGTCACCGTACTCGTAGTTCTCCTCGAAGATCACGTTGCGGCCGGCGCCATCGCCGTGCAGCAGCGGCAGGTCATCGCGGAGCGCCTCGTCGACCGAGGTCACCGCGGGCAGCGGCTCGTAGCGAGGTGCGATCCGCTCGGCGGCGTCCTCGGCCAGATAGCGGCTCGTGGCCACCGCGGCCGCGAACGCCTCGCCCACGAACCGGACCCGGTCGGCGGCCAGGATCGGCCGCTCGGTGCGCGCCGCACCGGGGCGCGCCAGGTCCGGGACGAGGGGCGGGCATGCCATCTCCGAGGCGCCGAACGCGAGCGCCACGCCGGGACGTCCACCGGCCTCACCCAGATCGACGCCGAGCAGCCGCGCGTGCCCGTGCGTGCTGCGCGCGAACGCCAGGTCGAGGGTGTCCGGCGGGGTCAGGTCATCCAGAAAGCAGGCCCGGCCGGTCAGCAGAGGCCTGTCCTCGCGCCGCCGGACCCGGGCGCCGATCACTCCGATCGCGAGCGGCGCAGGACGACCAGGAGGACGATCACGATGCCACCGAGCGCAGCCAGACCCGCGCGCTGCACGGCCGGCGTGCGCCACAGGACCGAGCCCATGTCGAGGACGTCGTCGCCGGGGGGCGGCGGGGCGGTCTGAGACCCACCGGCACCGGCACCGGCGGCGGTCCCGGTGGCGTCCCCGGCACCGTCGGTGCCGAGCAGGTGCGCCTCGAAGCGCTTGGCGAAGTCATCGAGCATCCGCTGCGCGACGTCCTGCATGATCCCGCGGCCGAACTGGGCCTGGCGACCGGTGATGCTCAGGTTGGTCTCGGCGATCACCCGGGTGCTTCCGGCGTCGTCGGCGACCACTCGGTTGGAGATCGTCGCCGTCGCCGTGCCCTGGCCCTTGGTGTCGACCGCCTCGACCGCGATCTCGGCGACGTGCTCGGCCTCGTCGGTGCGGGCGAGCCGGGCCGTGCCCTTGTAATTGACCGACATCGGCCCGACCTTCACCTTCATCGTGCCGTTGTAGACCCCCTCCTCATCGGAGGGTTCGATCGTCGCGCCGGGAAGAAATCCGGCCACACTCTCAATGTCGAGCAAGGTCTCCCACACACGCTCGAGGGATACCGCGACGACGAATTCGTTCGTGAACTTCAAGGCTTGATCACCGGGCTCGCGGGGTTCATATTGTCGTACATCATACCTTTGGGCCAATGACGCGACACCAGCACACAGCTAACGGACGGCCGATGCTGCGGGTCGAGGACCCGCCGCTGCTGACCGGCACGGCGGCGTTCGTCGACGACCTCGATCCCCCGCACACCGTTCACGCTCGCTTCCTGCGCAGCCCGGCCGCGCACGCCACGATCGAGTCGCTCGACCTTCGGGACGCGCGGTCGAGTCCAGGGGTGCAGTGCGCGTTCGGTGCCGGTGATCTGGGGCTGGCTCCGCTGCACCCGCCGATGACCAACCCGCTGGCCTTCAGCCCGCCCCGCCCACTGCTGGCCGACCAGGTCGTCCGGTTCGTGGGCGAGCCCGTCGCGGTGGTCGCGGCCGACTCCCCGTACCTGGCCGAGGATGCGGTGGGGAGGATCGCGCTGAAGCTGACGCCGTTGCCGGTGGCCGCCGACCCGCTCGCACAGGACGGCCCCCCGATTCACCCCGACGGCCCGAACGTGCTGTTCGACAGCCACGTCGAGGTCGGGGCGGTGACCGAGGCCTTCGAGCAGGCGCACGTGGTGATCGAGCGCAGCTTCCGCAACCCGCGCTACAGCGCCGCACCGATGGAGCCCCGGGCGGCACTGGCGACACCCGACGGCGACGGGGTGCGCGTTTGGAGCTCGACGCAGATCCCGCACGTGCTCGCGCGCGTCATCGCAGAACTGCTCGACCTGCCCCGCGCGCAGGTCCGTGTCAGCGTCCCCGCCGTCGGCGGGGGGTTTGGCCAGAAGGCGCACGCCTACCCGGAGGAGATCCTGGTGGCATGGCTGGCGCTCGAGCTCAGGCGGCCGGTCAAATGGGTCGAGGACCGCAACGAGAACCTGCTCGCCTCGAGTCACGCCCGCGATCAGTCCGTGACGGTGAGGCTCGCGGCCGATCGCGATGCGCGCCTGCTGGCGATCGAGGCCGACGTGGTGTGCGATATCGGCGCGTACGGGGTCTACCCGCACGGGCCGATCCTCGAGGCGCTCGGCACACCGGCGATGATCCCCGGCCCGTACCGGCTCGAGCGCTATCGCGCCCGCGCCCGGGCGGTGGCGACCAACAAGTGCCCGGAGGGCGCCTATCGCGGCGTCGGACTGCCGGTTTCGGCGCTCGTCCATGAGCGGATGATGGACGTGCTGGCGAAGGAGGCCGGCGTCGACCGCGCGGAGGTCCGGCGCCGGAACCTGATCTCCAGCGACGAGCTCCCGTACACGACGGTCTCCCATCAGCAGTACGACAGCGGCGACTACCTTCAGGCGCTGGAGCGGGCGCTGACCGCGATCGGGTACGACGGCTTCGAAGCCGAGCGCGCCGAGGCCAGGGGAAGGGGCCGGGTGCTCGGCCTCGGGCTCGCCTCATACGTCGAGTACTCGGCGATGGGCTCGATGGTCTTCCATGGCCGCGGCATGGTCGGGATCCCGGGCGTCGACCGCGCCTGGCTGTCGATCGGCGAGGACGGCCAGATCACCGTGACGACGACGATGCCCTCGATGGGTCAGGGCCTGCAGACGACGTTCGCCCAGATCACTGCGGAGGCGCTTGGTCTGGAGCCCGAGGCGATCACGGTCAGCCAGCCCGACACGGCGTCCGGTCCCGGGGAGGGGACCGGCACCTTCGCGAGCCGGACCGCCGTGCTCGGCGCGGGCGCGATTGAGGCCGGGGCCAAGCAGCTGATCGAACGGCTGATGGAGGACGCCGCGGAGGCCCTCGAGGCGGCGATCGGCGACCTCGAGCTGCGCGACGGCCACGTCGGCGTGAAGGGCTCGCCGAGCCGCCAGGTCGGCTTTGGCGAGCTGGCCGCGACCGATAGCGCTCGCTACAAGGTCGAGGGTGCGTTCGACCCGGGGTCGACGACCTACCCATACGCGACGCACGCCTGCGTGGTCGATGTCGATCCGACCACCGGCAACGTCGAGATCCTTCGCTACGTGGTCGCCGAGGACTGCGGCCGCGTCATCAACCACATGGTCGTCGAAGGACAGGCGCACGGCGCGGTCGCGCAGGGGATCGGCGGAGCCCTGTACGAGTCGATCGTCTACGACGAGGACGGCCAGCTCGTCAACGCCTCGTTCATGGACTATCTGCTCCCCACCGCCACTGAGCTCGTCAGCCTGGAGCTCGAGCATCTGGAGATCCCGGCGCCGGAGTCGCCGAATGGGGCCAAGGGCGTCGGGGAGGGGGGCACGCTGGCCCCCGGCGCAGCCCTGGCGAACGCGGTGAGCGATGCTCTCGGGGTCGAGCTCAACGAGCTGCCACTGTCGCCCGAGCGAGTCCGCGCCGCCGCGGCTCACCTGCTGTGAGCGGCCTCGCCGAATGTATTACGATAGACAAAGACCGAGAGGGAGCTGAGATGAGGGTGCAGCACGACTTCACAGTGGATGTGCCGGTGGAGCAGGCGTGGAACGCCGTCTCCGGTGCCGATGCGGTCGCGGCCTCCCTTCCGCGGGCGCAGCTGCGTGCCGTCGATGGGGTGCACGCCGGGCGGGTCGAGCTCGATCCCGACCACGACGTGTGGTGTGAAGGCCGGATCGTGGCCATCGATCAAGACGACGACGAGCACGTGGCCACGATCGCGCTCCACGGCCGTCAGGTGAACGGTCCCGGCATCGGCTCCGCGCTCCTGCGCAGCCACGTCGCCCGGTCGTCGGGCTCCAGCAGCAAGGTCGAGCTGAGCGCGGAGATCAGCTCGAGCGGGCATGAGTCCGGCAACGGCTTTGAGCAGGCGGCGGCGCGGCTGCTCGATCAGGTCGCGCAAGGCCTCGAGAAGCGCGCGCGGGAGCTGCCGGCACCCGCCAAGCCCGCGGGGGCGCAGGAGCGGCCGTCGCTCGGTGCCGCCCCCATGTCCCCAGCCGGGCCAGCGCGCAAGCACGTGCCGGCACTGGCCGCGGTCGGGCTGGGAGCGGCCGCCGCGGTGATCGGGGTCATCGCGGTCCGCAGGCGCGGAGGCGCGTGATGGGGCCTGCGGTGACGCCCTGAGCACGGTGCTCGAAGGCGATCGGGCGGTCGTTCAGGCACACCGGCTCGGGCGCGGTCACTCGGTCGGTCGCTCGCTCCCGCGCAAGGAGGACCACCGTCTGCTGACGGGGCGCAGCCGGTTCATCGACGACCTCAACCGGCCCGGGGCGCGGTGGGCGCGAATTCTGCGCAGCCCGCGGGCGCATGCCCGCATCGCCTCGATCGACACGACCCGAGCCCGCGCGCATCCAGGCGTCGTCGACGTCCTCACCGCCGCCGACCTTCCGTCCGAGCTGGCCCCGATCCCGATGCGCATGTACCCGCGCAAGGGGATGGAGCGCCTGTTGCAGCCCGTGCTGGCGACGGGCCTCGTCCGCTATGTGGGAGAGCCGGTCGCGGTCGTCGTCGCGGACTCGAGCTATGCCGCCGAGGATGCGGTCGAGGTCATCGACGTCGTCTACGAATCGCTCGAGGCGGTGCTCGACCCGGTGGCCGCGGTCGAGCCATCGGCACCCCACCTGCACGCCGGGACGGAGTCGAACGTCGCGGCGGAATGGAGTTCGGAGACCGGTGACGTCGACGCGGCGTTCGCTGCCGCCGACCTGGTCGTGGAGGAGCGGTTGCGCTGCCACCGGCATGGGGCAGTGCCGATGGAACCGCGGGGGCTGTGCGCCGAGCTCGACCCCGAGACCGGCAGGCTCACGGTGTGGGGCGTAGCCAAGGTCGTCCATACGAACCGCAAGATCCTCAGCCGCCTGCTCGGCTGGGAGGAGGACCGGATCCGGTTCGTCGAGCTCGACGTCGGTGGCGGGTTCGGCGGCCGGGGCGAGTTCTACCCCGAGGATTTCCTGATCCCGTTCTGTGCGATCCGGCTCGGCGCGCCGGTCGCCTGGACCGAGGACCGGGCCGAGAACCTCCAGGCGCTCAACCACTCGCGCGAGCAGGTCCACGACATCGCGATCGCGCTGCGCAGCGACGGAACGCTGCTGGCGTTGCGCGACACGTTCCTGCTCAACAGCGGCGCGTACGTCCGCACGCACGGGAGCGTCGTGCCCAGCCTGACCGCCGCGCTGCTGCCCGGCTGCTACCGGTGGGAGGCGATCCGCTGCACCGCTCGCCAGGTGCTCACGAACAAGACGCCGGCCGGCACGTACCGTGCCCCCGGGCGCTACGAGGCCAACTTCGCCCGGGAGCGGATCCTTGACATTGCCGCCCACCGGCTCGGGATCGAGCCGCTCGAGCTCCGGCGGCGCAACCTGATCAGCGCATCGGCGATGCCGTATGCGCTCGGGACCGAGGCCGACAACCATCCGGTCGTCCTCGACAGCGGCGACTACGGGCTGCTCGTCGACAAGGCGCTCGAGGCGTTCGATGCAGACGAGCTGCGCCGGTGGCGCCGGCGCCGCCCGGCACGCCGCGGCGTCAGGCGCGGGCTGGGGGCGGCGATGTTCATCGAGAAGAGCGGCATCGCCCGCTGGGAATACGCTCGGGTCGGCATCTCGGACCAGGGGCTGGCCAGCGTGTTCGTCGGCTCGGCCTCGGTCGGCCAGGGAGTCGAGACCGTGCTGGCGCAGATCGGCGCGGACGCGCTCGGACTGCCATATGAGGCCGTGACCGTCTCCCACGGCGACACCGATGTGGTCCCGATGGGGATGGGCTCGTTCGGGTCTCGCGCCACCAGCCTTGGGGGGGCCGCGGTGATGCAGGCGGCGGAGGCGGTCCGCGGACGGATCCTGGAACTCGCCGCCGAGCAACTCGAAGCGAACGTGCAGGACCTGGAGTTCGACGGCGCCGACGTCGCGGTCGCCGGCTCGCCGAGCGCTCGCGTGCCGCTGGCCGGGCTCGTCGGCGGGCCGGGGTCGAGCCTCGAGGAGGAGTCGGTGTTCGACGTCGAGGACATGAGCTTTCCCTACGGCCTGCATCTCGCGGCGGTGGAGGTCGATCTCGAGACTGGGAGCGTCGACATCAAGCGCTACGCGATCGCCTACGACGTCGGCAAGGGCATCAACCCCCAGCTGATCGAGGGGCAGATCGTCGGTGGTCTCGGACAGGGCGTGGGCGGCGCGCTGCTCGAGGAATTCGCCTACGACGAGAGCGGGCAACTCGTCAGCGGGTCGTTCATGGATTACCTGCTTCCGACCGCCTCCGAGGTGCCAGCGGTCGAGGTGCTCGTCACCGAGGACGCACCGACGCCGCTGACGCCGCTGGGCGCGAAGGGCGCCGGCGAAGGCGGTACCTCCGCGGCCGGAGCGGCGATCGCCAACGCGGTGTCGGACGCGCTCGGCGTCGAGGCCACCGCGCTCCCGCTCACGCCAGAACGGGTGCTCGAGCTTGCACAGCGTCGCGAGTCGCGACGCTGGAAAACCACCAAGAGAGGTCACGAATGAAGCTAGTGGACCTGACTCACAGGTTCTCGATCCATACTCCCGGTTGGGTCGGGTACCCGTCGCCGAAGCTGTCGTACTTCCAGCGTCACGCGACGAACGGGATCGTCTCGCAGTGGCTCGAGCTACCGCTGCATTCCGGCACGCACTTCGACGGTCAGATGCACATCGTCTCCGGTGGCTCCGACATCGCCGCGCTCGGGCTCGACCAGCTGTGCCGCGAGGGCGTGATCGTCGACATCTCCGACGAGATGGAGGATTGGACGGTGATCAAGCCCAAGCACATCACCGACCGCGCGGACGTCCGCAAGGGCGACATCCTGATCTACCGCACCGGCTGGAACCGTTACTTCAACGGCGGCCCCGAGGAGGACGAGGAGCGCTACTTCCTGCGCCATCCCGGCGGCGATCGTGAGTTCGCCGAGTGGCTGGTCGAGATGGAATTCGCGTGGACGGGATTCGACACCGGCTCCGCGGATCACCCCATGAACACCTCGATCCGGTACAAGCGGCCCGACGCCGCTCGTCACTTCGAGCAGCAGACCGGACAGCAGTTGAACGAGCTCTTCCCCGAGGACGACATCTTCGTGATGCACAAGGTGCCGTTTCCCAAGGGGATCCTGCACGTCGAGAACATGGGCGGCGACATCGAGCAAGCGGTTGGCAAGCGCTGCTTGATCGGCGCCTTCCCGATTCCGATCGAGGGCGGCGAGGCCTCTCCCTGCCGGGTGGTCGCGTTCATCGATGAGTGAGGTGCGGGGAAGCTTCGAAACGCTGCCGGTCGACGAGCCCTACCCCGGCGTCACGCGCCGGACGTTCAGCTCGGGCAACGCCACGTTCATGAATTACCGGTTCGTGCCGGGAGCACGGTTCCCACGGCACACGCACCCGCAGGAGCAGGTGACCCTCGTGCAGTCGGGCACGATCGAGATGTCGCTTGGCGACCGGCTCGAATCGCTCTCGGCCGGCGAGTACTCGATCGCTGCACCGGACGTCGAACATGGAATCACCGCCGGCGAGGGCGGCGCCAGCATCGTGGCGATCGTGGTTCCCCGGCGCGAGGGGTCGAATGCCTACACGGTGGTGGACAACAGCTGATGGGGGCATCAGGCGAGATCCAGGTCGTCGACATCGATCAGGGCCCAGAGCTCGAGATCGTCGAGGGCGAGGGCAGCGCGCGCGCCGTGATCTGGCCCGGGATGGGCGCCCAGCTGCGGTCGATCCACGTGATCCGCCTTGGCGCGGGTGCCCGCACCGTCGAGCTCAGCCACGACGACGAGGCCGTCTACCACGTCAACGAGGGCAGAGGCGACGCGGTCGATCTCGCCACGAACGAGAGCCAGCCGCTCCGCCCGGGATCGATGATCCACATCGATCCCGGCACCCACTATCGCGTGCTCGCCGGGCCCGAGGGCATGTCGCTCGTCGGCGGTCCGTCGCCGCCGGATCCCGCGCTCTACGAGGGTGTGAGCTGAGCATGGCGATCCGCGTCTATCACCGCGACGACGCCTCCGTCCGGCTGCCGATGATCGCCCGCGATGCCCGCCTGGTGGTGTGGCCCGGCGTCGGCGCGATCACCGCCAACATGAACTACGTGGTGATGGAGGCGGGCGAGGCGAACGTCGCCCACAACCACCCGATGTCCGAGGACACGATCGTGATCCTCGACGGCGAGGGCGTGATCGAGGACCTCACGCACGGCATCGTCCATCCGTTCAGGTCGGGCCAGGTCGTGCATGTGCCGGTGGGGATCCAGCATCAGGTACGAGCCGAGCGCGGCGTGGCCGTCGAGAGTGTCGGCGGACCGTGCCCGGCCGACCTCGACGGATTGCGACGGGCCGGTGCGCTGAACGACGAAGACGCACAGGCGCGCTGATGGCCCGCGAGCTGACGATCGGGATCGCCCAGATCACGGCGTCGGGGCCAGACAGCCTCCCGGGCTCGCTCGACGCCGCTGGTGAGCTGTTCGCCGGCGGCGCGAATCTGGTGGTGCTCCCGGAGCTGATCGTCCCCGGCTACCGGCTCGACCCCGAATTCCTGCAAGCGGGAGCCGAGCCGCTCGACGGTCCGGCCACCCAGTCCTGGACACAGCTGGCGGCGACGCACCGGGGCTACCTCGCGGCAGGTTTCTGCGAGCGCGATGGGGAGCGCCTGTTCAACACCGCCGTGCTCGTCGGCTCCGAGGGGGTCGTGCTCCACTACCGCAAGCTCCACCGGTTCGCCGGTGAGAAGGAGATCTTCGCGCCGGGGGATCTCGGCCTGCCGGTGGCGGACACGCCGCTCGGGAAGCTCGGACTCTGCATCTGCTACGACCTGCGCTTCGTCGAGACGGCTCGGATCCTGGCGTTGAGCGGGGCCGAGCTGATCTGCGTGCCGACCGCCTGGCTCGCGGGTTTCGACCAGCAGCGCTGGGACCGCGACGGGTTCTGCCCCCAGGCCCGCGGGGCCGTGCTGCAGTCGAACCTCGATCAGGTGTTCATCGCGTGTGCGTCACAGGCCGGCAACGACGGGAACGCGTTCCTCGGCTCCTCGGTCGTCAGCGACCCGTACGGCGCGGTGAAGCTCGGTCCGCTGCCTGGCGAGGAAGCTGAGCTCGCCCTGGTCACGGTCGATCTCGACGAGGTCAAACGCGCGCACGACCGCGGCGCATCAATCAACCCACAAACCGACCGTCGCTCCGATGTGTACGGCCTCACGCTCGAAGGGACCGTCCTATGAACACCACCGAGGAGATCCGCCCACAAGAGATCGACCTGCTGATCGAGGGGGGCATCGTGCTGCCCATGACCGGTCCGCAGGACCTGATCTGGGACGGCGCGGTCGCCGTCCACGGGCAGCACATCGTCGCCGTCGGCACGGCCGAGGAGCTGACCCGCCGTTACACCGCTCGCGAGACGATCAGCGCGCACGAGCAGCTGGTGATGCCGGGCCTCGTCAACACCCATATGCACCTGTTCGGCGCGTTCGCCCGCGGGCTCGTCAACGACCTCTCGTTCACGCCCTGGATCCAGAAGAAGTTCTACCTGACCTCGCGGGGGCTGAACGTCGACAACTACTACCTGGGGACGCAGTTCACGAGTCTCGAGATGCTGAAGACCGGAACCACGGCGTTCCTGGACTGCGGCACCTATCAGGAGCTCGAGGAGCCGGCCGTGCGCGGCGTCGAGACGGCGGGTATCCGGGCCGTGCTGGCACGGGCGATGGCTGACGTCAACGACGACCTTGCCGAGTACCTGAGCCGCTCAGATCGCCTCACGCGCGAGAACCTCGAGCACGCCGAGCAGTACATCAGCACCTACGACCGTGCCGCCGGCGGGCGTGTCCGGGCGTGGCCGTGCCCGATCCAGGTCACCTCGGCCTCCGATGAGCTGTGCGTCGGGTCGATGGCGCTCGCGGAACGCTACGACGTGGGGATGGTCACGCATTCGAACGTCGACCGCGAGGACATCGAGGCCCACGACCTTCAGCACGGGACCCGGCCGATCGAGCGCTTCGAGGCACTCGGGATCCTCAATCACCGGTTCGCCGGCACGCACATGGCGCGGCTCAGCGAGCGCGAGGTGGAGCTGCTGAAGCTGCGCCGAGCATCCGCGATCCACTGTCCGAGCGCGAGCATGAAGGGCGCCTACGGGGCCTTCTCGAAGGGCCGCTTCCCGGAGCTGATCAGGGACGGGGCGACCGTCGGCCTCGGCACCGACGGTCCCGCCGCGGCGTGCTTCCTGGACATGTTCCGCGAGGTCCACCTGGCGGCGACAGGGCACAAGGAGGCGCGGCTCGACTGGACGCTGATCTCTCCGTACCAGGCACTCGAGCTGGCCACGATCGGTTCGGCGCGGGCGATGCTGATGGAGGATGAGATCGGTTCGCTTGAGCCGGGCAAGAAGGCCGACATCATCCTGCTTGACCTGATGCGCCCGCAGATGGTCCCGTGGCACGAGGACAACCTGCTCTCGAACCTCGTCTACTCAGCGACCGGGAGCATCGTGGACACGGTGCTCGTGGACGGTCGGATCGTCGTCCGCGGCGGCGAGGTCAAGACGATGGACGAGATGGAGGTGCTCCGCGCGATGCAGCGCGAGGCGCCGAAGTTCGTCGCCCTGTCCCGCGAGTGGGACGGCAAGTACTGGCCCGAGGACAACACCAAGCCCCATGTGTTCCAGCGCACCCCGGCCGCGTCGGCCCAGCGTGCCGGCGGGTAATCCCGGCGCGGCGGAGGGAATCTCCCCGATGACGCCACGCGAGACCCTGCATACGATCGGCGCACTCGCTCCGAGATGACCGTCACCGTCGCACCGTACGTAGGCCAGCCGATCCCCCGCGTCGAGGATCTGCGGCTGCTCACCGGCACCGGCCGCTACGGCGCCGACTTCGACCGCCCCGATCAGCTCCACGCTCGGGTCGTGCGCAGCGAGATCAGCCACGGGCGGATCCAGCGGATCGATACCAGCGCGGCGACGGGGCGGGACGGGGTGGTGGCCGTGATCACCGCCGCCGATCTGCCTGACGTCCGCGTGCCCGTGCGCCTGTTCCCGACCGAGCTCTCCAACCAGGTCCTGCAGCCGCCGCTGGTGCGTGACGTTGCGCGCTACGTCGGAGATCCGGTCGCGGTGGTGGTCGCCACCGATCCGTATCTCGCCGAGGACGCGGCTGAGGCCATCGTGGTCGAGATGGAGCCGCTCGAGCCCGTTCTCGATGCGGCGCAGGCGGCCAAGCCGGACACCCCCCTCGTGCACGACGTGATCGGGACGAACGTCACCGATCTGGTCCACACCAGCCACGGCGACAACCTCGAGGAGCTGTTCGCCCAGGCGGCGGTCGTGATCAAGCGACAGTTCAGCGTCCAGCGTCACGGCGCCGTGCCGCTCGAGCCGCGCGTGCTGATCGCCGAATACGACGAGGCCAGCGACTCGCTGACGGTCTGGGGCGCGGCCAAGGTCAAGCACTTCAACCGAAAGATCCTGTCGGACATGCTGGGATTGGACGAGCAGCGGATCCGCTGCATCGAGGGCGACGTCGGCGGCGGCTTTGGCGCCCGCGGCGAGTTCTATCCCGAGGACTACCTGATCCCGTGGCTGGCGATCAAGCTGAAGCGGCCGGTCAAGTGGGTCGAGGACCGCCGCGAGAACCTGATTGCGCTCAACCACTCACGCGAGCAGCAGTGGGACGTCGAGTACGCGGCCCGCGAGGACGGCACGCTGATCGCGTTTCGCGCGCATGCTCTGTGGAACCAGGGGGCCTATGCCCGCACGCACGGAACGGTGCTGCTGCCGCGCCTGATGCTCAACCACATTCCCGGGCCGTATCGCTGGGAGGCGTACGAGATCTCGGCGCGCACGGTGCTCAGCAACAAGACGCCGTCGGGCACGTACCGCGGTCCCGGTCAGTACGAGCCGACATTCGTGCGCGAGCGGATGATGGACATGCTCGCCCGCGAGCTCGACATCGACCCGGTCGAACTGCGCCTGCGCAACATCGTCGCGCCGGCCGACATGCCCTACAACACCGGCCTGCCGGACATCGACACGGGGCTGCCGGTGCTCTACGAGGAGGGCGACTTCCCGCTCGCGTTCCGCGCGCTGCTCGACCGCGTCGACTACCCCGAGCTGCGCCGCCGAACGGACGAGCGGCAGGCCGAGGGCGAGCGGGTCGGTCTGGCCGCGACCGCGTTCGTCGAGATGGGCAATCCCGGAGTGTTCGAGCAGGCGCGGGTCGTCGCCGGGTCCGACGGGACGTTCACCGCCCACGTCGGCGTCGCCTCCGTCGGGCAGGGGGTCGAGACCGTGCTCTCGCAGATCGCTGCCGATCTGCTGCAGGTCCCGATCGAGCGGGTCCGGTTGTCATACCAGGACACCGCCGTCGTGCCGGAGGGACAGGGCGCCTTCTCGAGCCGCGCCACTGTGTGGGGCGGCTACGCGATCGCCGGCGCGGTCAAGGAGCTGCTCGAGCGGGCGCGGAACGCCGCAGCCGAGCGGTGGGAGGTGTCGCCGGAGGACGTGACGATCGTCGACGGCGAGGTCGGATGGGCCGATGAGACGATCCCGATCGCCGAGCTCGTCGACGAGGCGCTCTATCGCTACGAGCCGGGCGAGGCCTCGCACATCCTGAGCGGCGCGAACGTGTGCCGGGTCCGCGTCGACCCGGTCTCGGGTTCGGTCCAGCTGCTCGACTACGCGATCTCCTACGAGGTGGGGCGCGCGATCAACCCGCTCACGCTCGAGGGCCAGATCCGGGGCGCTGCCGCGCAGGGGATGGGCGGCGCGCTGCTCGAGGAGTTCTCCTACACGCCGGAGGGCCAACCGATGTCGAGCACGTTCATGGACTACCAGCTCCCGACCGCCGCCGAGATCCCCAACGTCGACGTGCTGGTGCTCGAGCTCGGCGAGACCTCGGAGCTCGATCCGATCGCCGGCGCCAAGGGGGCGGGTGAGGGCGGCATCATCGCCACCGCGGCGACGATCACCGCTGCCGTCGCCGACGCACTCGGGCCGCCGGCCTGGTCGCTGGCCTCGCTGCCGCTGACACCGGAGACGATCCAGCGACTGGCGAGGGCGGAGACAGCGCCGGCGTGAGTGCCGGCGGAGCGGTGTCGAGCGCTGAGATCGGCCGCGCGGCGCTCCGGCTGGAGGACCGGCCGCTGCTCACCGGCGCCGGCCGCTACCTCGACGATTTCTCCCAGCCAGGCCAGCTGTGGGCACGGGTGGTGCGGAGCCCCGTGGCCCACGGCCGGATCCACTCGGTGAGCGTCGCCCGCGCCGCCGCGCTCGACGGCGTCGAGACCGTGCTGAGCGCCGCGGACATCCCGCCGGTCCGGATCCCGGTCCGGATGCTGGCCTCCGAGGAGGCGAAGCCGGTGACCCAGTCACCGCTGGCGCGCGACGTCGTGCGCTACGTCGGGGAGCCGGTGGCGGTCGTGGTGGCGAGCGACCCGTATCTCGCCGAGGATGCCGCGGGGATGGTCGAGCTCTCGATCGAGCCGCTCCCGGCGGTGCTCGACGGCCTCGCGGCGGCGAGCTCGGGCGCGCCGGTGCTTCACGAAGGCGCCCTGACCGGCAACGTGATCAACCGCCTGCAGTGCCGGCACGGCGAGGACGTCGACGAGCTGCTGGCGAGCGCCGCCGTCGTGGTCAGCGACACGATGACGGTCGAGCGCCAGTCGGCCACGCCGATCGAGACGCGCGGGCTGCTCGCCTCCTGGGACGCCGAGGGGGGCCGCCTGACGATGTGGGGGCCGACGAAGGTCAAGCACTTCAACCGCGCGATCCTCGCTGAGTTCCTGAACATGGAGGAGAGCGCGATCCGGTTCCTCGAGCCCGACGTCGGCGGCGGCTTCGGCGCCCGCGGCGAGTTCTATCCCGAGGACTTCCTGGTCCCGTGGCTGGCGATCAAGCTGGGCAGGCCGGTCAAGTGGGTCGAGGACCGCCACGAGAGCCTGATCGCGATCAACCACTCCCGGCAGGTGCGCTGCGACTACGAGCTCGGACTCTCGGCGGACGGGGATCTGCTGGCGTTCCGCGCCCGCTGCACGGTCGACCAGGGCGCCTATGCGCGCACCCACGGCACGCTCCTGCTGCCGTGGATCCTGACCCGGCACATCCCCGGGCCCTACCGGTGGCGCGGGTTCGAGATCGAGGCGCGCAGCGTGCTCACCAACAAGACGCCGTCGGGCACGTACCGCGGCCCCTCGCAATACGAGTCGGCGTTCTTCCGCGAGCGGATGGTGCAGCGGGGGGCGAGCGCGCTCGGCGTCGACCCGGCGGAGCTGCGGGAGCGCAATCTGATCAGGGTCGCCTCGCTGCCGCTGAAGATCGAGCTCGGCGAGGGGCACGCGCCGATCACCTATGACGGCGGCGATTTCGCCAAGGTGTTCTCGGCGGTCCTCGAGAAGGCCGACTACCCGCGCCTGCGCGACCAGGCGCAGGCGGCGCGGCGCGCCGGTGAACTCGTCGGCGTCGGCCTCTCGGTCCACGTCGAGGAGGGCGCGTTCGGCCGCTACGAGTACGCGCGGATCGTGCCCGTCGAGGAGCGCCATTACGTCGCCTACGTCGGGATCGCCTCCCTCGGTCAGGGAGTCCGTACCGCCCTCGCCCAGATCGCGGCCGAGCACCTGCGCGTGCCCTACGACTGGATCGAGGTCGTCCACAACGACACCGATCTCGTGCCGGAGGGGTTCGGTGCCTACGGCAGCCGAACCACCGTCGTCGGCGGCGGAGCGGTCGTCGGGGCGGCCGGCGATCTCCGGGAGAAGGCGCTTGCCGCGGCCTCGGAGCGGCTCGAGATCGACCCGCGCGACCTGGAGCTGATCCCGGGCGGGATCATCCGCCCGCGCGGTCAGCCGAGCGGCGGCCTGGCGCTCGCCGAGCTCGGCTGCGAGGGCTATTGCCGCTACGAGCAGGCGGTGCAGATGTTCGACATGGGGGCGATGCTCGCCCTCGTCCGGGTGGACCCCGAGACCGCCGGGGTCGCAGTCCAGCGGCTCGTCGTCAGCCAGGACGTGGGGCGCCGGGTCAACCCGGCGATGGTCGACGGCCAGCTCGTCGGCGGCGCCGTCCAGGGGCTCGGCGGCACGCTGCTCGAACGCTTCGCCTACGACGAGTCCGGTCAACCCCTGGCCGCGTCGTTCATGGACTACATGCTGCCGACCGCGGCCGAGGCGCCGCCGATCGATCCGGTCGCGCTGGAGCTTCCGCATCTCGACCCGGAGACGGAGCACCCGCTTGGCGTCAAGGGCGCCGGCGAGGGCGGAATCGTCGGCGCCGGTGCGGCGATCGCCAATGCCGTCGCCGACGCGCTCGGAGCCGCCGGCGACCGGGTCATGCAGGTTCCGCTCGGCCCCGATCAGGTCCGGGCCGCGCTCACCGGCAATAGCGAACAGGAGGCATCACGATGACGACCGGATCCACCGCGATCGAGGCGGCGCTCGATGCCGCGCTCGCGAAGATCGACCGCGATGAGCTGATCGAGCTGGCGCTCGCACTCGGGAACCTGGACAGCCCGACGGGATCCGAGGGCGCCGCCTCTGATTACGTCTACGAATGGCTCGAGGCGGCTGGGTTCGCGCCGCGCCGGCTGGCGCTGCTGCCCGACCGGGCGAACGTGGTGGCGCGGGTGCGCGGCGCGGGTCGTGGCCCGAGCCTGATGTTCAACAGCCATCTCGACACCACGATCGCGCGCGAGGAGATACTGACCACGCCGCACGCAGCGGCCCGCGAGTACCACGAGGCCTGGCGCGAGGGCGACCGCCTCGTCGGTAACGGGATCGTCAACAACAAGGGCGTGATGTCGACCTGGATGATCGCCTGCAAGGCGCTGCACGAGGCCGGCGTCCGGCTGGCCGGCGATCTGGTGCTGACGATGGTGGTGGGGGAGATCGGCGTCGAACCGGTCGAGGAGTTCCAGTCTCCTCAGTACCTCGCCAAGGAGGCCGGCGCCCGGTTCATCGTCAACCGCGGCGTCACCGCCGACTACGCCGTCGTCGCCGAGGGCACGAGCTTCGGGCTGTGCTGGGTCGAGGCGGGCAAGGCGTTCTTCAAGATCGACGTGCTCGGCCACGAGCCGCCGCTGTACACGCCGTATCTCCCCCGGCCGACACCGATGACCGAGTCCCCGAACGCGATCGTGCGCGCGGCCAAGGTGATCGAGGCGATCGAGGAGTGGGGCATCTCCTACGAGCGGCGCCACACCTACCGGTGCGACGGCGGGACCGTGGTCCCCAAGGTCTCGATCAACGCCGTGCGCAGCGGCGTGCCGTACAAGATCACCAAGACGCCGTCGATCTGCCAGCTCTATCTCGACACCCGGATCACCCCCGACCAGGACGTCCGCGGCGTCGAAGCCGAGCTGCGCGAGGTGCTCGACGCCACCGGCGTGCCGTATGAGGTCGAGCCGTTCGCGTTTCGCCGCGGCTACGAGGCACACGGCGCCGAGCGGCTGATCGAGCATGTCGAGAGCGCCCACGGGCGGGTGATCGGCGGCACTCCCGGTCGTCCGATCGACGCGATCAGCAGCATGTGGCGCGACAGCAACGTGTTCATCGAGGCCGGGATCCCGACGGTCGTCTACGGCCCGGGCGCGTCGGTCGGCGGCGGGAACTTCGAGATGGAGATCGAGGCGCTGCACAAGGCGGCGCAGGTCTACGCGGCGATCGCTCTCGAGGTCTGCGGGCTGGCGGCTTGAGGCGCCGCGCTACTGGTCGATGCCGGTGATCGATCCGGTCTGCGAACGGGGATCGCGCTCCCCCCAGGCGCCCCGCCCGACCGCGTCGAGGAAGTCCTCGACCGCTCTGTTGAAGGCGGGAGGGTCCTCCAGGTTGCTCGTGTGACCGGTTTTCGGCAGCACCACGAGACCCGCCGACGGGATCGTTCGCTTGAGCATCAGGTCGGCCTCGAGGCAGCCATCGTCCTCGTCGCCGGCCAGGAGCAGCGTGGGGACGCGGAGGGCGGCCAGCTCGTCGCGCATCGCGTACAGGGAGGGACGGCGGCTCTGCACGCCGAGCATCGTCAGCGCGGCTCCCTCCTGGGAGTGCTCGGCGAGCTGGCGCGCGAACAGCTCCCATCCGGACCGGTTGCGGTTCTGGAACTGGACACGGGCCGGGCCGACCGCGTAGCGCTTGGCGAACGCGACCGGGCCCTCAGCACGGATTCGCTGTGCGATCGCCGCCGACTCGCGCCGGAAGCTGTCCTGCGCCTCCGGCGCTGCGCCGTAGCCGACGCCGGCGACGACCAGCGAGCGCGTCCGCTCGGGGGCCTGCAGCCCCAGGTGAAGCGTGCAGAAACCGCCCATCGAGAGCCCGACCACGTGCGCCCGCTCGATCCCGAGACCGTCCAGCACCGCGAGCGCGTCGTCGACCGCGCGCTGCTGCGAGTAGGAGGCGAGATCCGGCGGGACGTCGGAGGGCGGGTACCCGCGGGCCGCGTAGGCGATGCAGCGATAGCGCGTCCGGAAGCGCTCGACCTGCGGCTCCCAGCTGCGATGATCGCCCGCGAACTCGTGAATGAACAGGACGGCTTCGCCACTGCCATCCTCCTCGACGTGCAGACGGACTCCGTCGTCCGTGGTGACGTGACCCATGGCCCTGCATCATCGCCCCAACCGCAGGCCGGGGTCTAGGCGATGAGCGGGGATACCCGCGCAGATGGCGGGGCGGACGCCACGTTGCGGATCGAGCGCCGCGACCACGGAGTGGTCGCCCTGTGGCTGAACCGCCCCCAGGCGCGCAACGCCCTCGACGGTCCGCTGGTGAGCGCGCTGCAGGCCGCGTTCGAGGATCCTGGGGCGCGCGCGTTCGTGCTCGGCAGCGCTGACCGGCGCTGCTTCTGCGCGGGCGCCGACCTGCGCCTGGACGACGCCGACAGGGCGGCGGTCAGCGAGCGCCTGTACGAGCTCTACCGGGTGATGGTGACGGCGCCGGTCCCGATCGTCGCCGTGATCGACGGGCCCGCCGTGGGCGGCGGAGCCCAGCTCGCGGTGGCGTCGGACGTCCGCGTCGGCGGGCGGGGTGCGAGCTTCCGCTTCCCGGGGCCGGGCCACGGTCTGGCCGTCGGCGCCTGGGCTCTGCCGTCGCTGGTCGGACGCGGGCGCGCCGTCGAGCTGTGCCTGACGATGCGTACGGTTGACGCCGTGCAGGCGGCGCAGATCGGGCTGCTCGACCGGCTCGTCGACGATCCGGTGACGGTCGCGCTCGATCAGGCAGCCGCGTTCGCCCAGCTCGATGCGTCCGCGGCGGCGCGGGTCAAGGCGATCACACGCGATGCGTCGGGGCTGCTCGACGCGCTCGAGCAGGAGCGCGCGGGCAACGCGGCGTGGTCAGGGGCGGTCGAGGCGCTGAAGCGCAAGCGGTCATGATCGAGGCGCGCGACGCCTGGTCGCGGCATCTCGGGGTCCCTGCCGCCGGCGACGATCTCCGCGATCGGCTGAGCGCCGGGTCGATCGCGATGGCGGCGCACGAGACCGCGCTCGCCGGACCCGAGCGCCCGGCGATCGAGATCGACGGCGCCGCGCTCACGCACGGCGAGCTCGACCGGGCTGCGGGCCAGTTCGCCGGGTGGCTCGGTGCGCGCGGCGTCGAGGCCGGTGACGTGGCCCTCCTCAGCAGCCCCAGTTCGCTGGCGTTCGGGATCGGATACCTCGGAGCGATCCGGGCCGGCGTCACTGTCGTGCTCGCGAACCCCGCCTACACGGCCGCCGAGCTCGACCACCTGGTCGCCGACAGCGGCGCGGTGGTGGCGATCGCCGCCGGTCCGGGGCTCGAGCGGCTCGGAGGCCTGGCCGGCACGCACAAGGATCTTGATCAGGTCGTCGATCTCGCGGCGCTGAGTGCACCCGGCGGTGGACTCGAAGCCGCGCCCGTACTCGACCCCGTCGCCCCCGACGCCGACCGGGTGGCGCTGCTGGCCTACACGTCGGGGACCACCGGGCTCCCCAAGGCGGTGCCGCTGACCGACGCCAACGTCCTCAGCTCGATCCGGGCTGCGATGCTCGCCTGGCGCTGGGACCGCGAGGACGTGCTCGTCCATGCGCTGCCGCTGTTTCACCAGCACGGCCTCGGCGGGCTGCACACGGCGCTGCTATCCGGGTCGCGGGTGATCGTCCACTCGCGCTTCGACCCCGAGCGGCTGTGCGCGACGCTCGCCGCCGAGCGCGCGTCGGCGCTGTTCGCGGTCCCGGCGATCTACGCGCGGCTCGCCGAGTGGGCGGGAATCGAGCGCGCGGGCCTCGACCGCCTTCGGCTGCTCGTATCCGGCTCCGCAGCGCTCTCGCCGCGCCTCTCCGAACGGATCGCCGAGCTGTGCGGGCAGCCGCCGCTCGAGCGCTACGGCACCACCGAGAGCGGCCTCGATATCTCGAACCTGTACGACGGGCCGCGGCGCGCCGGCTTCGTGGGGCTGCCGCTCCCGGGTCTCGAGCTGGTTGTCGCCTCCCCCACCGGCGAGCCGCTTGCGGATGGCGAGGATGGGGAGATCCTGCTCCGAGGCCCGCAGGTGTTCGCGGGCTACCGGAACAACCCGGATGCGAACGCCGAGGCGTTCCACGCAGACGGATGGTTCCGGACCGGCGACATCGGGCGGATCGACGCCGCCGACGGCTACCTCCAGATCACCGGCCGGCTGCGCGAGCTGATCATCACCGGGGGCATGAACGTCTATCCGCGGGAGGTGGAGTTCGCGCTTGAGGGGCACGCCGGGATTGGGAAGGCGGCGGTCGTCGGACTGCCGTCGGAGCGGTGGGGGGAGGAGGTGGCCGCGGCGGTCGTGCCGGCCACCCGTGCTGGGGTCCCCGCGACCTCGGAGGCAGACCTGCTCGAGTTCGCCCGCTCGCGGCTGGCCCCGTACAAGTGCCCGAAGCGGGTCCTGTTCGTCGATGAGCTGCCCGTCAACGCGATGGGCAAGGTCGTGGCCGCCGATGTGCGCGCCCTGTTCTAGATGAGGCCGGCGACGTCGAGCAGCGCCGCCACGTCGCCGGCGTTGGCGATGTGCAGCCCGACCGGTCGTCCCGCTGTGTCGGTCGCCGCCGGGACGCTGATCGCCGGCCAGCCGAGCGCGTTGAAGATCCGGGTGAACCGGGTCGAGGTCTTGACCCGCTCGTTCTCGAGGGTGGGGACGACGGTCGGGACGGTCGGGCTGAGCAGCGCGGCGTAGCCGCCGAGGCGGTTCGTCACGTCGATCCGCGCCTCCCGGAGCTCTGACAGGTGCGCCTGGTAGCGCTCGGGGGCCACCGTCAGCGCCATCTCGATGCTCTCGACGATGGCGTCGGGGAAGCGCTCGGGCTCGGCCTCGCACCGGGCCGACCAGGCATACGCGAACTCGACGGCGAGCGGTAGCCCGAGACCCGGAGCCCAGTAGTCGAGGGCCACGCGCTCGACGGCGATTCCACGGCCCTCGAGCCGCGCCACCACCGGAGCCAACGCGTCACGGACCTCGCCCTCGGCCGCATCGAAGAGGTCGCTGATCACGGCGACGCGGCGCGGCGTGGCGGTGCTCGGGGTCGCCGGTGAGGGTCTCGTCAGCGCCGCGTACGCGGCTCGGCATTCGGCCACCGAGCGGCCCAGGATCCCCGCCGAGTCGAAGCTCGGCGCGAGCGGGAGACAGCCCCCCAGAAGCTGCTCGTCCGGGGCGAGCTTGAGGCCGACGATCCCGCAGTACGACGCAGGGATCCGCACCGAGCCGGCCGTGTCGGTCCCGAGCCCCAGCGGCGCGATCCCGGCCGCCACGGCGACCGCGGATCCCGACGACGAGCCGCCCGGGCTCAGCTCGGCCCCCGTGGGGTTGCGGCAGGGTGGGAATCCCGGCGCCTGCCCACTCGTCGTCCAGGCCAGGGGGTCGAGCGCCGTCTTGGCGACGGGCACGGCGCCGGCGCGCTCCAGCCGCCGGACGGCTTCGGCGTCGTCGCTCGCCGGGGCGCGGGGACCGGGAAGGCCGCCCGTGGTGGGCAGCCCCGCAAGGTCGAAGTTGTCCTTGACCACGAACGGCACTCCTGCCAGCGGTCCGCTCGCGCTGGGGACTGCGGCCGCCCGTTCCTCGGCCACCGCCCAGATCGCGCCGAACTCGTCGGCGCGCGCTCGCGCGAGCGCCTCGGCGACGGTGATCACGGGCGGCGGAATCAGACCGCGGTGCGGCCGCCGTCGACCGTGAGCGTCGAGCCGGTGATGAACGAGGCGGCATCCGATGCCAGGTAGGCGACCAGCTCCGCGATCTCTTCGGGACGGCCGTAGCGCTGCATCGGGATCCGAGTCTCGAGGAACGCGTGCGCGTCGTCGGCGGAGATCCCGACCGACTCGTGCTGGCGCTCGAGCGACTCCATCATGCGGGTTGCCGTCGGGCCCGGGCAGATCGCGTTGACGCGGATCCCGCTGGTGCCGAGCTCACCCGCCGCCGTCCGGGTGAGGCCGAGCACCGCATGCTTGCTGGCGACGTACGCCGACATGTTCCCGAGCCCGCGGATGCCGCCGCCGGACGAGGTGTTGATGATGCTGCCGCCGCCGTTCTCGAGCATGGCGGCGCT
>DASXOS010000110.1:0-40648 GCA_036494115.1 Solirubrobacteraceae bacterium | reverse complement strand
TCCGCCCTCTATTCGTCCTCGTGTTCGCGGACGTGACGGCGTTGAAGCTCGGCTGCCTCGTGGTGGAGCCTGGCGGCCACCTCGTGCGTGGCGGCCTCATCAAGGCTCAGGTGCTCCTCCTCGCGGGACGGCGCCTGGAGGGCCTCCTGCTCGGCGACTTGCTTGCGCTCCAGTGCCTGTTGCTCGCGCTCGGCTGCGCGCCGCTCGCGTTCGTGCCCGCGGGACCTGAGGTCGGCGTCATCCATGGACTACTATTGCCCCCCGCAGTACAGGTCGAACCAGCGGGTAGAGGTTCATCTGATGACGGAGACCTCAATGACGGTCAGACTGCTGGAGGCCGACCCCGACGTCGGCAGGTTTCTGACTGACCAGGATCGCCTCGGAGCCCGCCAGCTCCGTGTGTCGGCCGTCGATGTGAAGAAGGGCCCGTTCGAAGCGACCCCGCTGCTCCGGGAGCAGGCCGCGTTCGGGGCTCTGATGCTGGAAGGCATGATCATGCACCGGCTCCACATCGGGGACCAGGTCACGGTGAGGCTGCTCGGACCAGGCGATTTCGTCTTCGTCTCCGGCGTGCCGCGCTCGATGCTCCTGGGCGAATCAACCTGCAGCGCCACCGGTCCCGCGCGGATGGCGATTCTGGGGAACGAGGTGCTGGCGGCCGTGCGGCGCTGGCCCCCGCTCGCCGCGGGAATCTACGTCCGGGTCGGCGAGCAGACGGAGCGGCTCGCCGCCCAGCTGGCGATCTCCCAGCTTCCCCGCGTCGATCAGCGGATCCTGTCCCTCCTGTGGCTGCTCGCCGAGTCCTGGGGGCACGTCGGGCCGGCCGGGACGGCGCTCCCGGTGTCACTCACACATGAAACGCTCGGGGCCCTGATCGGTGCCCGGCGGCCCACGGTGACGCTCGCGCTCGGGGACCTCAGTGAACGCGGCGCGATCGTGCGACAGAACCGCGGCTGGCTACTGCTGGAGCCGCCCCCTGGCATCGGCAAGGCCACCGCCGGCGTCATCGATGCGCCCACGCTGCAGCCACTGGAGAGCCCGGTGTGGTGGGGCGGCACAGGCGAGCGGCGTCCTGCCCTGGCTCGCGAAGACCTGCTGAGGACGCTTGACGTCCTACGTCACGAGCACCTGCGTGCGCGTGAACGCGTCCGCGCGCAACTCGACGCGGCGCGCGCAACACGCGAGCGCTGTCTCGCGGTGCGGCAGCGTATCTCCGCCCACCGGGTCACGAAACCGCCTCCATCATCAGGATCAGTCCGGAATGGCCGTTCAGGTTGACGCTCTTGAGCGGCAACAGGGTGACACGACATCGAAACGGCTGGCCCCGGCGGTCAATGGCGTCGAGGACCTCCTCCTGACGGTCGGAATCACCGTTGAGCGCCGCCCGTAGTTGAGGCCGGAGCTTCTCGAGCGGTAGGCCGATGTCGAGCGACAGCAGATGCTGGTCCTCGGCCTCGTCGGCGCGCAAGCCCCAGAGGTCCCGAGCCTGGCTGTTCCAGATCTGGACGCGCTGATCGCGGTCGACGACCGCCATGGCCAAGCCGATCGTCGACAGGATCTTCTCCAAGAACAAATTGATGTCGTCGAGCTCGAGTGTGCGATGGCGGAGCTCGTCGTTCATCGTCTCGAGCTCTTCGTTAGAGGACTGGAGCTCCTCGTTCATCGTCTCGAGCTCTTCGTTGGTGGACTGGAGCTCTTCGTTCGTGGTCTCGAGCTCTTCGTTGGTGGACTGGAGCTCTTCGTTCGTCGTGTCGAGCTCCTCGACCGTCGACTGGAGTTCTTCGTAGGCCTGCTCCAGCTCTCGGCGGGAGCTCGCGAGCTTCTCCTCGAGCCGGTTGGTCTGGGTCGTGTCGGTGTAGGCGACGCTCGTGCCCAGCACGATGCCGTCGCCGAGGAGCGGCGTCAGCCTGACATCGAGAGTTCGCTGCTGGTCGCCCAGTTCCCAGCGTAGGTCCGTCAGGTCGAGCGTCTTCGCTTCCTTCTTCAGCGTGTCCAGGTGGGGACGAAGCTCGATTGGACGATATGAGATCTCGAGATCTTGGAGCGGTCGCCCGAAGTCGTTGACGCCCAAGTCGAACATTCGGCGTGCTGCGTCATTCGCCATCACCAGGGATCCCTCGGCGTCAAGCACGATTTCCGCCGGCCCGCCGATCTCGAAGGCCGCCTCACGGAGGCTGTCGGTCGCCGCCGCTGCGGCACCCTCGCCCGGCGCGAACGCGATCGACCGGACCCGGTCGCGGAGCGTCGGGCGAACGACCTTGCGGAACACCCGGCGCTTGAGATCGACCGGGGTGAACAGATCGGCGTGTGTGATCAGCATCTCGGACTTCCCGAGGAACAGGACGCCGTGATCTTCGAGCGCGAAGTGAAAGCGGCGCAGGATCTGCGCCTGCGTGTCCGCGGTGAAGTACATGAGCGTATTGCGGCACACCAGCACGTCGATGTGCGAGATCGGCGCGTCCTGGACGAGGTCGTTGCGCCCGAAGATCACGCACCGCCGTAGGTCCTTGCGGAACACATAGCGCTGATCGGTGCGTTCGAAGAATCGCTCCAGGGCCTGGCGTGGCACCGCCTCGACCTGACGGGGCTGATACGCACCGTGGCGGGCATAGTCGAGCGCCTCCTCGTCGACGTCGGTCGCGTAGATCTTGGCGCGGTTGCGGAAGCCGTCGTCACCGAGAACCCGGGCCACGACCATCGCGATCGTGTACGCCTCCTCGCCCGAGGAGCAGCCGGCGCACCAGATCCGTAGCGGCGCGTCCGCCGGCAACGCGGCGACGATCTGCGGCAGCACATCGTCCGCGAGGTGGTCCCACGTCTCCATATCACGGAAGAACCCGGTGACGTTGATCAGGATCGTGTTGAACAGCTCGGCGAACTCCTCGCCGTGAAGCTGCAAGTAGTCGAGATAGTCGTCGTAGTGCTGGACGCCGACATCCTCCATGCGCTTGGCCACGCGGCGCTCGATGCTCGCGCGCTTGTAGCCCGTGAAGTCGAACCCGCGCGTCTCCTTGACGAACTCGAGCAGCCCGTCCAGCGTTGTCTTCTCAGTGCTGGCCATCAGCCCGTCGCGCTCTCCGCGAGCTCCTCGTCGTCCTCGCCCTCAGAGAGCGATCCCAGGCTCGTGGTGGCGGCACCGGTCAGCGCGCGGCGGACCTGATCTGCGTGGCTTCTGGCGTCCTCGGCCTTGCTCCGAAACGAGCGAGCCGACCGCAGCTGGCCCCGCGCCTGGCACTGCCCGGCAAGCCGCTCGAGCAGGTCGCCGCGTTCCCGCAGTGCGCGGATCGCTGTCCAGAGCGCCGCCTCCACACTTGCCGCCTGGGACTCGGCAAGGCTCTCCTGCGAGTAACGATGGCCCACCTGGCAGCGCCACTGCTCGACGCCCGCTTCCCGCTCGGCTTCGAGGACACCCCCGCATTCCGGGCAGGAGATCGAAGCATCCTGCTCGTCCACCCACTTCTCCGGGTCGGTTGGCTTGGGGGGTGGAGGATCGCCGCCCTTCACCATGTCCGCGATGGCATCCGCGATCTGAGGGGAGGACACGACCGCGTCGACCGCGACGTTGGCGATCGCACTCGTCGGCATTCCGGAGTACAGCGCCTCGCCGGGGTCCTGGACGATCGCCGCGCCGCCAGCGGCCTTGATCGCCGCGAGCCCAGCGGTGCCATCATCGCGGTTCCCCGTGAGGATCACGCCGACCACGCCGGCGCCGCGCGCGGCGGCGGCCGATCGGAACAGGGCATCGACCGCGGGCCGGTGGCCGTTCTCGCGGGGTCCGACGGTCAGGCGCGCGTGGCCGTCCTCGATCACGAGATGCCGGTCGGGCGGCGCCACGAGGATCCTGCCAGCCCGCAGAACTTCGCCACCGGTGGCCTGAGCGCACTGCAGCGGTCCGGCGCGCTCCAGGATGTAGGCCAGGGCGCTCGGGCTGGTGGGCGCGATGTGCACCACGATGCACACGGCCGCATCGAGGTCCGAAGGCAGTCCGGAAACGAGTCGGCGAAGGGTCTCGACGCCGCCCGCCGAGGCGCCGATCACAACCAGATCGTGCGCGCCGGGGGCCGGCTCGGGCATGTGTGCAAATTCCACTTGGGCTAAGCGTACGCGCAACGGCCGGAGCGCACTGTCTGCGCGGCAGTGACCACTGCACGCCCTGCGTCAGACCATACAGCGGCCTGGTTGCTTTGCAACCAGGACGCGGACATGTCAGGACCCTGGGCTTCTGTGGACCGACCAGGTCCACCCGATCGGATCGAACCCCACCTTCCCGTAGAGCAGCTTGGGCCAATCGTTGTCGTCGGCGACGATAAAGCGGAGCTGGTGATCTCCGGCGCGCGCCACCGCAGCGGCGTGGGTGACGAGCGCGCGGCCATAACCACGGCCCCGGTGCTCGGGCGCGGCGTACACGTCCTCGAGCTGCGCGACCCCGTCCGCCTGACGCAACTTCGTGATCGCGGCCAGGCCCCCGTCGGGGCTGCGGATCGCAAAATTGCGGTCGCGCAACGCGCGGTTCTCCCGCCGGCCGTGCTCGTAGAGCTGGTGCAGCCCCGCGTCCGAGACCTGCTCCGGCCCCTCCAGATGCCAGCGCGCCATCAGCGCGAGCATCTCCTCCTCGCCGGCCTCGATGACCATGCTGGTGTCGATTTCTTGGTCGGGCGGCCGCCTCAACTCCATCACGACCTCGCGCTCGACCCTCCAGCCCGCGTCGCGGAGCGGGTCCTCGAGCAGCCGCCCGGTCGGTTCGTGCTCGAGCACGACGTGGCGGTAGGGCAGCGACGAGAGGTGCTCGTCGGCCAGCGCCTCCAGCTCCTGAAGAGTCACCGGCTGCGTGATGCGAAGGTGGTTGAGGCTCCACACCTGGGGCTGCGACGGCCTCGTGACCAAGAACCCGCAGCCGATCGCGACGAACTCGTCGGCGGTCAGCTCGATCGTGCGGCGCTCGAAATCCCGGGCGAGCCTCATCGCGTCCATCACCGGAATCTTCGCAGCGATGAGTTCGAGCGCCACAACCGGTCATAACGAGATGGGACCTCCTCAGGTCGTGCTCGAGGTGCGCGGTCCGCTGTTGCGCTCGGATCTGCCCGGCCTCTTTGCGCGAGCGTGCCGGCTGCTCGCCTGCGCGGGTCCTGAGACGGTCGTGTGCGACGTGGCCGGGCTCCCCGGTGACGCCGTGGCAGCCGACGCGTTGGCGCGGCTCGCGCTCGCGGGGCGAAGGCATGGATGCCGGTTCGTACTGCGCGGCTCATCGAAGCAGCTGCGGGCGCTGCTGGAGTTCATGGGGCTCGCGGAGGTGCTGCCGGAGATGCCTACGTGTCCGGCTGGCCATCCGCGTCCAACCGGGGCGGAAGGCCGAACAGCGGAAGGAGACGCTGAGGCTCGAGGAAGAATGTGAACTCGCCGATGCGGTCGCCCTCGAGCTCCAGCACCTGGATCGCCCACGGGTCATAGCCGCTGCCGGACTCGCTCGGCTTGTACTGGCCGAACGCCACGGTCCCGTTCGCCAGGCCGGCGGGCAGCACCCGGGAGTTCTTGCAGGCGATCCCGGGGCCGACCCACCAGGCGAAGATGTCGTCGCGGCCCTTGAGCCACATGTCGAAGGGCGGCATCGACTGAACGGCGTCCTCCTGGATCAGCGAGGTCAGGGCATCGATGTCGTAGCGCTCGAACGCGTCCACGTACTTGGTGAGCAGCTCGCGCTGGGCCGCGTCCATCGGGGACACGGGGTCCTCGGCGCTCACGGCGCGGCTCTCGAGCGTCGCCCGGGCCCGCTGAAGCGCGCTGTTGACCGACGCGACGCTCGTATCGAGCAGTTCGGCGACCTCGCGCGCCTGCCAGCGCAGCACCTCGCACAGGATCAGCACGGCGCGCTGGCGGGCGGGCAGGTGCTGGAGCGCGGCTACGAACGCCAGGCGGATCGTCTCCCGGGTCATGGCCTGCTCGGCGGGATCCGCCGACTCCGGCATCACGAGCGCATCCGGGATCGGCTGCATCCAGGTGGCCTCGGGCAGCGTGTTGAGACTGGCCTCAACCGGCGGCGAGGCCGGCCCCATGTCGACGGGCCGGGCGCGCTTCTGGCGGCTGTTCAGCATGTCGAGGCAGACGTTGGTGGCGATCCGGTACAGCCACGAGCGGACGGCGGAACGGCCCTCGAAGCGGTCATAGCCGCGCCACGCGCGCACGAACGTGTCCTGCACGGCGTCCTCGGCCTCGAACGGGGAGCCGAGCATTCGGTAGCAGTATCCCGTCAGTTCCTTGCGGTACTGCTCGAAGCTCTGCTCGATGGGGGGAGTGGCAAGCGAGCTGGGCATCCGCCCATGCTACAGAGGGGTGAAGCGGGCTCTCGGCGTCCCGGTCAGGCGGTGGAAAGCGCTCCGCCGGGGCCCGGTTCCTGGAGCGGAAGGCCGGCCTCGGCGAGCCGGCGGGCGCCGCTCTTGGGCGCGTCGTTCTCGTGAATCACGAGCACTGGGATCGGGCTGTGGTTCAGGGCGAAGTGGCTGACGCTGCCGAACAGCGAGGCCTGGACCGCCTTGCGCCCGCGCGAGCCCATCACCAGCAGGTCGTGCCGGCCGCTGGAGAGCTCGCACATCAGCGCCTTGCGGACCGGCTTGTGGCTGAGGATCGAGGTCACCGGGATCGAGTTCGGGACCCGCTCGACGGCGGCGCGGAGGACCTCTTCGGATTCGTGCGCGAGCTCGCTGGCCAGCGATTGCAGGACACCTGCGCTAACCGGGTTGTAGGCCCACGGTGGGGGAGTGCTGACGGCCGTCAGCAGCGTCACGCGGCCGCGCGATTCAGTGGCGATGTCGATGGCTTCGGACAGCGCACGCTCGGCGTGCGGCGAGCCATCCACGCTGACGAGGATATTGCGGAACATGATGTGCTCCATCTCCGCTGACTGGGGACATACGCTTGGCATGCCAAATAGTAGCAGTGGTTGTACGCTCGGCAACTGTGTCATTCGACGGGGATCACGGCGCCGCCAATGCCTTCCTGGCTGCGTTCGACACGTTCGTCCAGGCGGTCCGCAGAGCCCGCGGGGCGCCGGCGCGCGGCGGCGAGCGCGAGCTGACCCTATCTCAGTACGCGTTGCTCGCGGGACTGAGTGAGCGCCATGGCGCACGCGTGCGCGAGCTGGCGCGCGACGCCGGCATCACGGCCTCGACGGCGACGCGGATCCTCGACGCCCTCGAGCGCCGCGAGATCGTCCGGCGCGACCGCGCCGCCGAGGACCGGCGAGCGGTCACGGTCACCCTCACCGACCACGGCCGCGCGCTGCTCTCCGAGCAGGATGGCTGGGTCCGCACGCGGACGCTCGGGTTCTACGAGAACCTGCCCGACCACGAACGAGCGATGGTGCCCGATCTGCTCGTCCGGCTAGCGGGCCTGATCGACGACCTCGCCGCTGGACCCGAGTAGATCTCCGATCAGGTGGCGGGGGCGCGCCGGATCCGCCCGGAGCCCTGGCCCCGCGTCTCGGGCGGTTCGGGTGCCACGGGCCGGGCCAGCGCCCAGAAGATCATCAGCCCCCCGAAGATCAGCATCCCGATCCCGGTCCACAGGTCGATGTTGATCCCGGCCGCCTTGGTCTTGACGTGATGCGAGCCGACGATCCCGAGAACCGTGAGCACGATCCCGTAGAACACGAACAGCGCGCCGATCAGGCGGCGGATGTCGAAGCGGTTCTGATTGCGGGCGGCCTCGGCCTCTTCCTCGTCGCTCATCTGCGACGCATCCGGGTTCTCGCCCTCAGGGGAGGAGCCGGGTACTCCGAACGGTCTCTCGGGTTCAGCCATTGCGCCTACCTCAGATGAAGATGATGTTCAGCACGATCAGGATGGCAATCGCGACGCCGCCGAGCAACCACGGCGAGCGCCACCACAGCTTGTCGCGCGGGTCCTCGTTGACCTCGCGCTCCTCCTTGCGGGTGAGCCCCCAGACGAGTCCCCGCAGCTCCTCCTCGGGCTTTGGCTTCGTCACCAGCGAGACCACGACCAGGACGACGCCACCGGCGATGAACGCGATGATCGCCTGCCAGAAGCTCGCGCTCAGCGCCGAGCCAAAGTGGAAGACCACGTGGTACGCGGCCAGACGGTTGGTGGCGTATGCCGCGGCCGTACCCGCCACAAGGCTGAAGAAGCCGCCCCAAGCCGTCGCGCGCTTCCAGAACATCGCGATGATGAACGTCGCGAACAGCGGCGCGTTGAAGATCGAGAACAGCGTCTGGATGTAGTTCATGATGTTCGAGTAGCCCTTGGCGATGAACGCCGTGAGTATCGAAATCAGGATTCCGCCGATCGTCACCAGCCGGCCGGCGCGTAGGTAATAGGCGCTGTCGCGATCCTTGACGAAGTAGGCCTGGATCAGGTCGTAGGTCACCACCGTGTTGAACGAGGTGACGTTGGCGGCGACGCCGGCCATGAATGCGGCCACCAGCCCGGTCACGGCCAGCCCGAGCATCCCCTCGGGCAGGTAGTTGCCGATCAGGTGCGGGATCGCGGTGTTGTACTGGAGGTTGACGCTCGTGCCGCCGAGGCCCTTGACCGTGAGGACCGCGATCAGGCCCGGGAGGATGATGATCGCGGGCAGGAAGATCTTGGGGTAGGCGCCGATCAGCGGGGTGCGCCGGGCAGCCGACATGTTGCGCGCGGACAGTGCCCGCTGGACCTCGGCGAAGTTCGTCGTCCAGTAGCCGAAGCTGAGCACGAACCCGAGTCCGAACACAATCCCCACCCAGTCTGCGGCTATCGGGTTGGTGACGTGGTGGATGCCGAGGCCCTTCCAGGCGTGCAGGCCGGCCTCGCCGAGCGGCTTGAAGTTCCTCACCTTGTCCTTGAGCCCGTTGACGCCGCCAATGGCGTGGAGCGCCACGATCGTCAGCGGCAGCAGGCTGGCCACGATGATGAAGAACTGGAGCACCTCGTTGTAGATGGCGGACGTGAGGCCGCCGAGCGTGATGTAGACGAGCACCAGCGCGGCCGCCACCAGGATCGCGATCGCGATCGACCAACCGAGCAGCAGGTGGATGATCAGCGCCAGCGCGAACAGGTTGACGCCGGAGATGAGAACGGTGGCGATCGCGAACGTGCCGGCGTTGAAAGCGTGCGCAGCCTCGTTGAAGCGCAGCCGTAAGTACTCGGGAACCGATCTGACCTTGGCCCCGTAGTAGAAGGGCATCATGAACAGCCCGAGGAACACCATCGCCGGGACGGCGCCGATCCAGTAGTAGTGCAGCGCGGCGGCGCCGTACTGGGCGCCATTGGCGGCCTGGCCGAGGATCTCGAGCGCGCCCAGGTTTGCGGCGATGAACGCCAGGCCGGTGATCCACGCCGGCAGCGCGCGCCCGGAGAGGAAGAAGTCGAGGTCGGACTTGATGAACAGCCGGGCGACGAACCCGATCCCCAGCACGACGCAGAAGTAGACGATCAGGATGCCGTAGTCGATCGCGCTCAGGTTCAGCTTCAGCACGCCGACCACCCTCTCTCCATGCGCCGCTACCTACCCGCGAGGGAGCTTCTAAACGCACCACGGGCGGTCGCGCTCGACGAGCGTTTGACGCCGCGGCAATGACACTGATATTCGTCCCTGGCGATGCCCGTCTACGAAACGATCCTGTACGCCACCGCCGGTCCGGTGGCAACGATCACCTTGAACCGGCCCGAGCAGCTCAACACGATCGTGCCGCCGATGCCCGATGAGGTCGAGTCGGCGGTGACCGAGGCAACCCGGGATGAGCGCGTCAAGGTGATCGTGCTCCGGGGGGCGGGCCGCGCATTCTGCGCCGGCTACGACTTCGGTGGCGGGTTCGAGCACTGGCGCCGGTATGTCGAGACCGATGGCCGGTGGGACCCAGGCAAGGACTTCGTGTTCGCCACCGCCCCGCAGCTCGCGCCGACCCAGAAGCTGATGAGCATCTGGCGCGCGCCGAAGCCAGTGATCGCCCAGGTGCACGGCTGGTGCGTCGGCGGCGGCAGCGACTTCGCGCTGTGCGCCGACCTGATCGTGGCCAGCGAGGACGCCGTGATCGGGACTCCCTACAGCCGGATGTGGGGGGCCTACCTGTCGAACATGTGGATCTACCGGCTCGGGCTGGCCAAGGCCAAGGAGCACGCGCTGACCGGGCGGCCCCTGACCGGGCGGATGGCGGCGGAGATCGAGCTGATCAACCGAGCGGTCCCGTTCGCCGAGCTCGAGGCCACGGTGGCGCAGCTCGCCGACGAGCTCGCCGGTGTCCCCGCTTCGCAGCTCGCAGCGATGAAGCTGTGCGTCAACCACGCCTACGAGAACATGGGCCTGGGCTCGGCGCAGACGCTCGGGACGATCCTCGACGGCCTCATGCGCAACACACCAGACGCGCTCGAGTGGATCTCGACCGCGGAGCGCGAGGGCGTCCGCGCGGCGATCGAGCAGCGCGATGGGCCGTTCGGCGACTACAGCCAGGCGCCACCCGAGCTGCGGCCCGACCCTGGGAACATCATCGAGCCCTAAGGACTCTGGCGTCCCGGCTCGGGCGCTGGCGCGTTCTTGCGGCGCCGCCCGGGGTGGCGGACGCGATCGGGTTTAAGGCGCTTTGAAGGGGAGGGATGAGGACCCTCGACGCGTCTTACGACCACAGCTCGACAAACTCGACGGAATCCGGGCGAGTGTCGAGCTACGTGCGCGACAGAGCAACAGCTCGACAATCGCTCCGGGCCACGGCGGAGTTGACGAGCTGTGGTCGTGATCTCGCATGCCGCCCGCGACCGAACCCCAACGTCCTCTTCGATGCGCCGTTAAACCCCACCGGGCTAGCCAGTCCGGGCGGCGCCCGAAGAACGCCGCTGCCATTCAGCCGTAGCCGCAGATAGACGCCCGAGCGGCCAGGGAGCGTGCATTTCGCAAACAATCGCGCGCGGGAGGGGTGCCCCTACGACGAAAGGCACGATATTCGTGCGAGGTGCAACATGGCTCGGATTTTCGAGCCACTTCTCTGCAAAAAGCATGCGCCCGCGACGGCGGCCGAGCGACCTAGGGCGCGGCGGGGACGACGACCAGCGGCCCGCCATTCGCGGCCAGCTCGGCGGTGTCGAACGAGGGCTGGTCGAGCCGCTGCACGTTGTCCATCTGCTCGAGGAAGGCGTCGGCGGTCTCGAGGAAGCCGATCCGGGGCGTGCGGTAGTGCATCGGGACGACCCAGCGTGGCCGCAGGCGGGCGATGATCTCGGCGGCCTGCGAAGCCCCGATCGTGGGGCCGCCGCCGATCGGGAGGATCAGCAGGTCGATCTCACCGATCGCGCTGGCCTGCTCGTCGCGCAGGGCGGTCTGGCCGAAGTCGCCGAAGTGGGCGACGCGCACCCCGTCGAGGGTGAAGACGAAGATCGTGTTGTGGCCGCGCTCGGTTCCGGCGGCCTCGTCGTGCTCGGAGGAGACGGCGACCACGTCGCCGATCGGAGACTGGAGCTTGCCGGCGGTCGAGCGCAGGACCTCCGGGGAGCCGCCCACCGACTCGAGCCCGTTGTGATCGGCGTGCTCGTGACTGATCAGGACGAGGTCGGCGTCGACGCCGTCGAGCGGGGGGTAATTGAATTCGATGCCGCGCGAGGCGAGGCCGCTGACGTCGCCGAACGGATCGATGAACACGGTGGCGTCGTCTCCGGTCAGCCGGAACGCGGACTGGCCATACCACTCAATTCGCATGTTGCTCCTCGGGTCTGGGATGGGATCGGGGCCGGGCCGGCTCGGCGGCGTGCGCCCCCCGGGTGCCCTCGGAGGCGTGCGCGACTCGGGCTGGCTCGGAGGCGTGCGCCGCACCTGAGGCCTGGACGGCTGCGACATGGGCTGCCGCGGGCGCCGGGCTCGGCGCCGCGGCCGGCGCCACCGGCTCGGTCGGCTCGTCGGCGTGCTCGTACTTGCCGCCGCGCAGCAACGACGCCGCGGCGGCGATCAGGCAGGCAACGATGGCAAAGCCGAACGCCTCGCGAAGTCCGCTCTGAAAGGGTCCGGAGATCAGGTTGGGGAAGAACTCCCGGCCGGTGATGAGCGCGTGGTTGTGCGCCGAGAGTGTCGCGAGGGCGTGGTTGCCAACCAGGTGCTGAATCGGGTTATAGCCCAGGAACGCGGCGAACAGGATCGACACCGGCGGCAGATGGGCGACGCTGCTCGCCACGTTCGCGGCAACGCCGTGTGCTTGGAGCCCCGGCCCGAGCGCGCCCGGGAGCGTGGCCGACAGCCCCGCGATCATCAGCGAGAAGAAGACCCCGACCGAGACCACCTGGGCCGAGTTCTGGAAGGTCTGGTTCATCCCGCCGCCGGCGCCGCGATGCGCCTTGGGGAGGCTGTTCATGACAGCGGCGCGGTTGGGCGAGGCGAACATGCCCATCGAGACCCCGTTCAGAAACAGGATCGCGGCGAACGCCGGATACGAGAAGTTGATCGGCAGCAGCAGCAGCATGCCGAAGCTGACCGCGGCGCCGATCATCCCGCCGGTCGCGAACCCCCGCGCGCCGAAGCGGTCAGACAGGTAGCCCGATGCGGGCCCCGCGGTCAACATTCCGACCGTGAGCGGCAGCATGTAGATCCCGGCCCACAGCGGGGTCTTGGTGAAGTCGTAACCGTGGAGCGGGAGCCAGATGCCCTGGAGCCAGATGATCAGCATGAACATCAGGCCGCCGCGGGCCAGCGCCGCCAGGAAGGTCGACAGCGTGCCGAACGTGAATGCGCGGATCCGGAACAGGTGCAGGTTGAACATCGGGTCGGTGGCGCGGCGCTCGACGAACACGAAAGCCGCGAGGGATGCGACGCCCCCGGCCAGGAGGGCAATCACCCGGGGGCTGGCCCAGCCCGTGTTGCTCGACCCGTACGGCCGGATTCCGTAGGTCACGGCCACCATCAGCAAGACGAGGCCAAGACCGAACGTGATGTTGCCCCACCAGTCGACGCGGCTGCGGCGCGGCTCGGAGACCTCCCGGAGCTTCAGGTAGGCCCAGACCGTCCCGAACAGGCCCACCGGCACGGAGATGAGGAACACCAGTCGCCAGTTGACCGGCGCGAGCAGTCCACCGAGCACGAGGCCCACGAACATGCCGCTGACGCCGACGATGTTGTTGATCCCGAGCGCCATCCCACGCTGGTTGACCGGGAACGCATCGGTGAGGATCGCGGCCGAGTTGGCCATCAGGCAGGCTCCGCCGACGCCCTGAACCAGCCGGAAGACGATCAGGTAGGTGGCCCCGGCGCGCCCGGTCAGCCAGTCCACGGTCAGGATCAGGGAGGCCACGGTGTAGATGACGAACCCGAGGTTGTAGATCCGCACCCGCCCGAACATGTCGCCGAGCCGACCGAGGCTGACGATCAGGACGCTGCCCACGACCATGTAGCCGAGGATCATCCACAGCAGGTAGAGGCTGTTGGCGGAGACGAGCGGATCGAGGTGGATGCCGCGAAAGATGTCCGGCATCGCGATCAGGGTGATCGAGAGATCGAGCGTCGCCAGCAAGACCGCGAGTGTCGTGTTGGAAAGCGCGATCCACTTGTACCGGTCGTTCTCCACGGGTTAGAATTATACAGGCAAACTGTGCAGGTAGCCTGTGCTTTCTCGCGCGACATCCAACCGGGCAGATCCAGCGTTCGTCGCTAGCGAGCTGCGCGTCGTCCTCGGGCAGCTGGTCAGGCGGCTCCGGGCCGAGCATGGGTTTCCGCTGTCTCAAGGTGCGGTGCTCGGGCGGCTGGATCGCGAGGGGCCCCGGACCGTGTCGGAGCTCGCCGTGGCCGAACGGATGCGCCCGCAGTCAATGGCGCAGACGGTCAGCGAACTGGAAGCCGAGGGGCGAGTGACCCGCCGCCCCGACCCCGGCGATCGCCGGCGGGCGCTGGTCGAGCTGACCGACGCCGGACGCGAGGTGCTCCGAGCCGACCGGGAGCGACGCGTGGGCTGGCTGGCGAGCATGATCGCCAGCGAGGTCAGCGACGAGGAGCGGGAGATTCTCGCGCGCGCGGTGGAGGTGCTGCGCAGGCTCGCCGACAGCTGATCCGCCCCGCCGCGGGACTAGTCCAGCCCCGTCGCGAGACTAGTTCAGCCCCATCCGGGTAGGAAACCATCATGCGCTGGTGTTGCCCGCCAGGTCACGGTTGCAACGCGCAGGGAGCGGGTGAGCCCTGCGCGCTCGATGTGTGCCGGGCCTTCGAGAGCCAGATCCCAGAGGCGCTCCTCGCGGTGCGGCGGTGGGGTGAGCTCGAGCGGGCGTGTGAGCACCGCCGCAGCGACCGTGAGCGCCGCTTCCGGCGCCGCGCATATGAGCGCGTCCGCGATCGCGCACTGATCTCGCTGGCGATGCGGACCGAGGGGATCGAGACGTTGCCGAAGAAGGAACTTCCCGGCAGGGCGGCCGGGAGGATGCGGGGCTTTCGCGGGCGCCGGCGGAACAATGCGGGCGTCCCGTCGCAGGCCGCCCCCACGTCCTGAGACTCGCGCCTGCGACACATGTCACACGATCCGGTCCTCGCGGAGACCGATGATTCTCCGTGCCGGGGTCGGTCTTCTGATCCGACACGGCTTCGCAGACGTAGATGCGAGGGGAGCAGATGGGAACCTGGGTCGCACATACGAATATGGGTGGGCTGCCGGACGACGTGCTCGAGCTGCTGACCCGCCCGGAGGCGATCGCGCGCTGGACGCCGGTCCCGTTCGAGATCGTCGACTTCGCTGGCGACCGGCTCGAAGCCGGTGACGAGGTCCGGGTGTGCGGGTTCCTCGCCGGCCGGGCGCTGGCGTTCGACGTCACCGTGGCCGAGGCCGAGGATGGCCGGCTGGCCCTGCAGGCGAGCGGACCGATCCGGATCGACGTCGAGTACGTCGCCCGGGCCGTCGCCCGTGGGAGCGAGCTCCGGGCGCGCGTGGCGGTGAGCGGACAGGGCCTCATCGGCCGAATGCTGGCCCGCGCCACCGACGCACTGCTCGCCGCCGGCGCACTGCAGAGTGCCGTGGGACGGATCGCTCACGAGCTCGAGCCCGTGCTCGAGCCGGCGCTCGCCGCCTGAACGACGTAGCGCTCGGCCAGCGCCTCTGCGTAAATGCCACCTGGCGTGGCAACCGAATCGACCGCACCCGCCCCGTTCTCCGGGAAGACCGCGTGGGCGCGCTCCCTCGAAGCGCCCGTCCGTGACTTCCTGCGCACCGAGACCGGGAGCGCCGCGATCCTGCTCGCCGGGACGCTCATCGCGCTGGCGTGGGCGAACATCGATTCGCCGTCCTACACCACTGTGTGGAACACCCATCTGACGATCCGTGTCGGCGTGCACGGCATCTCGTTGACGCTGCGGGAATGGGTTAACAGCGGGCTGATGACGTTCTTCTTCTTCATTGTCGGGCTCGAGGCGCGGCGGGAGTTCGACCTCGGTGAGCTGCGCGACCGGCGTCGGTTGATCCTGCCGGTGGCGGCGGGCATCGGGGGAATGCTGGTGCCCGTGCTGATCTACCTGGCGATCAATGCGGGGCACACCTCCCTGCACGGCTGGGGAACCGCGATGTCGACCGACACCGCGTTCGCGCTCGGAATGCTGGCGCTCGTCGGCCGGCGGTTCCCGGACAGCCTGCGGGCCTTCATCCTCACGGTGGCCGTCGCCGACGACCTGTTCGCGCTCCTCGTGATCGTGGCCGCGTACACGGGCAGCGTGTCCACGGTGCCGCTGGTCGTGGGCCTGGCCATGTTCGCCGCCGTGCTCGTCGTCCGGGGTCGGCGCGTCCACAACGGACTCGTGTACGCGGTGCTCGCCGCGGTCGCGTGGGTGGCGTTCCTGAAGTCCGGGGTCGATCCCATCGTGGTCGGACTGGCCATGGGCCTGCTCACGATCGCCTATCCAGCGGCACGGGCGGACCTCGAGCGCGCGACCGACCTGTTCCGGCTGTTCCGCGAGCAGCCGACGTCCGAACTGGCCCAATCCGCGCGGGCCGGCGTGCGGTCGGCGATCTCACCCAACGAGCGCTATCAGCAGCTGTTCCACCCGTTCACGAGCTATCTGATCGTGCCGGTGTTCGCGGTGGCCAACGCGGGGATCGTGATCAACGGAGGCTTCTTGTCCCGCGCCTACTCGTCGCCGATCACGATCGGGATCATCGTCGGCTATCTCCTCGGAAAGCCGATCGGGATCGCCGGCTCGGCCTGGCTGGTGACGCGTGTGAGCCGTGGCCGGATCCGCCCGCCGGTCGGTTGGGCCTCGGTGCTCGGTGGCGGAACGATCGCCGGCATTGGGTTCACCGTCTCGATCCTGATCGCGACGCTGGCGTTCAGCGGGAACGAGCTCGAGGAGGCCAAGCTCGGCGTGCTCACTGCTGCGGTTGGAGCCTGCGCGCTCACCTGGGTGGTGGTACGGGTGACGGCGATGCTGCCCCGGCGCGCCCGCCTGCGTGCGCTGGTCGGTACCGCCGATCCGCTCGTCGATCTCGCGGTCCCGGTCGACCCCGAACGCGATCACATCCGCGGACCCGAGGAGGCGCCGGTCACGATCGTCGAGTACGGCGATCTGGAGTGTCCCTATTGCGGGCAGGCGGAGGGCGTGATGCGCGAGCTGCTGAGCGACTTCGGCGACCTGCGCTATGTGTGGCGCCACCTTCCGTTGAACGACGTGCATCCCCATGCGCAGATGGCGGCCGAGGCCTCCGAGGCCGCTGCCGCGCAGGACAAGTTCTGGGAGATGCACGACGAATTGCTCAGCCACCAGGACGAGCTCACCCTGCGCGACCTGCTCGCTCACGCCGAGGCGCTCGGGCTCGACGTCGAGCGGTTCAGGACCCACCTGCGCAAGCGCAAGGGCGCGGGACGGATCGCCGAGGACGTGGAGTCAGCCGATCTCAGCGGGGTATCGGGAACGCCGACCTTCTTCGTCAACGGCCGTCGCCATTACGGCGCCTACGACGTCGACACCCTGTCCTCCGAGGTCCGCGCGGCGCGCGCGCGGGCCGCCCTCGCGTCGTGAGGACCCGGAGAGCGCGACGCAATAGAGTCCACCCAAGCAGCGTCGAGATAGACAAGGAGATCTGATGGGTTTCGACCAATACCACGAGCCGCCAGACGAGCTCCCGCACGCGACGCGGACGTTTGCCCGGATGTGTGCCTCGCTGACCGAGGAGGCGGAGGCGATCGGTTGGTATGAGCAGCGGATCGCGGTCGAGACCGATCAGGAGGCGGTGGCAATCATGCGCGATGCGCAGGGCGAGGAGTTCAAGCACTTCGCGATGGACCTCGAGTACCTGCTTCGCCGGACCCCGGTGTGGCGGCAGATCGCCCAGGGGATCCTGTTCCAGACCGGCGACGTCGTCGAGCACGGCGAAGCGGCCGAAGAAGAGGCGCTCGAGGGGGACGGCGATGGCAGCAGCGGGCCCGCTGAGGACGGCTCGTTGGGGATTGGCAGCCTCCGGGGGGTGGCGCGATGAATCATCTGCTCCGCGGTCTGGCGCCGATCAGCGACGGCGCTTGGAAGGAACTTGACGATGAGGCGACCGAGCGGCTGCGCCCAGCGCTGGCCGCGCGCAAGCTCGTCGACTTCTCAGGACCTCACGGCTGGGAGTACTCCGCGACGAACCTCGGCCGCACCCAGGGGCTGGGCGACGCTCCCTGCACCGGCGTCACCGGACGCCAGCGTCGCGTGCTTCCGCTCGTCGAGGTGCGCGCCGACTTCGAGCTCTCGATCGACGAGCTGCGCGACTTCGATCGAGGCGCTGAGGACGCCGATCTGGCGCCGCTCGACAAGGCCGCCCATCAGATCGCGGTGGCCGAGAACGTCGCTGTGTTCCACGGTTGGGCGGGCGCGATCACCGGCATCGCCGAGGGCACCCCGCATCCGCCGATATCGCTCGGCGCCAATCCCGACGACTATCCCCGCCCCGTCGCGAGTGCGGTCGAGACGCTCCTCTCCAACGGCATCAGCGGCCCGTACGCGCTCGCGCTCGGGGGAGAGCAGTACAAGCTCGTCGTCGAGACCGCCGAGGAGGGCGGCTACCCGCTGCTCGACCACCTGCGCAAGATCCTCGAGGGGCCGATCGTCTGGGCGCCGGGCGTCAAGGGTGCGATCGTACTCAGCCTGCGCGGCGGCGATTTCCTGTTCGAGTCAGGTCAGGACCTGTCGATCGGCTACACCGCGCACGATGCCGAGGTGGTGCGGCTGTACTTGGAGGAGAGCTTCAGCTTCCGGGTGGCCACCGACGAGGCCGCTGTGAAGCTCGAGCCGTAGCCCCGGCGCGGCTCAGGCCGCGAGCAGCTCGCGCAAGTCGGCGTTGGTGTCGACGAACTCCAGGCGCTCGCGGGCGCCGGTGATCTCGAATACGCGCTGGATGGTCTCGCCACCGGGGAGGACGAGGAGCTGACGGCCCTGGGCCCGCAACTCTGCGGCGGCGGTCTCGATCACGTGGACGCCGGTCGAGTCGAGGAAGAACACGGCGCTCAGGTCGAGCAGGATGACCCGGGCGCCGGGACGAATCGCCGCGAATACCTGCTGGAACTCGCCTGCGGTCGCCAGGCAGAGGTGCCCGCCGACGGCGACGTGCTCGACGTCATGGGTGCCGTGGAACGGCATCCACCCAAACACCGCGGGAGAAGAGTCGCGTTGCGACTCGGTGGGCAGGGAGTAGGACGACATCGTGTCGGATCCTCTGGGCAATCGGATTACCCGGCGGGGGACGCTGCAAACGGCGACTCAGGCTTCAACGGCGAGCCAGGCTTCATATTCCTCGCGCGCGGGTAATAGTGCCGACGTGGAGCAGCTCCTCCGCGCGGACGTTCGCTGCGATCTCACGGCCCCTGCCGTCGTGCGCGAGGCGCTGGCCCAAACCGAGGGAATCGAGCGCGTCCTCGACGATGCGATGCTGATCGCGAGCGAACTGGTCACGAACGCGGTCATCCACTCCGGGTGTTCGGGGAACGATGAGATCCAGGTCCGGGTCAGCCGCGCAACCGGACGACTGACGATCTCCGTCCGCGACCCGGGCGCGTCCGGCAAGCGGGCCGCGATGTCCGAAGGGGACATGGCCGGCTACGGTGGCTTCGGGCTGAAGGTGGTCGACGCGGTGGCGCTGCGGTGGGGCACCGAGCGCGGCGACGGCCACCGCGTGTGGGCCGAGCTGGCACTGTCGGACAGCGAGTGCTGCCTCGCCGGATCGTGATGTGGCCATCTGCATAACCCGGCGTATGTCGCCTTCGACATGCGGCCACTGGGGCGCCCACCCCCGCAGACAGCGTGTGGACATCCGGCTGAGGGGTGCGATCATTGCCGTATGGCTGGTGAGTCGTCGATCGAGCACCCGGCGCAGCTGGCCTCGCGGCGGGCTCTGCCGCAGCGCTTTGGCCCCGAGCTGCGCCACTCGTATCCGCTGGCGATCGTGGGCGTCATCGCGGCGTACTACGCGGCCGCGCATCTCGGCTTCGCGTTCGGCTTCGCCGGCCCGGTGGCTGCGATCGTGTGGCTTCCCACCGGCGTTGGGATCGCCTGGCTGTACCTGGGCGGGCTGAACCTCTGGCCCGGCGTCCTCGCCGGCGACCTGCTCGTCAACAACTACGGGGCGCTTCCGGTCGGCTCCGCGATCGGCCAGAGCTGCGGCAACCTGCTCGAGATCGTGCTGGCCGCGGTGCTCCTGCGCCGCCTCAGCCGGCGGGGCCCGCCCCTGGCCAGCGTCTCCGGGGTGGCTGGAACGGTCGGCGCGATCGCTGCGGGCACGCTTGTCAGTGCCACGGTCGGGGTGCTCTCACTGTGGGTGGGCGGCGTGCTCGACGACGCGTCCCTGGTGCGGATCTGGCGGACCTGGTGGCTGGGAGACGCCACCGGGGCGCTGATCCTGGTGCCGATGGCGCTCGCCTGGTGGGGCCGACCCATCTGGACCTGGGCACGGGGTCGCCGGCTCGAAGCAGCGGGGCTCATCCTGGCAATTGTCGTGCTCTCGGAGGTTGGGCTCGACACCGGTGCCCCGGTGAGCTACATCGTGTTCCCCGCCCTGATCTGGGCGGCGCTCCGCTTCGGCCAGCGCGGCGCGACGCTCGCGATCGTCATCGTGGCGGGCTTCGCGATCTTCGGGGTCACTCACTACAACGGGCCATTCGCGGTCCACTCGATCTCCCGTTCGGTGCTCAGTACCCAGCTGTACATCGCGGTCGCGGCGTTATCGACGCTGTCGCTGGCTGCTGTCGTGTCGGAGCGTGAGGCGCTCGCGGATCGCCTGTGGGCGTCACGCGCGCGGCTCGTTGCCGCGGCCGACATCGAGCGACGCCGGCTCGAGCGCGACCTTCACGACGGAGCGCAGCAACGTCTGGTGGCAATCGCAGCGCGCCTCAACCTGAGTGCCGACACCGCGCGTCGTGCCCCCGCTCGCGCGCCGGAGTTGTTCGCTGACGCCCGTGATCAGCTCCAGGCAGCGATCGAGGAGCTGCGGATGCTCGCCCATGGCATCCGGCCGCCCGCGCTCGCACACTCCGGCCTGGCAGGGGCCGTGCGCAACGTCGCCCTCACCGCGGGCCTGCCGGTCGACGTGCGGGAGACCGGTGGCCGCGGAAGACCCGATGAGAGTGTCGAGACCACTGCTTACTTCGTGGTCCTCGAGTCGATCGCCAACGCCGAGAAGCACGCAGTGGCCTCGCATGTGCGGGTCCGGATCGCACACGCGCGGGCGAAGCTCCTGGTGGAGATCGAGGATGACGGGCTCGGTGGCGCTGTGGAGCGTGAGGGCCGAGGCTTGGAGGGCCTGCGCGACCGGGTGGAGGGGCTCGGCGGCGCGTTCGAGCTTGAGAGCGTTGCCGGACGGGGGACCCGCGTCACGGCAATGCTGCCGGTCTGAACCGCTACCCAGGCTCGTCAGCCAGGAACAGCAGGGCGGCCTTGACCCGGCGGCTGACGTCGTCGGGGCTACCGAGCTCCAGCTTCATGAAGATCGCGTTGACGTGCTTCTCGACGGCGCGCTTGGTCAAGTAGAGCGAGGCGGCGATCGCCGCGTTGCTCTCGCCCTGAGCCAGCTGGCTCAGCACATCGTTCTCACGAGGCGTGAGCGTCGCCAGCGGCGAGGACTCGGTCCGGCTGCGCGCGCGCACGAGCAGCTCGACGACCGTCGGGTCGATCACGGAGCCGCCGGCGGCGACCGCTTCGATCGCACTCACGAGCTGGGTGGTGTCGCTGACCCGGTCCTTGAGGAGATAAGCACGGCCCGCCGAGCCGGTTTCGAGCAGTTCGAGCACATAGCGAGGATCCGCGAACTGGCTGAGGACGACGACGCCGATTTGGGGATCGGTCTCGCGCAGCATCCGGGCCACCTGAATCCCCTCGTCGGTGCCGGTCGGCGGCATGCGAATGTCGGTGAGGACCGCGTCCGGGTGCTCCTCGCCGATCGCGGCGACGAGCGAGTCGCGGTCCTCGCAACTGCGCACCACGTCGATGCTCTCGACTCTGTCGAGGATCTCGGTCAGTGCCTCGCGGACAAGGTAGGCGTCCTCGCCGATCACCAGCCGGACCGGCTCGGTCGCTGCCCCGTTGGTTGTTGCTACGCCGCTCATCGCGCTGAATTCTCGACCTCGGTTGTAGAGCTTGAACGTAGCGCGTCGGTCAGCGAACGAACATGGGAACGACGTACGTTGGTCCCGCTGTGGTGTGCACATGTCGAATGCTGGGGGTGCAGACACCACCAACGGCGAGCGAGAGACGCATGCGCGCACCATTGAGGCGAGTGGGGAGCCGTTGGAGAATCTTCCTCGGGTGGCTCCAGGTTCGTCATCCCTGAGCCGATAAGGAGCGGTCCCCACGCTGGGAGACACACACAGCGCAGCGCTAGCGCATTCGAAGCTGCAGCCGCCGATGGTTCCCAGCGGCTTTCTGCACCGCCGCCGGATTGCGGCGCGCTTGGACGAGGGCGCGGCGCACGCGCTGACGATCCTGGCCGCCCCCGCGGGTGCCGGCAAGAGCGCCGCGCTCGGCGCCTGGGCGGCCTCCCGGGCGGCGCCGGTGGCATGGGTATCCCTCGATGAGCCCGACGCCGATCGCCATTCGTTCTGGAGCCTGGTGCTGGCCGCACTGCGCCATGCTGGCGGTCCCGATCCGGTGCCAGGTCTCACTGTCCATCCGGGCGAATCGGTCGACATCGTCCTGCCGGAGCTGCTCGGCGCGCTCGAGCGTCGCCGCGAGCCGGTCACGCTCGTATTGGATGACATGCATCGCGGCTCGTCTCCCGAGATCTACAGCGATCTCGACCAACTGCTCCGTCACCCGGTGCAGGGGTGGCGCCTCGTGATCTCTACGCGGGTCGATCCTCCGATCGGCGTCGAGCGACTGCGTGTGGCGGGGCACGTCGTCGAGTTGCGCGGGCGCGATCTCGCCTTCACCCTCGAGGAGACGATGGCGCTGCTCGCGCTGCTCGACATCGACCTGGCCGACGACGACGTCGAGGTGCTGTGGCGCCGCGCCGAGGGCTGGGCCGCCGGCCTCAGGCTGGCCGCCACGACGCTCGCCGATCGCCCCGACCCGCAGCGGTTCGTGAACGAGTTCGCGGGGGATGACGCGAACGTCGCCGAGTATCTGCTCGCCGAGGTGCTCGCCGGTGAGCAGCCCGAGACGCGCGAGTTCCTGATCCGGGCTTCCGTGGCCGACGAATTGCCGGTCGAACTGGCGACCGAGCTCACGGGGCGCAGCGACAGCTGGCCGCTGCTCGACGAGCTCACCCACCGCCACGCGTTTCTGGCGCCGGCGGGCGAGCGGCGGGGGGTCTACCGCATGCACACCTTGTTCGCGGAGCTGCTGCGCGCGCAGCTCGCCTACGAGCGCCCGAGTGAGGTGGCGCCGCTGAACCAGCGCGCAGCCCACTGGTACGCCCGCCACGGGGCTCCGATCGCTGCGCTGCGGCACGCCGTGCAGTCCAATGACGACACTCTCGCTGCCGAGCTGGCTCGCGCGTGCTGGGCCGAAGCGCTCGCCACGGGGGAGTTCTCGATGCTGCGCTCGCTGGTGGCCCAGGTCGGCCCGGCACGGCTCGAGCGTGACCCGGAGTACGCGCTGGCCTACGCGGCGAGCCTGGTGGAGGGCCGGCACGAGGCCCATGTGGACCATTACCTACGCCTCGCCGAGGAGGAGGCGAGCGCGCTGAGCCCCGAGCGACGGCGCGAATTCGAGGTCGCTCATGCCGCCGTGACGCTCTACCGTGGGCGGGCGCGGGGCGATCTCACGATGGCCCAGGAGGCCGCGGAGCGCCTGCTCGATACCACCGAGCTCCCGCCATTCGTGCCGCACGACGAGGCGATTCGCGCGCTCGCCTACTCGACGCTCGGCATTGCCGAGCTGTGGCACGGAGACTTCGACGTCGGGATACGCCACCTGGACCGGGCGCTCGCGGTGGCGACCGAGGCGAAGCTCGAGTGGGTCCGCCTGCTGTGCCACGCCTACTTGGCGCTCGGTTCGCTGCTCGCCGGCCGGCTTGGAGCGTGCGAGCTGCGTGCTCGGTCGGCGCTGTCGAGCGCGGTGGAACGTGGGTGGTCCCGATCGACTCCGGCCGGAGTGGCGCTGACCGTGATGGCGTGTGTCCACTTCTACTGGAACCAGATCGACGAGGCCGACGCCACCCTCGCCCGTGCCGACATCGCCCTCACCGGGAGCCGCGAGCCGCCGCTGCTTGCGCTCCATCGGCTGACCCGGGCCCGGGTTCGCGCCGCTCAGGGCCGGATGGGGGAGGCGCTCGAGGAGCTCGAGCGGGGCCTCGACCGCCTCTCGGAGTGGCCCGCGGGGGTCGATCTGCGAGCGCTGCTCGAGACCGAGGCCGCGATCATCCGCGCGGCACTCGGCGAGCGCGACGCCGCCGAGCGTGACCTAAAGCGCGCGGCGGCCGAAGCCCCCATCCCGATGATCGGGCTGGCGCGGCTGGCGCTATCGGCCGGCAACCCCGAAGCGGCGCTGGGACACCTGAACCGTGCCCGGCGGTGGAGCCGGCGCCTACCGGTCTCGCATGAGGTCGAAAGCTGGACGCTGACCGCGCTCGCGCATGATGCGCTGGCGGACCATGCGGCGGCCGCAACTGCGATCGAGCGGGCGCTCGACCTGGCCGAGCCGGGCGGGTTCCGGCAGCCACTGCTCGCCCACGGCGTCGCGCTTCGGCCGGTGCTGCGGCGCCAAGTCCGGTTCGGGACGGCGCACCGGGCGCTCGTCGACGATCTGCTGCATGAGCTGGAGCTGGCCGGCAATCATGCGAGCAGCCGTCCGGCGCTGCCCGAGGAGCTGACCGGCAGGGAGGAGGCGGTGCTGCGCTTTCTGCCGACGATGATGTCCAACCACGAGATCGCCGCCGAGCTGTTCGTCTCGGTCAACACGGTCAAGACCCACCTGCGTTCGATCTATCGCAAGCTCGGCGCTGCGGATCGGCGCGAGGCGGTGTCGAGAGCCCGGGACTTCCAACTCATGGCACCTGGACTGGCCCGGCGCTAATCACCCGGGCCGGGTGATTCCCGCTCATCCGCGGATGGCCCAGACTGCGAACGTGCGCGCACGTACCTCGACTCGGTACTGGTGGGTGCTGGCCATCGCGGCCGGACTCAGCCTGCTCGCGGGCATCATCGTGCTGGCCGCGCCGAAGAGCAGCCTCGAGACGATCGCGTTGATCCTCGGGATCTATCTCGTCGCGATCGGCATCAACGGCTTCGTGACCGCCTTCACCGAACCGGAGGCGCTCGGCGAGCACCGGACGCTGGCGCTGGTGATGGCGACGCTGGCGGTGATCGCCGGAATCATCGCGATCGTCCGGCCGGACGCCACGGTGAAGGGCGTCGCGCTCGCCTTCGGTATCTACCTGATCCTCTCTGGGATCAGGTACCTGGCCCTGGCCACGATCCTCCCGTACGATCGCGGTGTGGCGGCCCTCCACGGGCTACTCGAGGTGATCGGCGGAGTGATCGTTGTCGTGTGGCCGAAGATCGGGCTCACCACGCTCGCGGTGATCCTCGGCATCTACCTGTTGCTCGCCGGGTTCGTACAGATGTGGGCGGCGCTGGCTTTGCGGCGGGCGGGTCAGGCGGCCACCTGAGCCGTCGGCCGCGGCGATGAAGCTGAGGACCAGAGTCGTCGCGCTGCTGGCGCTGGGCCTTCTGGTGGCGGCGGTGCTGCTCGCGGTCTACGCCATGATCGACCGGTTTCCGCGGGGGCTGATCGTGCTCGGTCTGGTGGTCGTGGCGGTCGGGGTTGGCTTCCAGGGGGTGCTGCGGCGAGGCCTCGTCCGGGCCGTCGGTCTGGCGCTCGCCGCGGCCGCGCTGGTGGCGGCGGTGGTCGTGCTCTTGGGCCCTGAGCCCCTCCTGACGGTCGCGATCGTGGTCTGCGCCGCGGCCTCGCTCGCGACGACCCGCGCGGCATTTCAGGGCGGCGCCGATCTGCCCGGAGCCGTGTCGCCATCGCGTCCGGTGATGTTCTTCAATCCCCGCTCGGGCGGGGGCAAGGCCGAGCGCTTCCACCTCGCCGAGGAGGCGCGAAAGCGCGGCATCGAGCCGATTGAGCTGACCTTCGAGCGCCCGCTCGAGGAGTTGGCGCAGGAGGCGCTCGGGCAGGGGGCGGACGGCCTGGCGATGGCAGGCGGCGACGGATCCCAGGCGATCGTCGCCGCAGCGGCCGCCCGGGCGGGCGTGCCCTATGCCTGCATCCCAGCGGGCACGCGGAACCACTTCGCCCTCGATCTCGGGGTCGACCGGGATGACGTGGTCGGCGCGCTCGACGCGTTCGTCGACGGGCGCGAGCGCGTGGTTGACCTCGCCGAGGTCAACGGGCGCGTGTTCGTGAACAACGTGTCGGTTGGGCTGTACGCCGACGCCGTGCAGAGCGCCGGCTACCGAGACGCGAAGCTGCGCACCCTGCTCGACACCATTCCTGAGGAGGTGGGCCCGTCCGCCGGATCTCCCGCGGTCCGCTGGCGCGGCGGCGGCGGGGAGTGCCACGATGCGGGTGTCGCCCTGCTGATCTCCAACAACCCGTACCGCCTGGGAGCGGTGATCGCGGCCGGCACGCGTCCGCGGATGGACAGCGGCCGCCTCGGCGTGGCCGTGATCGGCCCGAAGGGAGGCGTCCGTGGGCCCTTGGTTCGCCGGTTCGCCGAGCGTGAGATCCAGATCGACGCGGAGGGTTCGGTGCCCGCCGGGATTGACGGCGAGTCGGCGATGCTCGACGCGCCGGTGCGGTTCACGATCAGCCCCGGCGCGCTCCGCGTGCGGATCGCGGCGGCGCACCCCGGCCGCTCGCCATCGGCCGAGCTTCCGAGCGACGCGCGCGGGATGCTGTCGGCGCTGGGGCGGGCCGCCTTCAGTCGTCCGTCAAGTGGTCGACCACGACGTGGCTGATGGCCGCGCCGATCAGCGCGCCCAGGATCACATCTCCGGGATAGTGCACCCCGGTGTGGACGCGCGAGTACCCGACGGCGGCCGCGAGGAGATGGAGCCCGGCGCCGTCCCACGGGAGGACGTCGCTGACGCCGGTCGCGAACGCGAACGCGGCGGCGGTGTGGCCGGAGGGCCACGACGCCGACTTCGGCATGCGCACCTGACGCGCCTCGGGAATCTCATTCGCCACGCGGTCGGGCCGGGCCCGGCGCCCGAGCGGCTTGATCGCCAGGTTGACGACGGTCGCCGTCACCGCCACGGAGGCGAGTCCAAGCCGGCTCGCCCGCCGGCCGCGCTCGCCGCGGGTCGTGGCGAGCAGTGCGGACGACGCGAGCGACAGGCGCGAGTAGTTCGCGGCCACCGACAGCCGCGCCATCGCTCCGTCGAGCGCGGGCGTGGAGCTGGACCCGATCGCTGCGTAAATCGCGCGGTCGACGGTCGCGAGGTCTTCGAGCCACTGGGGTTGCTTCATGCGGGCAGCGTCGAACTCTAGAGTCGTCGCCGATGAGCCCCGATCCTCCCGTCCCCGACCCTGCCGACGACGACGTCACCCGCCGGACCTGGCTCGCCGCGGAACGGACCTGGCTCGCCTGGTGGCGGACAGCGCTGGGCGGGGCGGCGGTCGCGGTCGCGGTGGGACGCGGCCTCCCATTCATCTCCAAAGGCGCCCGCTGGCCGTTCGAGCTGCTCGGCATCGGCTACGGCGTGCTATCGCTCGCGGTGCTGCTGGCGGGAGCCGTGCGCCAGCAGCACACCGCCGAGTCGCTCCGCGAGGGCGGCTACTCCGAGTTGACGGGGTCGACCGTGATGTGGATGACCGCAGGAGCGATGGTGCTGGTGGTGGCGACGATCGTGATCATCGCCGTCGAGTTGTAGCCACGTCACCGCGGTTCATCCATCGCGGGTGATGCCTGGTCATCCCGCCTGACGAGACTCTCTGGCTGAGGGGATCACCCCAGCCGGGTGATCCGCCGTCACCCCCATGCGCCTGAACATGCTCCAACCCGTCGTTGAGGGAACAGCCGAGGTGGAAGGCCACAACTTCGAAATTCGGATCAAGGGCAAGGTCAGTGAGGCCACCCTGTCGACGTTCGAGGGCCTGCACCACTCAGTCGCGCCGATCGAAACCGTGCTCAGCGGCCCGGTTGCCGACCAGGCGGCGTTGCATGGCCTGCTCGAGCGGATCCAGTCGCTCGGACTCGAGCTCCTCGAGGTCCGCCGGTTGCCGGAGTCGTGATGGAAGCCGCGGCCGTCGCCCGACCGACACGCGGTCGGAGGATCCTGGTCCGGGTGATCCTCGGGTTGGCGACGGTTCTGCTCGTCGTTGCGATCTTCGCGATCTGGGCGAATCGGCAGCTGCTCAACCCCGACAATTGGGCGAGCACGAGCACGCGGCTGCTCGTCAACGCCAGGGTCCGCGCCGCCCTCTCCAACTACCTCGTCGCGCAGCTCTACCAGAACGTCGACGTCTCAGGGGAGATCGCGTCGGCGCTGCCGCCCCGGCTAAAGCCGCTCGCTGGCCCGTTGTCGGGCGCATTGCGCAATGCGGCGATCGAGGCCGCTCAGCGGACGCTCTCAACCGCACAGGTCCAGGCCGTGTGGAGGGCCGCGAACCGGGCCGCGGCTCAGACCCTCGTCGCGATCGTCGAGGGCGGGAAGGGGCCGGTGGCGACGAACAACGGCAAAGTCACGCTCGACCTGCGTTCCGCCATCAACAGCCTCTCCAGTCAGCTTGGGCTGCCCAGCATCGGTGACCAACTGCCACCCGCAGCGGGGGAACTCCTGATTCTCGACAGCAAGGAGATCAAGCTCGTCCAGAAGGGCGGCAATGCCCTCAGGAGCCTGGCCCTGGCGCTGACGATCATCGTGCCGTTGCTGTTCGTGCTCGCGATGGTGCTGGCCGCCGGGCGACGCCGGACGATTCTGATGGACATCGGCTTCATGTTCATCCTGGCGGGGGTCCTCGTGCTGCTGGGACGAGTGCTCCTGATCCACGGGATCGTGAACTCACTGGTCAGAGTGGAAGCCAACAAACCCGCCGCGGGCGACGTCGTCTCGATCGCCACCACGGAGCTCAAGGAGATCGCCGACGCGTGCATCGTCGTGGGGATCCCGTTCGTGCTCGCCGCCTGGTTCGCCGGGCCGATGAAGTGGGCCGTTGCCGGGCGCCGACTGATCGCGCCGTTCATGCGCGAGCATCCGGCTTGGGCGTTCGGGACGGTGACGATCGTCATGGCCCTGATCTTCATCTGGCAGCCGATCCCGGCGACGGGGACGCTGGCCGGTGTGATCGTGTTCCTGGTGCTGGCGTTCCTCGGTACCGAGGTCCTGCGGCAGCAGGTGATCCGAGAATCCTCACCCGGTGGCGCGAGCTCGGGCGGAACGCCCTCCGCTCCCGCCAGCGCCGCGTAGCGCCCCGCTCAGCTGACGATCTGCAGCTCGCGCGTGCAGTTGTTGAGCCGGCGGACGCCGTCGGCCGTGGCCGCCACGATGTCCTCGATCCGCACTCCGAAGCGGTCGCGGAGATAGATCCCGGGTTCGACCGAGAAGCACATCCCCGGCTCGATCGAACGCGTCTCACCCTCGACCATGTATGGGGGCTCGTGCACGGTCAGGCCGATTCCGTGGCCGACGCGATGGACGAAATGCTCGCCGTATCCGGCATCGGCGATCACCGCTCGCGCCGCGCGATCGACCTCCTGGCAGGGCACGCCCGGCGCCACCGCCTCGACGCCCGCCTGCTGCGCGTCGCGGACGATCTCATAGACCTCCCGCTCCTGGGCGGAGGGCTCGCCGACGTGGACGGTGCGCGTGATGTCGGAGCCGTAACCGTCCCGCATGCCGCCGAAGTCGAGCACGACCATGTCGCCCTCCCGGATCGTGCGCGCGCCGACCTCGTGATGGGGATTGGCGCCGTTCGGGCCTGACCCGACGAGCGTGAACTCGACCTCGGAATGCCCGTGCGCGAGGAGCCGCTCAGCGAGCTCGGCGGCGATGTCGATCTCGGGACGTCCCGCGAACTGGACGCCCAGGATCTCCTCGAAGGAGCTGTCGACGGCGGCACCGGCGGCGGCGAGCAGCTCGACCTCATTCGCGTCCTTGATTGCTCGCAATGTGGGAAGTGCCGCGCTCATCGACACCTGATGGGCGTCGGGGAGCTGCCCCTGGAGCGCAAGCACATGGAGCGCCCAAGCCGCGTCCGAGACGGCGTAGCGCCCGCGCGGATCGAGCACCCGAGCGGCGAACGCGTACGGATCCTCGCCGTCGGTCCAGTCGATGATCTCGAAAGCGCCCATGCCGGGAGCTGCCTCGGCCCCCGGCCGCTCGAAGCTCGGGACGATCATCACCGGCTCACGGCCGGCCTGAACAGCCGCGAGCGTGAGCCGCTCGCCGATCATCGGCCGGTACCCGGTGAAATAGGCCAGATCGGGTCCGGGTGTGACGAGGAGTCCGCTCAGCCCGTTCGCGGCGGCCTGTTCGGCTGCCCGGATGACCCGGCCGGCAAAGTCTTCCGTGGTCACGGCCCAAGCGTAGCCCTCGGGCCAGTCATCCCAGTGGGTGAAGTGAACTCACCCAACCGCGATCGAACCTGTGCTGTCACGGCAGAATGCCCGTCGCGCGGGCTTCGACAGCGAAGGAGGATGCCCACATGGACGAAGTCAGAGGACTCGGACGCGCGATCTTCGCGGCCGTGCTCCTGATGGTCGGCGGGATCCTGAACATCATCTGGGGGATCGCGGCGATCGGCAACTCGAGCTTCTTCGTACACAACACCCACTACGTCTTCTCGAACCTCAAGGGCTGGGGCTGGATCACGTTGATCATCGGGATCCTCGAGATCCTCGCCGCGCTCTCATTGTTCGCCGGCGGCGGGTTCGGCCGGTGGTTCGCAGTCGTCGTCGGGTCGCTGGCGGCGATCGACGCGCTGCTCAACATCCCGGCGTATCCGTTCTGGTCGATCGCGGTGTTCGGCCTCAGCCTGTGGATCATCCACGGACTGCTGGTCTACGGCGAGCCGGAGGAGATCGGGTCATTCAGCCAAGCGCCGGCGCGCCCGACCGCACCACCGCCACCGCGATAAGGGCCTGCGCGTTACGAAGCGAAGGCCGGTCACCCCTGGGGGGTGATGCCCGCTCACCTGTGCTGGGCTGACGATGTGGGCGTGGGAACGTACGCCGGTGACCTTAATTCCGACCATCACCTGGAGGGCCAATGAGTGATCTCGTAGCAATCGGCTACAGCAGCCTCGATGAGGCACAGCAGGTCGCCGCCAACGCGGCGCAGGCGCAGAAGGCGCACGTCATCGACCTCGACGACATGGTCGTGGTCGAGCGCAGACAGGACGGGAAGGTCAAGCTGCACCAGCCCTCGGCGGCCGGCGCGGGAGCGGCCGGCGGCGCCCTGTGGGGTGGGCTGATCGGCCTCATCTTCTTCGTGCCCCTGTTCGGGATGGCGCTCGGCGCCGCCACCGGCGCGGCCGCGGGCGCGTTCAGCGACTACGGAGTCGACAACAACTTCATGAAGGAGCTCGGTGCCAACCTCGAGCCGGGCGCCGCCGCCGTGATCTTTCTCGTGCGCAAGATGACTCCCGACAAGATCCTCCCTGAGATCCAGATTCCGGGCAAGGTCATCCAGACCTCGCTCGACAATGAGACCGAGGAGCAGCTCTCGGCCGCGCTGGCGGCCGCAGGACAAGCCTGATCCAGGCCCAATCATGAGAACATAAGCGTGCTGGTCCAGGCGCGAAACTGGTCGACGATGCTTAGCGGAGGGTTGACGTCGTAGCCGAAGCTGTCGCTGCGCGCGAGCCCGAGGATCACCGCTCGATCCTCGTCGTCTTCACCGGGCTGATGCTGGTGCTGCTGATGGCGGCGCTCGATCAGACGATCGTCTCGACCGCCCTGCCGACGATCGTCGGCGACCTCGGTGGGCTCAACCACATCTCGTGGGTGGTAACCGCGTACCTGCTCGCGCAGACGGCGGTGACGCCGATCTACGGAAAGCTCGGCGACCTGTACGGGCGCAAGATCGTGCTCCAGGTCGCGCTCGTCGTGTTCCTGGTCGGCTCCGCCCTGTGCGGGGCGGCCCAGAACCTGACGATGCTGATCGCGTTCCGGGCGGTGCAGGGTCTGGGCGGCGGCGGGCTGATGGTGTCGACGATGGCGGCGGTCGGCGACGTTGTGCCGCCCCGCGAGCGCGGCAAGTACCAGGGCCTGTTCGGCGCTATGTTCGGCCTGGCCAGCGTGATCGGCCCGCTGCTCGGCGGCTTCTTCACCTCGAACCTGAGCTGGCGTTGGATCTTCTATGTGAACCTGCCGATCGGCGTGATCGCATTCGGGGTCCTGGCGGCGACGCTGCCGACCGTGCGCGAGGACGTGCACCACCGGGTCGACTATCTCGGGGCGGCGCTGCTCGCGGCGTGCCTGAGCGCGATCGTGCTTGCGCTCACCCTGGGCGGCACGAGCTACGGCTGGGGCTCGCCATTCATCGTCTCGCTGATCTGTGCCTCAATCGTGCTGCTGGTGGTGTTCGTCGCGGTGGAGCGGCGCGCCGCCGAACCAGTGCTGCCGCCGCGCCTGTTCGGCAACCGGGTGTTCACCGTAACGAGCGGGATCGGGCTGATCGTCGGGTTCGCGCTATTCGGCTCGGTCACCTACCTGCCTCTGTTCCTCCAGGTCGTCAACGGCGCCAGCCCGACCGGATCGGGGCTGCAGATCCTGCCCTTGATGGGCGGGCTGTTGGTCACCTCGATCGGCTCCGGACAGATCATCAGCCGGACCGGCAAGTACAAGGTGTTCCCGATCCTCGGCACCGCGCTGATGGTCGTCGGGCTCCTGCTGCTCTCCTCGATGGACGCGAGCACCAGCCGCGGGGAGGCCTCGGCCTACATGTTCGTGCTCGGGCTGGGCCTGGGCTCGGTGATGCAGGTGCTCGTGCTCGCCGTCCAGAACGCCGTCGACTATTCCGACCTTGGAGTGGCCACCTCGGGCGCGACGCTGTTCCGGTCGATAGGCGGGTCGGTGGGGACCGCGGTGCTGGGCTCGATCTTCAACAACCGGCTGTCATCGGAGCTCGCTTCGGCGCTCCCGTCGTCCGCGGCCGCCGGGCTCGGCGGGGGGGACCTGACCCACACCAACCCCAAGGCGCTCGACCGGCTTCCGGCTGCCGCTCACGCCGCCTACATCCACGCCTTCACCAACGCGCTCAGCACCGTGTTCGTGGTCGCGGCATCCGTGGCCGCGCTCGCGTTTCTGCTGAGCTGGGCGCTCGAGCAGCGCCCGCTGCGCGACACGGTGGCCGCGGGGAGCGGCGTCGGCGAGAGCTTCGCCGCGCCACGGCAGGTCGACTCGCTGGCCGAGGCTTCGCGCGCCCTCACGGTCCGCCTTGGCCGCGAGGACCGGCGCCGCGCGGTCGAGCAGCTCGCCCGGCGGGCCGGCGTGCAGCTGTCGGCCGCGGCCTGCTGGCTGCTCGTCCGCCTCCACGATGATCCGGCGGGCGACGTCGAGGCGCTCAGCCAGGCCTTCGATATTCCGGCCGAGGTGGCGTGGGGCGCCCTGGATGAACTGAAGCGCGATCGTCTCGTGGTCGAAACAGCCGCTTCGGACGGACAGCCGGTCGCCCGCGAGGTCACGCCCGAGGGGCACGACGTCGCCGAGCGCCTGATCGCGACCCGCCGGGCGGCGATCGCCGAGCTGTGCGAGGGCTGGCCGTCGGAGGAGAACCCGGACCTGGCCGCGCTTCTCACCCGGCTGGCCCGCGAGCTGCTGCGCCAGGCGCCGGAACGCCAGCCGGCCGCCGCGGCGGCGTCGGTCTGAGCACGCATCATTTATCTGCCTATGCAATGCTACGGCAGCAATGGGCGCTGGGCTCACACTGGGAGAGGCGGCAAAAGCCATAGGCGTGAGCCAGGACACACTTCGGCGATGGGACCGAGCCGGCAAGCTGCATACGCAGCGGGACGCACGTAACCGTCGCCTGATCCCGCCCGAGGAAGTTCGCCGGTTGACCGGTCACGCGCCACGTCACGACACCGGTTCACGGCTCTCGGCGCGCAATCGTCTGAAGGGCACGGTGCGGTCGGTCGAAGTGGACGGCGTGATGGCGCTCGTCGAGCTCGAGGCCGGGCCGTTTCTGATCACGGCTGCCGTGACGCGCGACTCGGTCGAGGAGCTTGGACTCGCTCCCGGCGTCGAGGCGACGGCGGCCGTCAAGGCGACGTCAGTGATGATCGATCGGGAGGTCCGATGAGGGTCCGCGTGGCGTCAGCGCTGGTCGTGCTCGTGCTGCTCGTGGCTGGGTGCGGCGGGAGCAGCAGCAGCTTCAGCTCCGCCGGATCGAGCGGCGGGAAGCCGAACCTCACGGTTTCGGCTGCCGCGTCACTCCAGGGCGCGTTCACGACGTACGGGGCGCAGTTCCATCAGGCGGCCGTCCGCTACTCGTTTGCCGGCTCGGACATGCTCGCCGCCCAGATTGAACAGGGGGTCAAGCCGGACGTGTTCGCCTCCGCGAACACGAAGCTCCCGGACATGCTCTACGCCAAGGGCCTCGTGTCGAAGCCCGTCTCGTTCGCCGCAAACAAGCTGGTGATCGCGGTGCCTGCCAAGTCTTCGAAGGTGCACAGCATCTCCGACTTGGAGCGATCCGGGGTGACGATCGCGATCGGTTCGGCGACCGTGCCGATCGGCTCCTACACCCGCGAGGTACTCGCGAAGCTCGGTGCGGCGCAGAGCAAGAAGGTGCTCGCCAACGTCCGCTCCGAGGAACCTGACGTCAGCGGGATCGTCGGCAAGCTCACGGAGGGGGCGGTCGACGCCGGGTTCACGTACGTCACCGACGTCAAGGCCACCGACGGTGCGCTCCGCGCGATCGCGCTGCCCTCCTCTCTGCAGCCCGTGGTCGCGTACGGGGTGGCGGTCGTCAAGGGCGCGCCGCACCCGGCGCAGGCGCAGGCGTTCGTGTCCGGGCTCCTCAGCGGCCCCGGTCGCCATGACCTCCTGCAGGCGGGCTTCCTACCGCCGCCGCAGTGATCAGGCGGATCTGGTTCCAGGTCCTGCTGGTCGCCGCGCTGTCGGTCGCGGTGCTGTTCCTCGTCCTCCCGGTCGTCGCGATCTTCACGCACACACCGCCGAGTCAGCTGATCGACAGCCTTGGCGATCCGACAGCCACTGCCGCGCTGCGCCTCAGCCTTGAGACCACCTCGATTGCCATCGGCGTGATCGTGGTGGTGTGCACGCCGGCGGCGTATCTCTTGGCCACGCGGCGCTTTCCCGGCCGCTCGCTGGTGACAACGCTCGTGGAGCTGCCGCTCGTGCTCCCGCCCGCGGTCGCGGGAATCGGGCTGCTCGCCGCGCTTGGTCCGAACGGCATCCTCGGGGGAACGCTGCACAGCGCCCACGTGGAGCTCGCGCTCGAGACCGCCGGCGTCGTGATCGCCCTGATCTTCGTCTCGGCCCCGTTCTACCTACGCCAGGCGCAGGCTGCGTTCGAGGCGGTCGACACCTCCCTGCTCGACGCCGCGCGGACGCTCGGCTCGAGCGAAGCGGCGAGCGTCGCGCGGGTGGCGGTGCCGGTGGCGCTCCCCGGGTTGCTGGCGGGTCTGGCGCTGGCGTGGGGTCGTGCGCTCGGCGAGTTCGGGGCCACGTTGATGTTCGCCGGCTCGTTTAGCGGTATCACCCAGACTGTGCCGTTGGCGATCTACGCGCAATTCCCGACGGATTTCCCCGCGGCCCTGGCGCTGTCCGCGATCCTGGTGGCGGTGTCAGCCGCGCTGCTCCTGGCAGTCAAGCTGATCCCCGGCCAGACCAGCTTTGGCCGAGCTGCGCGCTGAGCTCGAGCACGCCGTCGGCGGCATCGAGCTGCGCGTCAGCTTCGAGGTCGCGGCGAGTCGGTGCCTTGCGCTGGCCGGTCCGTCCGGCGCCGGCAAGACCACGCTCCTGCGCATCCTCGCCGGGACCGTCCGACCCGACCGGGGCGTTGTCACGTACGGCGATCAAGTGTGGGTCGACACCGCGCAGGGGGTGTGGCAGGAGCCCGAGCGGCGGCGGTGCGGCTACGTCTTTCAGGACTACGCGCTGTTTCCTCATTTGAGTGCCTGGCGGAACGTCGCCTACGGTCTGCGATCCCGCGGTTCGCGCTCGTCGCGGAAGGCGGCTGCCGTCGCATTGCTCGAGCAGTTCGGTCTCGGCGACCGCGTCGACGCGCGCCCTGGGACGCTGTCCGGGGGTGAGCGCCAGCGGGTGGCCCTGGCCCGGGCACTGGCCCCGCAGCCCGACGTGCTGCTGCTCGACGAGCCACTGTCGGCCCTCGACTCACGCGCGCGGGCCGGCGCCGGGCGCGAGTTGACCGCGGCGCTGGAAGCGCTCGAGGTGCCGGTCGTGCTCGTTACCCACGATTTCAACGAGGCCGCGCTGCTGGGGGACGAGATCGCGGTGATCGACCGGGGCCTCATCGTGCAGCGCGGGACGGGCAGCGCGCTCGCCGCGGCGCCGGCGAGCGCGTTCGTCGCCGATTTCACCGGCGCCGTCGTGCTGACTGGCACGGTCACCCGTGGTGGCAGCGATGATGGGCTGACCGTCGTCGAGCTCGATGGCGGAGGCACCGCGGCGACTATCGATCCGGGCACGGGCAGGGTCGGGCTGAGCGTCTACCCATGGGAGATCACGATCGCCTCCGCTCCGAGGCCGCGCGACGAGTCGGCGCAGAACCAGCTGCGGGTTCGGATCACCTCGATCACGACCGTCGGCAACCGCGTCCGGCTCGGGCTCGCCGGCGCGCAGTCGCTCGTGGCGGAGGTCACCGGCCGCGCGGTCGACGAGCTCGAGCTCGCGGTGGGCGGGGAGGTGACGGCAAGCTGGAAAGCCACTGCCACGCGCCTGGTCGAGCTGTGACGATGCGTCCGGTCGAGATTGTGACGATCACCGTGCGGTGATCAGGCGCAGCGCGCCGATGAACTCCGGCTGGGTGCGCAGGTGGCCGTAGCACCGATCCCACTCGCCGCTGGCCAGGTCGGCTCGCAGGCGGTCGACCGACCGGGCCTCGGTCTCATCGTCGACGAAGCCCCAGGCAGACTGTCCGCGCCGGACTGATGCCTCGAGGAAGCGCTCGGGGCGGCCGTAGAAGGCCTCGGTGAAGCCGTCGACGCAGTCGAACGGGATCGGTACGGGAGTGACCGTAGGCGCGCCGCCCGTGGGGCCGGCAAGAACGTGGCAGACGTGCTCGATCGAGGGGTAGCGGCGACGCTCGGCGGCGATCAGCTCAGGCGCGTATGCGGCCAGCCACAGCGTGTCGAGCGCGTCACCGTCGAAGGTGAGGACCACCACTGGTCCGCGGCTCACCCGTCGCAGCTCGCGCAGACCGCGATCTGCGTCAGACCACTGGTGGATCGTGATCATCGCCATCGCGGCGTCGAAGTTGTCCTCGGGGAACGGCAGGTTCTCGGCAACGGCGTCGATCGCCGGCGGGCGGTCCGCCGGCCGCTGGGCGCGCATCTGCGCCGAGGGCTCGACCGCCGTGACCTCGCGGTCGAGCGGTTCATAGGAACCTGCGCCCGCGCCGACGTTCAACACGCTGCGCGCATCACCGAGCGCCGCGTGCACGAGGCGCGCGATCCGGGGATCCGTGCGGCGCCGGGTGGCATAGCCCGCGCCGTGGGTCTCGTAGTCGAAGTCGCCGGCGATCGCGAGACCGTAGCGGTCCCTTCGGCCGCGGCTTGGGTTCTTGGACGGCGTGTAGCGGCAGCTTTTGAGGGGGGAGGGGGGCCTGGTCGCGTTCTGACGACCGTAGTTCGACAAATCCGGCGCGGCTGGAGGCCGTTGCCGAGTTACGTGCGGGATGAAGCAACAGTTCGACACTCGCGCCGGCGACCCGCCGGGATTGTCGAGCTGGGGTCAGTAGATGGAGCCCTCCCCGGGGCGATGGAGCTCTCCCCGGGGCGTCGGAGCTCTCCCCCGGGGCGTCTACTTGGCCTCGGGCCTCTCGTCGCCCGGCCAGGTCCCGGTGAGCCGCAGGAACGCATGCCGCGAGCCGTGGTCGACGAGCCCTTTGACGAGCGAGAAGATCGTCCCCTCGATCGCCACCGCGAGCAGGAGCTTTCCGAGCGCGACGTCGCGGTGCTCGGGCTTCGGCGCCTCCTCGTCGTCGATCAGACCCCAGATCCGCGCGAACGTCCGCTTCGCGATCAGGCCGGCGACGAGACCGGCGCCGACGCTGAACGGAGTGAATGCCACCTTGTTCATGGGCTCTCCCTCATTTCTTGGGCTCGTCGCGCGGGGGCAGGTAGGGCTCCTGATCCGCGGGAAGGCCGCCCTCGATCTGGCGCCCGCGCTCGAGCTCGGCATTCAGCTCCGCGCCGAACAGGATCGCCAGGTTGGTGATCCACAGCCAGACGAGGAAGATGACCACCGACGCCAGCGCGCCGTAGGTCTTGTTGTACGAGGAAAAGTTGGCGACGTAGAGCGCGAACAGGGCCGAGGCGACGATCCAGAGGATCACCGCGATGACCCCACCCGGCGTGATCCAGCGAAAACCGGGTTGCCGGACGTTCGGGCCCGCGAAATAGAGGATCGCCAGGATTACGGTGATGATGATCGCCAGCACCGGCCACTTCGCGATGTCCCAGATCTGGACCGCGGTCGATCCGACCCCGATCACGTCGCCGACCTTGCTGGCCAGCGATCCCGTGAACACGACGGCGATCGCCGCCGCCGTGAGCAGGATCACCGTGACCAGCGTCACGCCAAGCCGGATCGGAATCGTCTTCCAGAAGGGCCGGCCCTCTTCGACGTCCCACACGATGTTCGACGCGCGCATGAACGCCGCGATGTAGCCGGAGGCCGACCACAGCGCTCCGAGCAGGCCGACGATCGCGAGCAGCCCCGCGGCCCCTCGGTTGCGCTGAATGTTCTCGATCGCGTGGGTGAAGATCGTCTTGGCGGCCCCCGGCGCCACCGTCGACAGGTTGTTGATCAGCGGCTGCGTCACCGAATTGCCGATTAGGCCGAGGATCGAGATGATCACGATCAGCATCGGGAAGATCGCCAGGACGCCGTAGTAGGTGAGCGCCGCGGCGAGGTCGGTCAATCCGTCGGCCTGGAACTCCTTGAACGTCCGCTTGAGCACGCTCGGCCAGGCCCGGCGCGGCAGCTTGGTCGGCTGGTCCGGCGCCTCGTCACGCTGCGCGGCGGTCTCGGGATCTGTTGTTCTCGTCGCGCTGCTTGTTGTCTGCTCGGCCACGAGGCTACCTCCGGCCGAACAGCCAGCCGATCAGAAGCCCGGCCGCGAAGGCGCCGCCCGCGGCGAACGGGAGTGGCTTCTGCTGAACGGTTCCGACGACCTGCTGCCCCGCGTCGGTTGCGGTTTCCGGACTGATCTCCCGGGCCTTACCGGCGAGCTCCTCGCGCTTGGCCTGGGCGGCGTCCTTGAGCTCCGTCACTCGGTCCTGGGCCCGGGCCTTGACGTCGGTTTTCGCGGACAGCGCTTCCACGGTGTCGCCGAGCTCCTCGCGGGTTTGCTCGATGTCAGCGCGGATCTCCTCGGGGGTCCGGTCGGCTCCGGGGCGTTCCTCGGGGCTCATCGCCGACCCTCCTTGACCCGGCGGCGGGTCACGTCGACGTCGTCACGGACAGTCTCCACCGTCTGCTCGGGCACGGGCGGGACGCCCTGCTTGACGCGATTCTTTCCGGTCAGCGCAAGCACGCCCGCGATCGCTCCGTAGACGGCTGCGACGATCAGGGCGGCCAGCCAGCCGTCCATCGCCGTGGCGAGCGCCAGGATGAGGCAGGCGGTCAGTGCGCCGAGCGCATACAGGCCGAACAGGCCGGCCCCGCCGAACATGCCGGCTCCGATCCCGGCCTGCTTGCCCTTGGTCGTCAGCTCGGCACGCGCCAGGTCGAGCTCCTGACGGACGAGCGCTGCCGTCTGCTCCGAGAGCTGTCCGAGTAGCTCGGCGATCGAGCGATCGTTCAGCGCCGCATTGCTGCGGTCTGTAGGTACCACGCCTACCTCCTCCATCTCGTGCGCCTTGCTTGCGTCTGGGCTTCCCGTTTTGTTCGGCCCGAACCAACCCGGGGCTCATATCGCCTTCTTCGCCAGTTCCTAACGAACTCTGCGAGAGCTCTCCGGGCCCTCTTACGCCCGCCTCCCACGCTCGTCTGCATGAGCACAAAGCATCTGATCCCAACGCTGGTGGCGACTGGCTCGGTTGCCTTCGCGATCGCTGCGCCGGCTGTGGCGTCGGCGGACACGACGACAACCGAGGCACAGGCCTCCGCCAGCGGAAACTGGTCGGGCTACGCGGTCGGGTCCTCGGACTCGAGCAAGCAGTACACGAACGTATCCGGCAGCTGGACCGAGCCGTCGGCGAACTGCAACGCCGGTCAGGGCGTCGCGTCGTTCTGGGTCGGCCTCGGAGGCGCTGGGCAGGACAGCCAGGCGCTCGAGCAGACCGGGACCGAAGTTGACTGCACCGGCGCCAGCCCCAAGCACACCGCCTGGTACGAGGTGGTCCCGTCGGCCCCGGTCAACTTCAACCTCTCGGTCTCCGCGGGCGACCACATGTCGGCGCGCGTGACCGCCGACGGCAACGACGTCACGATGTCCCTGAAGGACGATACGACCGGTCAGTCCGCGTCGAAGACGGTCCACGCCGATTCCGTCGATCTCTCGAGTGCCGAGTGGATCGCCGAGGCCCCGTCTCAGTGCGACCAGGGCGGCAACTGCACGCCGTTGCCGCTGGCGGATTTCGGGAAGGTCAACTTCACGAACGCCTCCGCAACCGCGGGCGGTCACACCGGCACGATCTCCGACTCGAGCTGGCAGGCCCAGCCGATCGAGCTCTCGCCGGGCGCGAGCATGGACGGTGGCTTCGTCAGCGACACCACCACGAGCTCAGCCGGCGCACAGCCAGCCGATCTCTCCTCCGACGGCTCGTCGTTCTCGGTGAGCTGGAGCAGTGACGCCACCGGCGTCTCCACCTCGGGCAGCGGCGCCGGCTCCGCCGGCGGCAGCGGCTCGGGTTACCCCGGCGGCTACGGCGATGGGTCGGGCTATGGCGGCGGCGCGGGCTACGGCGACGGCTCGGGCTACGGCGGTGGCTACGGTGACGGCTCGGGCTATGGCAGTGGGTACGGCGGCTCGGGCTATGGCCCGGGTGCCGGCTACGGCGACGGCTCGGGCGACAGTGGCTACGGGCCCGGCGTGGTCATCGTCTACGGAGCTGGCTACGGCTCCTAGCCCGCGCGGCCGGGGCAACCTCAAAGCAGTGCGAGACGCGCCGCCTCTGTGCGGCGCGTCCTGCGTTGCGCCCGAATCCG
>DASXOS010000109.1:0-3794 GCA_036494115.1 Solirubrobacteraceae bacterium | reverse complement strand
GATCTTCTTTCGCTTGTTGAACGGGTTGCACCACCACAGGCCGGCCTCCGTGACCGACCCGTTGTAGCGACCCAACAGGGTCAGCACGCGCCCCTCGTTCGGCTGGACGACGAAGACCCCGCCGAGCGCGGCGCCGAAGATCACGATCAGGACGACGCCGATGACCGCGCCCACCTTGCCTTCGAAGATCAACGAGATCCCCACCCCGACCAGCACCCACCCGACGATGGTCATGAGCAGCCCCGGGACGACCAACGCGGGTCGCTGCTCATGCGTCTGACTCGACGAGACGGCCTTACCTTCGAGCGGCTCGCTCGTCGTGTCCTTATCCGATATCACAGACATATCGTAGCTCCGATGGCGGAAATGATATCACAAAGCTATTGCATCGCCATCGCTTGTGTGATATCACATAGCTATCGCAAGGCTGGACGCCCACCCTGACAGGAGATCGAGAGCAGCCATGTACACCCCACAACTGAATCGGACCCAGACCAGCGCCCCCGCTCGGGCGACGGGCGAGGCGGCGGCACCGGTAATCGACGTCTCGCACCTGCACAAGGCGTACGCCACGACGATCGCCGTGGACGACGTGAGCCTCACGGTCAACCCCGGGGAGATCTTCGGAATCCTCGGCCGCAACGGCGCCGGGAAGACCACCACGGTCGAGTGCATCACCGGCTTGCGGACCCCCGATCGCGGCTCGATCAGCGTCCTCGGGCTCGACCCGCGACACGACCGTCACGAGCTGCACGAGCGGGTCGGCGTGCAGCTCCAGCACAGCGCGCTGCCCGACCGAATCCGGGTGGGCGAGGCCGTGGACCTGTACGCCTCGTTCTACCGGCGGCCCGCCGACGGGCGCGAGCTGCTGGCCACCCTCGGACTCGAGGCGTCGCGATATCACTACTTCGCCAAGCTGTCCGGCGGCCAGAAGCAGCGGCTGTCGATCGTGCTGGCACTGATCGGCCAGCCGGAGATCGCGGTCCTCGACGAGCTCACCACCGGGCTCGATCCCGAGGCCCGCCGCGACACCTGGAGGTTGATCGAAGGGGTGCGCGACCGCGGCGTCACGATCGTGCTCGTCACCCACCTGATGGAGGAGGCGGAGCGACTCTGTGACCGCGTGGCGCTGATCGATCGCGGCCGGGTGATCGCGCTCGACCGGCCCGCGGCGCTCGGCGCACAGGCGAGCACGAGCCAGCGGATCCGCCTGCACTCACCGGGGTCGCTCGGCGAGACCATCCTCGATGGGGTGCCCGAGGTCAGCCGGGTCGAGCGCAGGGGCCAGGACATCGTCGTGTTCGGCTCCGGAGACGTGCTGACCGCCGTCGTGCTGGCCTTCGACCGCGCGGGAGTCCGGGCCGAGGACGTCCGCACCGAGACAGCGAGCCTCGAGGACGCCTTCCTCACCCTCACCGATGAGAGCACCGCCACGAACGCGGAGATGACGCGATGAGCACCCTGTCCTTTGCCCTGACCCCCCGGCGACGCCGCGCGTTCGGCCTGCTCGTCGCCACCGAGATGAAGATCGGGTTGCGTCGCCCCGTGGCACCGATCGTGGCCGTCGGCATACCGCTGGCGCTGTTGGTGATCTTCGGCAGCATCCCGGCGACGACCCGCCCGACAGCGGCGTTCGGCGGGATCTCCTTCTTCACGCTGTACGTCCCGTCGCTTCTGGTGTTCGTGCTCATCGCCGTGGGTCTCGGGGGTCTTCCGCAGCAACTGGCCGCTTACCGCGAGCAGGGCGTGCTGCGCCGGCTCTCCACCACCCCGGTGCCGCCGTCCTGGCTGCTGGCCGCCCAGTTGCTGATCAGCCTGATGCTGGCCATCATCGGGATCACGATCCTCCTCGGAGTCGGCGCCCTCGCGTTCGGCCTCGCGCTACCGGCGACCATCGGCGGGGGTCTCGTGGCCCTGGCGTCCCTCGTGCTCACCGTCGCGGCAACCCTCGGCCTCGGGCTGTGCGCGGCCGCTCTGGCCTCGAGCCCCCAGGTCGCGGGCGCGTTCCAGGCGCTGTTCTTCTATCCGCTGGCGTTCTTCTCCGGTCTGTACATCCCGCTCCAGGAGATCCACTCCCAGGTGGTCAGCACGATCGCCAAGGTGCTCCCGACCGGAGCCGGATTCAATGCGCTGCACGCCTCGTTCCTCGGGCACTCCCCGGGAATCGAGCCGCTGGTCGTGCTCGCCGCGTGGGCAATCGGCTGCAGCGTCGCCGCGGCCCGCCTGTTCCGCTGGGAGTGAGCCGTAGCCCCGGCGTCAGTGCTCGTATGTGCCGATCACGCGGGCCTGCTCGATCACGTGGTCCTCGATCCGCTCGAGCAGCGCCCGCCGGTCGAGCCCCGGCTCGAGGTCCGGTTCGTCGTCCAGCGCGTAGACCCAGAAGTAGTAGTGGTGAGGGCCATGTCCGGGCGGCGGAGCCGGGCCGTTGTAGCCCGCGTTCCCGAACGAGTTGCTTCCGGACACCGCGTCGTCTCCCCCCTCCGGAAGGCCGGTGCGATCACCAGGGATGCCGTAGGCCACCCAATGTGTGAAGCCGTCGACGAGCGGCGCATCGGGGTCGTGAACGACGACCGCGAACGCCTTGGTGCCGTCCGGCGCGCCCGTCCACTCGAGCGGCGGCGACACGTCCTCGCCGTCTCCGCTGTGGCGCTTGGGAATCCCGCTGTGAGCGTCGAACGCGGGACTGGAGATCCGTAGGTCTGCGACGTTCAGCTGCTGTGCCATGACCTGGCCGTACCCACGTGGCCGCCGCTCGAATCAACGCTCCGCCGTTCGCGAATGCGCGCCGCGAGCGGCGGGGAAGACCACGCTGGCTCCTCGCCGTTCTCCCACCGCTCGAGGTCGGGGCGCTGCATCCGGACGCGTCCCAGGATTCCGACGACGACGGCGAACACGGCCGCACCGGCCGCGATCCCCACGCATACCCACATCGCGGTACCGATCCCTTCGGGCAGCTTGTCCGAGACGGTCATCGCCAGGTGCACCAGCAGGGGCGCAGCCAAAAACGCGGCCACTCCGCGCAGCAGCTCGACCAGCGCGAACACCCGCTGGATCTGAGCCGAGCGCAGCGAGAACCCGGTGATGAAGAGCGCCGGCGAGACCGACGCGCCGACGCCGAGACCGACGAGGCCGGAGCCGATCACCACCAGCGCCTCCGGGCCGTGGGCGACGCCGGTCAGCACGGCGCCGCCAGCGGCCAGCATGACCATGCCGGCGAGGGCGAGCAGCGGCACGAAGCGCGTCCGGAACAGCAGGCCGAACACGATCGCCGAGGCAACCGCCGCGCCAAACTCCGGCAAGAACAGCATGGCGAGATGCGTGGGCGACGTCCTGGCCTCAAGGGCGGTCTGCACGAGCGTGATCACTCCCACCGATGCGGCGCCGGCGCACATCGCCACCGTGATGCCGGCGACCGGAAACGTCGTCGCGAGCTGGCGAACCGGCATCAGCGGCCGCTCGACGCGGTACTCATAGGCCACCAGCGCGACGATCATCGCCGCGCCGCCCACCAGGGGCACGAATACGATCACGTCGAGCATGCGGTGGGTGAGCAACTCGGAGGCGCCGAAGAACGCGGTGGCCGCGCCGCCGCCGGCGAGCACGAGGGCCACCCAGTCGCGCGGCGCACCGGGATCCTGCGGCGGCTGGTCCTCGAAGGTCAGCAGAGCGAACAGCAGCGCCAGCCCGCCGAATCCCGCGACGATCCAGAACAGGGGCCGCCAGCCTCCCGCCCCGGCCTGGATGCCGCCGATCACCGGACCGAGCGCGACCGCCCCGAAGATGCAGAGGTTCAT
>DASXOS010000108.1:0-30024 GCA_036494115.1 Solirubrobacteraceae bacterium | reverse complement strand
GCTCGCCGATCACCTGTCCGTCGCGATCGAACTTCTTGAGCGCGATGTAGTCCATGTAGGCCGGGCGGTGCACCGGCGCGCGCGAGTTGGCCTTTGTCAGCAGCAAGGCATGTGGCTCGTCCGCCAAGGCGACGGCTTTGGCGCTCAGGCGGGTGTACGGCCGTTCGGGCGAGCCGCGCAGGATGCCGAGGCCCGAGTCCGGGATCGCCCTGAGCCCGGTCTCGTCCTCGCCGCGGACCAGCTCGTACTCGCGGTAGCCCAGGAACGTGAAGTGGTCGTTCGTGAGCCACCTCAGGAACGCCTTGATCTCCCGCGTCTCCACCTCATCCACAGGCGGCGGGTCCGCGTCGAGCTCGTCGATCAGCTTAAGCGCGCGGCGCCGCATCGGCTGCCAGTCGTCGACCGCCTCGCACACGTGCTCGAGCACCTGCTCGATCTGGCCGCGCAGCCGGTCGATCCGTCCGCGGTCGGCCTGGCGACTGATCTCGACGTGGAGGATCGACTCGGCGACCACGTCCGGCTCGTCGTCGTCGTCCGGGTGCTGGTCGAGCACGTCGAGGAGCTCGCCGTCCTCGTCGCGCCGCATGACGATCACGGGATGGATCACCTGGTCGATCCCGTAGCCCTGCCGGTTCAGCTCCATCGTCACCGAGTCGACGATGAACGGCATGTCGTCGCTGACGATCTCGATCACCGTGTGAGGCGAGCCCCAGCCGTCGTTCTCGACGCTGGGGTTGTACACGCGGACCTTCGTCTCGCCCCGCCCTCGACGCTGGGCCAGGTTCCAGTGCCCGACCGCGGCGCCGTACAGGTCGAGCGCGCTGCGGCCCTCGAGGTCGTCGACGGGAACCCACCGGTAGTACTGGCGCACGAACCGCTCGCACGGCGAGGCCTGGTCACCCGGCAGCCGGTCCCGGACCGTGGCGCACACCGACTCGATCAGATCCGTGTTCTGATCCGCGGCCCTCACGGCCATCTCGCTCCTCACCTCCACTGCCGACGGCTACCCGGTTTCTCTCTATCGAAGATGCCCTGACGGTCGCTCATATTCCGGCTGGTTTCAGCCTATCTCGCCGGCAGCCGAGGCGCGGCGGGTGGGATGTGGCGTGCAGCGGCGGCCGCGGTGGCAAAAGTGGTCACGAGCGGCGCGTTTCGCTGGCGCGGGACCATTTTTGCTCGCCCACAGCCCAAAGTGGTCCCGCGTCGGCGGACCGGCCTCCGCAAGACCCTTCTTGGTCGCCGAGTGGGACTTCTCCGGCGACAAAGTGCGACCAAGCGACCCGCTCTCCGGCTCCGGTTGCCCATTTGGCCCACCGCCCCAACCTTGCTGGCTCGGCGCACGAACCCCGTCCCAGATCCGTCCGATCCAGATGCGAACGTACGTTCGCGTGACGAGCGACGGGAACCCCTATGCGCGCTTCAGGCGGGCCCTCGAGACCGGCAACGAGGCGCTGGTCACGGCGGCAGCACTCGAGCTGCCTCGGGTCGCCCTCGATGACGCGCTTCGAATCTGCCTGGTGCTGCGGGGCGGCGACCCGGCCCGCTACGAGCGGGCGGCGGTGAGGTGGCTCGGCCGCTTCGCCCTCGAGGGTCGCAGTGTGACGATCGCTGACCTGCGCCTGGCGGCGGATGCGCTCGATTCGCTGCCCGAGCGCGCCACCGATGCGATGGAACGGCTCCAGCAGCTGTGTATGAGGCGCGGTGTGGGCTAGAACGTTTGCGCTACGCCGGCACGTCGGGACCGGGCGCCCCAGGCCCGATGATGTTGAGCTCGGCGCCGATCTCGGCCCAGCTCAGGCCGCCGCGCCGCGCCAGCTCGACCAGCTCGCGCTCGGCCTGCTCGAGCTCGCCGCGAAGCCTCGCGATCGCGCCGAGCCCCGCGCGGATGTCGCGGCGCTCCCGAGCCAGGCGCTGTCCGGACACGATCAGCCGTCCGGCCACCCCGGTCAACGTTTCCTCGGCTGTCCCGGGCCTGCGAGTGCGTGCCGCGGCGCGACCGGCCCTCGTCTGGGAAGCCCCGCCGGCGTTCGTCGGGATGGCGTCGCCCGCGTTCGTCGAGGCGTCGCGACCGGCCTTCGTCGAGGCGTCGCCACCGGTTTTCGTCGGTCCGGCGCCACCGCCACTGCGCCGGACACGCTTCGCCTCCGACTGCTGCGTGTGGCCATTCGCGGCCCTCCCCCGTCCGGACCGTTTCGCCGGCCGTCTGCTCGGTCGCCGGGCGGTTTCGGCTCCGGACCCGGCACCGGGCACCAGGATGACCATCGCTGCGAGCGGAGGCCCGCAGCTGGTCACGCGAACCGAGAAGCGCGTCGGGGTCTCGTGCGCGGTGAGCATTTGAAGCGAGTCATCTGACGGAGTCCCCGCGGCCGCGAGCCCCACCAGCCGGGCCAATTCGTCCGTGTCGTCTCGATCCTGGTCGGGGATCAGGAACCTGTCGAGCGGAGCTGCGACGGCGGCGGGCTCGTCGACGGTGAGAACGGCCTCGGCGTAGCGCGAGATCGCCTGCACAACCAGCTTCTCGTCGACGACGAGGAAGGGCTCTCGCCGCGGGGCGGCATCGGCCGGCACCCACAACATGACCCCAAATCCGCATCGGCGGCAGGTGCGATGCCCTCGCTCCCGCCAGGCGCCCCGAGGCGACTGTCCGCAGTAGCTGCAGAATGGCTCGCTGAGGTGTGCGCCGATCGCCTCACTCAACTCGAGCGGCGGTTCTGCCGGCGGGTCGTCTCGATCTCGGAGCGGGGCGTGCAAGATGCACTTGCTCTGCCCGAGGCCAGATCGACAGAAACCCGCCTGGACGCAAGGCCGAGGCGGGTGTCGAGAAGCCGGTGGACAGGGCCCGCACGCCGCCCTGCGGTTGAGTCACCACAGGGCGCGCCGGGTAACGCTAACGGTGCCCCGAACGGTCGGGGCGTGATTCGGACACAGCCCGAACCCCAGGAGGTGTCAGATGGCCAAGGATCATGGCTCCAGCGTCAAAAACGACAAGCAGTACGAGGGCTTGCGCAAGAAGGGCATGAGCAAGTCTCGCGCCGCGGCGATCTCGAACTCGGAAGGCTCCTCGAGTCGCGGCGGCAAGAGCAGCGGCAGCAGTCAGAGCGGTAAGAGCAGCGGCTCGGGCAGTGGCGGCAACAAGTCGCAGAAGGCCGCCGCCGGCCGTAAGGGCGGCAAGAAGTCAAACAGCTGAGGGGTGCGGTTCCGCTCAGGCGCGGGCGGCACCGAATGCGCGTGGTGTCCGCCCCCTGAGCGCGACCGCCTGAAGCAAGACGGCTGCTGCCGAGGCGGCCACGAATGACACGAACGTGCCCGCCGGCACGATCAGCACCGCCACGGTGGCGCAGAACGCGATGAACCCCACCATCCCGCTGGCCAGCCCGCGCAGGAAGCAGACCGCGCCTTTCGCCCCTTCGCCTCGATGCGCGAACACGGCGAGCACCGAGCCCAGCACCGGGAGGGCGGCGAGGACGCCACCGATCTGAGGACCCAGGGCTCGGACGGCGATCGCGAGGAGCGCCACGAGCGCGGTCGTGATCACCATCCGCTTCGCCAGTCCCACTCTGCGCTCGACGAGCGCCGCGGGGTCATCCCGGTGCTGCGCGCTGGGGAGGATCGCCAGCGCCCCACCGAGCGACACCAGGGCCGCCGCCGCTGAGATGGCGAGGCCCCAATGCCGGCCCACGGCAGCCAGGGCGGCCAGCGCAAGCGTCGCGACCCAACCACCGGCGAGGCTCGCGCCCCAGCCGGCGCGCCGCGCGAGCCTGCCGTACGCAGCGACGAACGCTCCCATCGCCACGAGGCCGAGCAACGTGGCCGTGGCCGCACGTTTGGCCGCCTCCGCGCCGCTCTGCTGCGCGGTGATCAGCAGGACCGGACCGATCACCACTGGAAGTGCGCTGACCACACCACCGGCCTGCGAGCCCCAGCGGCGGGACGCGAGCGTCGACGCCGCAACCAGAGCCGGGGCGAGCGCGACCTCGAGGAACAGGCGGAGCATCTGTTGGGCCTACCCGGCTTGCGTTTCGTCGCCCGATCAGGTCCAGGGCGTCGGCAGCCGGGTACTGCCTGGCGGCGCCGCGCGGGCTCACCCGACGAGGCGCCGCCGCTGAGCCGCCTACACCCCCTGCAGCGCCTGCCGCAGGTCCGCCACCAGGTCCTCGGGGTCCTCGATCCCGCAGCTCAGCCGCACCAGGTCGGGCGGCACGGCCGCGGTCGAGCCCTCGACGGACTGGTGGGTCATCACCTGCGGGACCTCGATCAGCGACTCGACACCACCGAGGGATTCGGCCAGCGTGAACAGCCGCGTGCGCGCCGCGACCTCGGCCGCCGCGGGGTGCCGGAAGCTGACCATGCCGCTGAACCCGGGCCAGTTGACGTCGTGCGACTCCGGGATCGTGCGCAGGAGCTCGACGACCGCCGCGGCGCTCCGGGCGTGGGCATCCATCCGGAGATGGAGCGTGCGCAGGCCGCGGTGGACGAGGAAGCAGTCGAACGGACCAGGAACGGCACCGACCGCGTTCTGGACGAAGCGCAGCTGCTCGTACCACTCCCCCGTGCGCGCGACCGCAGCGCCGCCGACCACGTCGGAGTGACCGCCCAGGTACTTGGTGGTCGAGTGCACGACGAAGTCCGCCCCCGACTCGAGCGGGCGCTGATTGGCCGGAGTGGCGAACGTGTTGTCGACCGCGACGAGCGCCCCGCGCCGCCGGGCGACAACGCCCTCGATGTCGATCACGCCCAGCAGCGGGTTGGTCGGGCTCTCGACCCAGATCAACCGCGTGTCCTCGCGCACCACGCGCTCGAGCGCGCTCAAGTCCGTCTGGTCGACGAGGTCGAACTCGAGGCCCCACCGGCTCAGCACCTTGTCGACCAGCCGGTAGGTGCCGCCGTACAGGTCGGCCGGGAGGACCACATGGGCGCCCGCCTGGCAGGTCACCGTAATGAGGGCGTGCTCGGCCGCCAGACCGGACGAGAACGCCACCGCCTGGCCTCCCTCGAGCTCTCCGAGTGCGGCCTCGAGCGCGGCGCGGGTCGGGTTCGCGGAGCGGGCGTAGTCGTAGTCACCGACGAACTCACCCGGCCGAGGCTGCGCGTAGGTCGAGGTCTGGTGAATCGCAGGGATCACCGACCCGTACGTCGGGTCGGGCGTCAGGCCGGCGTGCACCGCGCGGGTGGCGAAAGCGTCGCGCCGCGCCTCTGCGTCGCTCACGTCGCGAGGGCTTCCAGCAGGTCTGCGCGCGTGACCAACCCTTCAGCGCGCCCGTCGCGGGTCACGAGCAGCGCCTGCTGTTCGCCGACGAGCAACTCGACGGCATCGCGGACCGGATCCTCGGTGGAAACGGCAGGGAACGGTGGCTCCATCACCTCGACGATCTCGGCATCGAGGAGCGACGGGTCCTGGGCGGCGTGCTTCAGGAGCCCCCGCTCGCCGATCGCCCCCACCACGGTCGAGGGATCATGCGAGCTCACCACCGGTAGCTGGGACACCCGGTGCTCGTGCAGCAACGCGACCGCGTCGCGGACGCGGAAGTGGCTCTGGACCGTGACCAGCGGCGGGATCTCGCCGGTGCTGCCCTTTCGCTCGAGCACGTCACCGACGAGGAGCTTCGAGTCACGGTCGAGGAACCCGTATTGCCGCATCCAGCCGTCGGAGTAGATCTTCGACAGATACGAGCGACCGCCGTCAGGGAGCACGACGACGACCATCGCCGCGGAATCCTCGATCTCCGCGGCAGCCTGAAGGGCCGCATGCAGCGCGAGTCCGCCCGATCCGCCGGCGAGGATGCCCTCGAGCTGAGCGAGGCGCCGAGTGGTCAAGAACGCGTCGCGATCGGAGACCGTCACCCAGCGGTCGACCACGCTCGGATCGAACGTCTCAGGCCAGAAGTCCTCACCCACGCCCTCGACCAGATAGGGGCGGACGCTCTCGGGCCCGCCCGAGTAGATCGACCCCTCGGGATCGGCGCCGATCACCACCAGGTCCGGATTGCGTTCACGCAGGTAGCGCGCGGTCCCGGTGATCGTGCCGCCCGTGCCGACTCCGGCGACGAGATGGGTGATCCGGCCGGCGGTCTGCTCCCACAGCTCGGGTCCCGTCGACTCGTAGTGCGCCTTCGGATTGGCCTGGTTGAAGTACTGGTTGGGCTGGAAGGCCCCGGGGATCTCCTCGGTCAACCGGTCCGCCACCCGGTAGTAAGACTGCGGCGATTCCGGCGGCACGTCTGTCGGCGCCACCACCACCTCGGCGCCGTACGCACGGAGCAGGTCGATCTTCTCCCGCGACATCTTGTCCGGCATCACGGCGATCACGCGGTACCCCTTCAGCCGCGCGGCGATGGCGAGCCCGGTGCCGGTGTTGCCCGAGGTCGGCTCCACGATCGTGCCTCCGGGGCGAAGCAGGCCATCCCGTTCGGCGGCCTCGATCAGGGCGAGCGCGACTCGGTCCTTGATCGACCCCCCGGGGTTGAACGACTCGAGCTTGGCGATCAGCTGCGGACGCAGGCCTGCGCCGATCCGCGACAGCCTGACCAGCGGCGTGTCACCGACTGTTTCGAGAATGGAGTCCTTGACGATTGGCGCAACCGTGATCTCACTCATGGGAAGATTCTGACGGATTCTGCGGACATTCTGCAATCGATCGAAGATCCTGCGGTATTCATCTCTGCTACCGGATATTCTTCGGTCATGGCGCTCTCATCCCGCCGCCCACCGAACGATCCACAGTCGGGCGTCGACGCCGTCGACCGGGCCCTGCTCGAGGTCGTCGCCGAGGACGCACGCGTCACCAACCAGCGCTTGGCCGATCGCGTCGGCGTCTCCCCCTCCACGGCCCTCGCCCGGCTGCGCTCACTGCGCTCGCGGGGCGTCATCCGAGGGTTCCACGCCGAAGTCGACCTGGCGGCGCTGGGTCGGCCGCTCCAGGCGCTCATCGCCGTCCGGCTCGCGGTTCACGCGCGCGAGCAGATCGACGCGTTCACCGATGCCGTCCGTCAGCTCCCCGGCGTGCTGATGGTGTTCCACCTGACCGGCGTGACCGACTACCTGGTGTGGGTGGCGGCGGCCGACGCGCAGGACCTCCGCGAATTCGTCGTCGACCACCTCGCCACCCATCCCTCCGTCGCGCACGCCGAGACCTCGCTCATCTACGAGCATCAGCGCGGGCCGGGAATCTGGGGCGCGGCGGATCCGGCGTAACACCCCGGCGTGAGGCGTGCGAACATGCGGCGATGGAGCCCGGTACGAGCCGCACGAAACTCCATCCCGACACGCCGGACCGGTTCGTGCCGCTGCGCCGCGAGCTCGGCGTGACCACCTTCGGCATCAACCAGATGGTGCTCCAGCCCGGCCAGCGGATGCGGATCCACCGCCACGCAGGCCAGGAGGAGGTCTATCTGGTGCTCGAGGGTCGGCTCGCGATCTCGATCGAAGGCGACGAGTCGATGCTCGCGCAGGGCGAGCTGATGCGAGTCGCGCCCGATGTCCGCCGCCAGCTCATCAACCGCGGTCCGGACCGCGTGGTGCTGATCGCGCTCGGTGGCGCGCAAGAGCACAACGGCCGAGATGCCGAGGCGTTCACGTCGTGGGAGCAGGAGACCGGCGCATCGCCCCGGGAGGTCCCGATGCCCGACGACCTGGACGCCGCCGAGCTTCAGCCCTGATCGCTCAGTCGGAGATCAGCTGCTGGAACGCCGGCTCGTCGCGGAGCGCATCGAGGTCCGAATCGCCGCGCGCGTACTCGCGCGTCTGATCCGAGAGCTCGATCGCACGGCGCAGGTGCTCGATCGCATCCTGCTTGCGGCCGGCGAGGCTCTCGCAGCAGGCGACGTTGTAGTAGAGGACTGAATACGGCGGGTCGTCCGCGAGCAGCTCACGTCCGCGGTCTGCCGCCTCGGCGTAGTCGCCGGCCGCGTAGTAGCGACCGATCGGTGCCCAGTGCTCCCAGCCGCTCGGCTCGTAGGGCTGCCCCGGAACACCCCCGAGGGCGATGATCGTGGTCCCAGCCTCCTCCGCGAACGCGGTGCGCCTGACACCCGGCCGCGCGAACACGAACGTCCCCGCCGGCGCGTCGAGAGAGTCGCCGTCGATCTCGAAGCGGGCGCGTCCCGCGTGTACGAGGTACAGCTCCTCGTTCGAGTCGGGTTCGTCCTCGTCGTGCTCGTTGATGATCCTGTCCCCGGGCTCGCGGCCCGTCCACGCGTTGACGCCGAAAGACGCGATCCCGAAGTGATGGCGAACCGGCCGGAACGCGCAGCGGCCATCGTCGATCTCGTCGATCTGGTCGAGATGCGCTGTCTCGTAGCCGTCCAATGAGGGGTGAGCGATGGGACTCGAACCCACGACCGCCTGGACCACAACCAGGAGCTCTACCAGCTGAGCTACGCCCACCGTGGAGTAGCTGAATCTAGCAACGGACCGGCGCGTCCGGCACCCGGGCGGGGCGAAGCCCACGTGTGCGGAATCCAATGAACTTCTCAGGAAATCCTCAGCTTTGGGTTCGACAATCGGCGTGTGAGCGACCAGCCGCAGTTGCGCGTGCTCGTGGTCGACGACGAACCGAACATCGTCGACGTGGTCTCGATGGCGCTCCGCCACCACGGCTTCGAGGTCGAATCCGCTGACACCGGCGCGGGCGCCCTCGCGAGCGTCCGCGACGCGCCGCCGGACGTGATGGTGCTCGACGTGATGCTGCCCGACATGGACGGGTTCGAGGTGGCAAAGCGCCTCAACGGGGAGCGCGCGGAGGTACCGATCCTGTTCCTGAGCGCACGCGACGCGATGACGGACAAGGTCCGCGGACTGACCACCGGCGGCGGAGACTACGTGACCAAGCCGTTCAGCCTCGAGGAGCTCATCGCGCGGCTGCGCAACCTGCTCCGCCACACGGGGGCCCTCAAGGAGCGGGCGGCCCGGTTGACCTTCGCCGACCTCGAGCTCGACGAGGACACCCGCGAGGTGTCGCGCGCCGGCCGCCCGATCGAGCTGACCGCAACCGAGTACCGGCTGCTCCGCTATCTGATGCTGAACCCGCGCCGGGTGCTGACGCGTGCGCAGCTCCTCGACCACGTGTGGAGCTATGACTTCGATGGCGACGCCCGGGTGCTCGAGACATACGTCAGCTACTTGCGCAAGAAGGTCGACGCGGGCGCGGTTCCGCTGCTGCACACGGTCCGCGGCGTCGGCTACGCGCTGCGGCTACCGAGGGAGTGACGGTGTCGCTGCGAGCACGCCTGCTGGCCGGGATGCTCGTCCTGATCACGGTCGCGCTCGTCGTCGCGGCGTTCTCGATCTATGCCGAGCAGCGCTCGTTCCTGTCGGGCCGCCTCGACCAGCGGGTGATCGAAGCTGCGGCTCCGATCTCCTATCAGCTCGGAGTCGATGCCCGGCAGCTCAAGCGTCCGAGCGGCGAGCATCGAGCCGGTGACGAGCTCGCCAGGCCGCCGTCCGTCGCCAAGGCCCTGGGCGGCTTTCTGCCCTCGGACACGTGGGGGGCGCTGATCGGGTCGGGCGGCACGATCCTGCGCGGCCCGGTCAGCGTGAACTATGGCGACCGCCGGCTGCCGGGCCCGAAGTTCTCGTCGCTCGCGAAGATCGCGCAGCTGACGGGTCCGCGCTTGTTCAACGCCGCGTCCCGGCCAGGCTCGCACGTCCGCTACCGGGTTGCCGCCCTGCCGCTCGAGACCGGGGCCGGCACCCTGATCGTGGCCGTGCCCCGGGACGAGGTCGACGAGACGCTCGACCGGCTGGTGATCGTCGAGGCGCTGGTCGTGGCAGCGGCCGTCCTGTTGCTGGTCGGGCTGGGATGGCTGGTCATCAAGGTTGCGCTTCGACCACTCGACCAGATGGGGCGGGTGGCCAGCACGATCGCCGGAGGTGACCTGTCGCGGCGCGTCCGTCCGGCCACGCCGCGGACGGAGGTCGGGCGGCTCGGGATCTCGCTGAATCGGATGCTCGTCCGGATCGAAGACGCGTTCAGAGACCGCGATCTCAGCGAGGATCGGCGGCGGCAGTTTCTGTCCGACGCCTCGCACGAACTGCGCACGCCACTGGCCTCGATCCGCGGCTACGCGGAGCTGTTCCGGCTCGGACCGGCGAAAGACCCGGAGGCGCTGGCCCGGGCAATGGCTCGGATCGAGGACGAGGCCGAGCGGATGGGGGTGCTGGTGGAGGACCTGCTCCAGCTGGCCCGGCTCGACGAGCTTCCCGAACCCCCGCGCGAGCGCGTGAATCTCACCGAGCTGGCGGAAATGGCGGCGACCGATGCCCGCGCGGCCGCACCGGACCGTCCGATCACCTGCTTGGAGGCGAGCCCGGTGCAGGTGATGGGTGACCTGAACGGTCTGCGCCGCGTGCTCGCCAACCTGATGGGAAACGCCGTGCTGCACACTCCGGACGACGCCGGGATCGAGATCGCGGTCAGCGCCGCCGGCTCGGAGGCGCTGATCACGGTGCGCGACCACGGACCCGGCCTCCCGCCTGGGTCCGAGGAGCTCGTGTTCGACCGCTTCTGGCGGGCCGAGGGCCGTACCCGGCTCCATGCCGGCTCGGGCCTCGGCCTGTCGATCGTCAAGGAGATCGTGACCTCGCATCACGGCACCGTGAAGGCAGGCAACCATCCGCACGGAGGGGCCGTCTTCACGGTCTGGCTGCCGCTCGCGACGCCGGCTGGCGATGCGGAGAGCCGGCCGCCCGAGCGGTCGCCCGCCGTCGCCTGAGCACTCTCAGGAGACTCTCAGCTGTTTCCCGGGATCGCCTCAGCCCTGCGATCGATATTGGCCACCGTGGGCCGAGGCGCGCACAAGGCCGGGTTACTCACGATCGCCGCTGTCGCGGCGCTCGGGGCCATGGTGCTGGTTGTCTCGCCCTACCAGGCGAGCTCATCACAGACGAGCACCGGGGCCGGGGTCGCGGAACCGGCTGGGGGTGTGCTCGCCACTGTGGAGCTCCCCGGCACCCGCCCGGTGCCGCGCTCGTTCCTTGGACTCTCGACCGAGTACCAGCCGATTCCGACGTGGGCCGGCCGGAGCAGCGGTCTGTTCGCTCGGGTCCTGCGGCTGCTGCGCCCGCCCGAGGGCGGCCCACTCCTGCTCCGGGTGGGCGGCGACTCGGCCGACCGTTCGTTCTGGGTCCCACCCGGGTCTGGCGCGCCGCCATGGGCGTTGGCGCTGACCCCGGCGTGGCTGCAGACCACGCGCGCATTGGTGCGGCGAACCGGCGCGCGGCTGATCCTCGATCTGAACCTCGTCACCGGCTCGCCGGCCGGGAACGCGCGCTGGGCCCGTGCGGCCGAGCGTGGACTTCCACGTGGCGCGATCAGCGGCTTCGAGATCGGCAACGAGCCTGACATCTACAACCGCCGGGCCTGGCTCGAGAACATCTTTCGCCGTCGCAGCGACGGATCGCTGATCCCCAAGGTGATCACCAGCGCAGGCTACGACCGGAGGTTCCGCTCGGACGCGGCGGCGCTGGCGCGAGTGGCCCCGGGCGTGCCGCTTTCCGGGCCCGCTCTGGCCCATCCGAGCGCGGACGCCGCCTGGATCTCGGACCTTCTGGCGCGACGCGAGCCGGGTCTGCGCACGATGACCACGCACATCTATCCGCTGTCGGCGTGCGCCCGTGCCTCGTGGCGCCGCTACCCGACGATTGCACGGGTGCTGAGCGCTCGGGCCACGGGCGATCGCGCCCGCGCGCTGCAGTCCTCGGTGGTGGCCACCCACCGTGCGGGTCTGGCCTACCGCGTGAGCGAGCTCAACTCCGTCACCTGCGGTGGCCTGGCCGGAGTCAGCAACGCGTTCGCCACCGCCCTGTGGGCTCCGCAGGCGCTATTCGCCCTGCTCCGCGCGGGCGTCGACGGTGCCGACATCCACGTGCGATCGGACACGATCAATGCAGCGTTTGCGCTCGAGGCCCGCCGCGGGCTGATCGCCCGGCCGCTGCTCTACGGCCTGATCCTGTTCGACCGCACGCTCGGGTCTGACGCGCGCCTGGCCCGCGTGGAGCTGCGCGGCCGGACCGACTCGCTCCGGTCGTGGGCGGTCACCGTCGGTTCGACCGACCTGAACGTGCTCGTGATCAACCAGGGCCAGCGGACCACGCACGTCGCGCTCGCGGCGCCGGCCGGAGCGTCCGGCCCGGCCCGGATCGAGTGGCTGCGCGCGCCGTCGCTGCGGGCGACCAGCGGCGTCACCCTCGACGGCCGCTGGCTCGGCGCGAACGGTCGCTGGCATGGGCACCTCCGAGTCGGAACGAGCCCGTCTCTCGCCGGCCGCTACCCGCTCACCGTTCCTGGCGCGAGTGCCGCGATCCTTGAGCTGCGTCTCGCCGGCTCAGGGGGCCAGGATGCCTAGCGCCCACGCGCTCCAGGCTGCCCGCGCGATCGTCGACGAGCACGGCGAGGATTCCCTCTCGCCGTTCATCCTGCGCCCCGACAAGGCGTTCGAGTTCGCCGCCGGCGGCGTGCTCGCCTACAGAGTGATCGGCCGGACCGCGGTGGTCTCCGGCGACCCGGTGGCGCCCGACGGAGCAACTCCGGACGTCCTGGCCCACTTCCTCGACGCCGCGCACCAGCGGGGGTGCCGCGTCGTCCTGTACGGGAGCTCGACCCGGCACCTCGAGCGCTACCGGACGATGGGACTGCGCGCTGTCTGCGTCGGCGAGGAGGCGGTCGTCGACCCGGCGCGGTTCACGCTGGAGGGCCGTGCCGTGCGCAAGTTGCGCCAGTCCACCCACCGGATCGAGCGGCGCGGATGGCATATCGTCGCCCGCGAAGGCCGCGAGATCGACGTTGGGCTCGAGGCCGAGATCGACACCGTCGAGGACGCGTGGCGGGCGGAGCGGCACCGGATGATCGGCTTCGCGATGGGGATGGGAGAGTTCGAACGCGGCGTTCCCGCCCGCGACCTGTATCTGCTCGGCCGCTCGCCCGAGGGCGACCTGCGCGCGGTGATGCGGTTCATCCGTCACCGCGGAAAGCTCTCGCTCGACACCATGCGCCGGGTCGGGGACACCCCGAACGGTCTCAACGAGGCGCTCGTCTGCAAGGCGCTCGAGGCCGCTCGCGACGGCGGCGTCGCAGAGGTCAGCCTCAACTACGCCGGCCTCGCCCACCTCGTCCGCGACCCGGCCGCGCTCGGGCCGGGTCGCCGGCTGGTCCTGCGGCTTCTCGGCCGCCGCTTCCAGATGGAGCGTCTGGTCCGGTTCAACGACAAGTTCTCGCCGGAATGGCGACCGCGGCACCTCGTGTACGAGTCGCGCATCTCGCTGTGCGGCTCGGTGCTGCGTGTCCTGCAGGCAGAGGGATACATCGGGCATCGCCAGGGGCCGGCCACCCACGAACTGCTGCGTCCGGAGCCCCTCCCGCTGCCCCGTCTGCGGCCGATCGAGACGCAGGTCGACGGTCGTGGCAGCCGGTGAGGCGTGACCCGGCCACCCAGCTGATCCTCGGCGTGATGGCGCTGGCCGTCCTGACCGTGGGACTGATCGGCGCCTACAGCTACGGCGCGGCCTACTCCGTGCACCGCGGTTTCACATCGCTTGTCCAGCTGCCGCGCGCGGGAACCGGCCGGTTGCTGCAGGTGAACTTCACTGCGAAGGCCTTGCATCGCAAGGCGGACTACCTGGTGTACCTGCCGCCCGGCTACACCAAGTCTCACCGGTACCCCGTCTACTACCTCCTGCACGGCTCGCCCGGGAAACCCCAGGTGTTCGTCGATATCGCGAACATGGATGTCCGCCTCGACAACCAGCGCAGCGAGGGCACCGTGAAGCCGATGATCCTCGTCTATCCCGACGGCCGGATCAACGGCAGCACCATGTCCGACTCGGAGTGGGCCAACACGTCGTCGGGGAACTTCCAGGGCTATGTCACCGACGTCGTCCGCGACGTCGACCAGCGGTTCGCGACGTTGCCCTACCGCCAGGACCGGGTCATCGCCGGCTTCTCGGCCGGCGCCTACGGAGCGATGAACATCGCCCTGCACGAGCTCGCCCTGTTCCGCAACGTCCAGGTGTGGTCGGGCTACTTCATCGAGACGCGCACCGGCGTGTTCGCGCATGCCAGCCAGGCGCAGCTCGCCTATAACAGCCCGCTCTCCTTCGCGACGCACCTGCGGCGGGCGATCCCGGCCGACCCCTTGCACGTCTCCATGTTCGTCGGGCGCGACGACGAGTCGTCGAAACAGCTTCTCCCGATGGTCCACGTCCTCAGGGCCGACGGCGCGGTCGTCCGCTACGCGATCTACCCCGGAGGCCACGACTGGTCGGTCTGGTACCCGCGGCTCAATGGGCTGCTGATCCTGGCCTCGCACTCGATGGGTAAGCCGACACCGGCCCCGGTCACCCACCGAACCCGACGCCGTTCCGGTGCACGACTGCTCGCGCCGGTTCACCCGCCCCGTGCACCGCGCCCGCCGCTCGTCCACCATCGCGCGCCTCACAAGCGGATGCTGGTCCTGGCGCTGTTGCTCGCGCTCCTGTCAGCGGCCGCGATCAACCTCGGCTTCGTCCTCCAGCACCGCGGGCTCACGGGGCGCGATCCGCAGCGCGAACTCCTGCCGGCGGTCCTGCGCAGCCGCGCCTGGCTGACGGGCCAGGCGCTCGGCTGGGCGGGGTTCATGACCCAGATCCTCGCGGTCGCGCTCGCGCCGCTCTCCCTGGTGCAGGCGTTCGCGGCGGGAGGCCTCGCGGTCTCGGTGCCAATCGCCGCCGGCCTGTTCGGCCATCGGGTGTCGCGCCTCCAGGTGGCAGCCGTGTTCGGGACCGCGGCCGCACTGTTCACCCTGCCCATTGGGTTCACCGGTGCCCATGGACCGCTGCACGCTGGAGTGGTGATCGGTCTGTCGGCGCTGGCGATGGCGAGCGCGCTCGGGCTCGGGTTCGCCGGCGCCTCCGCGGCCCGGGCGATCGCCGCCGGGATCGCCTATGGCGTGGCCGACGCGGCGATCAAGGCCGACTCCATCGCGATCCGAGGGCACGGCGTGGCAGCGCTCGCGTCCGGGTGGACGATCCTCGCCGCGCTCGGCACGTTCGCGGGCTTCCTCGCCTTCCAGACTGCGCTCAGCGACGCACAGGCAGTCAACGCGATCGCGCTGATGAGCGCATTCGCGGCCCTGGTTGCATTGGTCCTCGGCGTCTCGGCGTTCGGCGAGTCGCTCGGCTCGACGCCGGCCGCCACCACCATTCACCTGATTGCAATCGCGGCCGTGCTCGCGTGTGCCGCCCCGCTCGCGCGCACACAGCACCGGCTGAGCGCGCCGTCGGCGAGCACCGCGCCGCCGGTCGGCGCCGCACGAGCGCCGGGGAGCTGGTTCTCCCGACCGCTCGCCGCGGGCCGCGGCTTCGCCGCGCATGGAGTCCTGGCATCAGCGGGCCATGGGATCCTGCGCGTGGCGGCGGGGGCCGCCGGTGTCGCGGCGCTCCTGGTGGCCACGGTCGTCGGGACTGGAACGCTGTATGCCCTCCGGGGGCTCGGCTGGCTCGGTGTCGGCCCGCGCGTCGGCGACTCACTGCCGCTCCTTCAGCTCGCCGGATTCGATGGCCAGCCCTTGGTGCGGGTGACCGTGGCCTGGCTGGTCGTCGGATTCGCGCTCGGAATCGCACTGATCCGGCTCGAGCCGCTGCGCCGCGGAGCGCTCGTGGGGACGGCCGGGCTCCTGCTGCTGCTGCTCGCCTCCGACGCCTCCTACGCGCTGGCGCGCAACCTGCGGTTCACCGCGATCCTCCCGAACCGCGCACCGGGACTGGGACCATGGCTCGAGGGCCTCCTGCTCGCGGCCGGGTGTGCGGCGGCGCCGGTCTGGGCGCCCTGCCGATCAGGCGTCGTCGGACGCGACGAGTGGCGCCGCCTTGATCGCCCAGCCGAGCACCACGAAGCACACGACGTACAGGTCGAACATGACGAGAGCGGCGATCATCCACCAGTTCACGCAACCGGTATTCCCCGATCGGTACCCCTTTAGTCACAATTCGTTGTCATTCGCCCGCGGCTAGGCGTGGTCAGCCAGGCACTGCTGCACGGTCCCGTCGGCGAGTGCCCGCTCGCCCTGCTCGGTGATGTGCCACACCGGCGAGCGCTGGTGGTAGGTCGCATACACCAGTCCGGCCTCTTCGAGCTTCTCGAAGGCCCGGCGCAGCGGCGCCAGCAAATCGACGGTGTCAAGCATCCGGGCGCCCGGAAAGTCCTGGAGCAGGTACAGGGCCAGCTCCTGCGGGCGCAGGCTCGAGCCCGGATTGACGCCCTCCGGGCCGAGCCCGGGAAGCACCATCACCGCCAGCTCGTCGGTGCCCAGGGCTCGCAGTCGCTGGACCTCCTCCTTGGCAGCGGCCTGGCGCTTGGCCTTCTCGGGGTCCTTGTGGAACAGACGGGACGTGCGGATTCCGATCTACAGGGACGGGGCCGCGGCTACCGCCGCTCGGTCGCCAACCGTAACCCGATCGCGATCAACACGATGCCGGTGATGCGGTCCATCACGGCCCGGACGCGGGGGCGAAGCAGCGCCTCCGCTGCACGCGCGGCAACCAGGCAGTAGGCGCTCAGCCACACGACCGTCATCAGCACGAACACCGCGCCGAGGGCCAGGAACGGTAGGAGCACTGGCCGCCCCGGATCGACGAACTGCGGCAGGAGGCTCGTGAAGAACACCCCGATCTTGGGGTTCGCGAGGTCGCTCAGGAATCCCTGGCGAAAGCCGCCGCCCGGACTGAGTGCCCGTCGCCCGCTCGTCGTCGCCGCCTCGCCGTCGGCGTCGTAGCCGCGGCCGGCCGCGCGCAGAGCCTGCAGGCCGAGCCAGATCAAGTAGATCGCCCCGATGAGCTTCAGCGTCGTGAAGGCCACCGCCGAGGCTCGCACCAGCGAGGCCACGCCGAGCGCCGCGGCAAGCGTCCATACGGCCAGCCCGGCGCTGACCCCCAGCGACGTCCCCAGCGCGGTCCGCCGCCCGTACATGAGGATGTTCTTCGTGACCACCGCGGTGTCCGGCCCTGGGACCACGATCACGATCGCCGCCACGCCGATGAACACGAGGAAGTGTGCGTCCACGCCTCAAGTGTGTCACGCCGGTCACCGTCCGGATTAGGGTTGCCTTCGCGAACCGAAGGAGGAAGAACCATGACCCAGTCACAGAGGGCCATCCGAGTCTGGTACCAGAGCTTCACCGATCCCAAGGTGGACGCGCCGTACTTCGAGCGCCTGCGCGAATACGCGCGCTCGGTCTCCGGGCCCGAGGTCGAACTCGACGTGTACGGCATCCAGCCGGGCGATCGGTATCTGCATCCGATCACCGAGTTCCGGTGCGCAGCCCAGGTGATCGCCAACGCGCTCACCGCGCAGCGCGAGGGCTATGACGCGTTCGTGATCGGCCATTTCCAGGAACCGGCGCTGGCGGAGGCCCGCGCGGCCGTCGAGATGCCCGTGATCGGCCTGGGCGAGGCCACGATGCTCCACGCCTGCACGCTCGGGCGGAAGATCGGCCTGGTCACGATCAATCCCATCTTCATCCCCTACCACGAGGATCAGATCGCCCGACACGGACTGGCCCGTCGCGTGGTCGCGATCCGTGCCGTGGAGGGCCAGGTCGATCAGTTCAACCGGGCGTTCGAGGACGAGCGCGAGTACCGGAGGCTCCGCGACGACTACGTGCGACAGATCGAGCCGATGCTGGCGCTCGGAATCGACGTGGTCATCCCCGCCGGCGGTTATCCGATGCTTCTGTTCGCGCGGGAGCCGGGTTTCGCGATCGGGGGCGCCACCGTCCTCAATGGGCTTCCGGTGGCGATCGCCGCTGCCGAGACGGCGGTTCGCCTGGCACGCTTGAACGGGACCTGCACCAGCCGATGCGCGACGTTCGCACTTCCGGCGGCCGAGGCCGTGGACGAGTTCGAGCGAACCTTTGAGATGCCCGCGCCAGCCAGCTGATTCTGGCTCTGATTGGCAGCGGGCTTGCGGGCCGGCGCCGAGTGGAGGAGTCGCCGCGCCATCGGCGAACGCTGAGGGTGCGATGTCCCCGAACGGCGAAGGCGAGGCTCACTCGGTGTACGTGGTTCAGCGCCACTTCCGGCGGGTTCGGAGAGGCTATGACCCGGACGAGGTGGACCGCCATCTCCAGGTGGTCAGCGAGTGGTTTCGCCAGAGCCCGGCCGGCACCCGAGCGAGAGAGCTCGAAAAGCAGCTGCAGGCACGTGAGCGCGAGGTGTCCGAGAAGGAGCGCCGGGCGCAGGAGCTGATCGAGAGCAACCGGCTCGAGGCGGAGGCGACGCTCGACGGCGCGCGGCTGCGGCTAGACGCCGACCGCGAAGCGGCCGAAGCCATCATCCGGCAGGCCGAGCAGGCCGCCGAGGAGCGTCGGCTCGAGGCCGACGCCGTGCTCGCGCGGGCTCACGAGGAGGCCGAGCAGGTGCTGGCCCAGGCGGGCACCGAGCGCGTCCAGATCCTGGACCAAGCCCGGCTCGAGGCGGCCGCCGCCGAGGTGATTCGCTCCGCCGAGGCTCGGGCACGCCAACTCGTCGCCGACGCCGAGTCACTCGCGCAGCAGCTCACCACCGAGGCCGAGGCACGCGCCCAGCAGCTCGCCGCCGACAGCGAGCAGCGCCACGACCAGGAGCTCCAGGCAGCGCGCACCGCCGCGGAGCACCTGCTCGCCGCGATGCGATCAGAGGCCACCGAGGAGGCGCGCCGCATGCGGGCGCAGGCCGAGGACGAGCTCCAGGCTTATGTGGAGCGGCGCCACCGCGAGATCGACCGGCTGGTCCAGGCAGCCCGGCGGGACCGGCGCAACGCCCCCCGGCCGCCGGCCGGCGCGGAGCAGCCAGAGTGACATATGCACGCGAAACGCAGGCATTGCCCGGATAGCGTCGGATCATGCGCCAGCCGGTTGCCCACCCAGATCGCAAGGAGATCGCTCGCTTCCTGCTCTCCCGAGGTCTCGACTTCGAGCCGCTCCCCGAGGAGCCGAAGGTCGACAGGGTCGAGGCGGCGACCCCGCGGCTGGGATCGATCGCGTTTCCCGACCACGCTCCCGCGCCGGCGCCCCTCGATCCGGTGCCGTCGCCGAGTGACCCGCTTCCCCACGCGGACGTGGTCGTCATCACATGGACAGCCGACGAGGCTAGGGCGCTCGCCCACTGTTTCACTCCGGGCACGAGCTTCGACAAGTGGTACGCATATAACCACGGGTACGCCGACCATTACGAGCAGCTGATTCGCCCCGGCGCGCCGGCCCGCCTGGCCAAACGACTCGCGCGGTACATGCCAACCAGCGTCGGGAACCGCGCGGTGCTCTGTGTGAAGTCGGAGCTCCACCTCAACCAGGATGGGATCGAGGACAAGGACGCTCACGGCAAAGGCCTCGGCACGGCGACTCTGCCGGTGAAGGACTTCTTCACTCAGCTGATCGACGAGACCGGCGCGAGCTATGTGTTCACGATCGGCACCGCCGGAAGCGTCGTCGACGACTTCGGCCTCGGCGACGTGGTCATCACCCGCGCCGCACGGTTTCGCTGCCAACAGGAGTTCGCCAACGAGCCGTTCAACCACACGACGTACCAGAGTGACTGGGACGTGCCCGCCGGACGATTCGCCGACGCCGAGACGCTCATGACCGAGGTCGCTCCGCAGCTCGCGCAACCGCCAGTCGGTCCGCCGAGCCCCGCGTATCCGGATGACGGCACCCTCGCCCAGCCCGGCCCCGTGACCGCCCGGATCCACCCGGACGGCACCGCCCCGCTCGCAGCCTTCTGGCCGATCTTGACCACCGACTACTTCGAGTACGGCACGACGGCAAACCATCTCGATGGCGAGGGGGCAGGCGTTGAGATGGGTGACGCCGCGCTCGGACTCGCCGTGTCCGAGCTCCCGGGCCCGAAGCGTCCCAAGTGGCTCGTGGTTCGCAACATGAGCGATCCGGTGATCAACGGGAACCTGCCGGCGAAGCAGTACCACCTCAACGAACAGACCACATGGGCCGTCGGCTTCTACACCGCCTACGGCTACTACACCTCGGTCAACGGCGCGATCGCCACCTGGGCCGTGATCGCGGGTCTTCCCGACTGACTTCGCGAGCGGTGTGGGATGCTTGCCGGGTGCCGTGGCCCCCCGAGCTGTTCTCCGCGCCAGTGCTCGCGCGATTGCAGGAGAAGTGGCAGCGCGAGCTCGTCACCGTGCCGTTCTTCGACGGAGTCATGACCGGAGAGCTCGACGCATTGGTCGGCTCGTTCGCCGGCCAACCGGAGCTGCATCATCCCGTGCGCGGCCGGATCAGGGGCACGCGCGCGTTTGAAGCGTTCGCGCGCGAGACACGGGCCCGCCTCACCCGACGCAACGTCCGGATCGAGGACCTCCCGCACGTCGTGCGCGCCAGACGGCGCGGCTGCGGCGAGGTCATCCTCCATCTCGACCGTGAGGAGGGTCATGTCGAACTTCCGGTCGCGACGGTCGCCGATCGCGCCGACGACGGACCGATCAATGAGCTTCGGATGTACTTCAGCAGCTGGCCGTTGACCGGCCGCCATGCGAACCGCCCCCCGCTGCTGCAGCCTGATCCCGACGCGCGTGAGTCGGACGTCGTGGGCGAATACCAGAGCGCGCTCGCCGCGGGAGACGTGGACGCGATCGTGGCCACGTTCGAGCCCGATGGATACGCCCGCGAGCCCGCGGGCGGCGAGCATGTCCATAGGACCACCTCCGGCCTGAGGCTGTTCTATGAGCGGCTGTTCTCACACGGTGGTGGCATTCCGCTCGAGCACTGTTCGGTGATCGATGATGGGCGGGCGTGCGTGCTCGAGTACAACGTCGTGCGATGGGGCCGGACGGAGCTTCAGCCGCAGGCCGGCGTCGCCGTTTACGTTCGAGGCGAGAGCGGCAAGCTCGCGGCCGCGCGGATCTACGACGACGCCTACCCGCCGTGAACCCAGCGCCGCAGGGCTACGCGGACCCGCTGATGCGCACGGGATAGGGGCTTACTCGCTCGCTGGGTTCTCAGAGGGTGCCAGCAGGTAGACCGCGCCCGCCAGGCCGACCACCGGACCCACCTGTTCGAGGATGATGGTCAGGCCATTCGCGAGCACGTCGGCCTTCGATGTCCCGCCGATGTTCGTTGTCACCTGGTGAATGGAACGCACGATCGCGTAGATGTTCAGTCCGATGAGGGCGACCGCGATCCCCACGAGCAGGCACACGGTCCAGAACGCAATCTGACCCACACGGTCGTCGTCGAGCGACGGCAGGAGACGTCCTGACACCACAACCCCGCCGACGAGGGCAACCACGAAGATGAGCGCGGGAACCGCCACGACGCGCGGAGTCCTGCAGCGGCCCAGGACGCGACGGCGTCCCCACGGTTCGCGTCACCGCGTCATGCGCCCGAAGGTCGGACTGGCGGTTACCCGCCGTGCGCTTCCCAGTAGGCCTCCGCCTCCGCCTCCATGACAGCCAGACGCGAGTAGTAGTCGGGGAACTCGTTCAGGTGAGCACGGGCGATCTTGGCGGTGGTATCCACGTCGTCGTCGGTGACGTTCGTGTCCGGATCGTGGGTGCCGTGCTCGAGCTCGACGTCCATTCCCATCCGGAACTGCTCGACGTCGAACTTGGAGCCGTTCCAGTCGATTCCGACGCGCTCGCCGGCTGCTCGTGCCTCGTCCGCCGTGAAGTGTTTCTCGTCGCTCATGCAACGGACGATACGCCGCAGCCCAAGCGTCTCGGCGCCGTGCTTTTAGGCGCTGCCCAGCAGGACGCCGGCCGCGACGATCAGCACTCCGCCGAGCGCGACCTGGAGGAGGCTGAGGCGAAGGGGCACGTCAAGAAAGCGTTTGCGGATGAGCGAGATGATCGTCAGCTCACACGCGACCACGATCCCGGCGACGACGAGTGCCGTGTGCACGTCGGAGATCACGAACGGGATCGAGTGGAAGATCCCGCCGATCGCGGTCATCACGCCGGTCACCGCGCCGCGAACGATCGCCGTCCCTCGGCCGGTCTCTTCGCCCGTATCCGACAGACCTTCGGAGAAGGCCATGCTGATACCCGCGCCGACGGCAGTGGCCAAGCCCACGAACAGCGCCGCGTGCGATCCGGACAGGAGCGCCGCCGCGAAGATCGGCGCGAGCGTCGACAGCGTGCCGTCAATCAGGCCGACCAGCCCGGGCTGGACGAACCGAAGCACGAAGGACCGCTCATCGATGTCGCGCAGTTGTGCGATCAGCTCTGCCATCCCGGAGATTATAGCAACTCACTTAAAACAGAAATGCGAGTGCTATAGTTAGGCGTGCCTAATGACAGACACGAACACGAACACATCTGCTCTGAGCTCCGATGACCGAGCGCTGATCGGGCTCCTTCGCTCGCGAGGACAGCGGACGACGTCGCAGCGGCTGGTCATCCTGCGGGAGCTCCGCCGACGGCGCCGCCACGCGTCCGCGGAGCAGATCCGGGAGGCCATCGGACATGACCTACCCGGAATCTCCGCACCGACCGTGTACGCGACGCTCGACCTGTTCGTCGAGCTCGGCCTGGCCCGCAAGCTCGACGTCGGAACCGGCGTTTCGCTGTTCGACGGCCGCATCGATCCCCACCAGCACACGGTCTGCAGGGTGTGCGGACGGGTCGAGGATCTCGACGGCCCGTTTGACCCCGACGCCCTGACCAAGGCGGCGGGCCGCGACGGCTTCGAGGCCGAGCAGGTCGATGTGGTCATCCGCGGGCTGTGCGCCGACTGCACCTCGTGACCCAGACCACCAGCCTGCCAGGGTTTCCTGTCAGCGACCGTGCCGGATACAGTCTGCGCATGCCAACGATCACGATCGCCTCGAAGGTCCCACTGGTTCAATCCGCGCTCAAGGCGCGTCCGTTGCGGGTAACGATCGACGGCGGCGAGGAGCAGGACCTGTCACTTTCGAAGCCGAACGAAGTGGAGGTCGAGCCGGGTGACCATCACGTCGAGATGTACGTGGCATGGGTGGCGCCCGCGCGCATGGGCCCCGCTGAGATCGACGTGTCCCTCGCTGATGGCGACTCCGTGCAGCTCCTGTACAAGCCGCCATGGATCCGCACCAAGCCGGGCAAGCTCACGCTTTCGGCCTGACTCACGGTGAGGTGTACAGGCCGGTCGCTGCCGGCCGACCAGCAGCGGTCACTGCTGGCCGAACAGCAACCACGCGCCCACTGCGACCGCTGCGAGCGTGACGAGCCCAAGCGCTCCGACCACCGCGCCCGCCCAGCGGGGTTGGCGCCCCAACCACGCCGTCCATCTCGCGACTACCAGCCCGATCAGGGCAACGCCGCCACGCCAGATCTGCGCGCCGCCCGGCCACGCGTGCATCCATGACCGCAGGCGGTTCACCGCTCGGCCGAGCCGCTCCACTACCGCCACTCGTGGACTGCCCGGCCGAGGGTCTGGCTCACCTCGGTTCCGAGCAGCGGAGCCAGCGCCGCCGCCGTAGCCTCGCTGGAGTCGAGCCGATCGGATGCGTGAAAGCAACCCCAAAAGCGGACCAGCGCGTCCTCGCCGTCGGCGTCGAACACCTTGGCGGCGAGGCGCTGCCATCGATACTGAAACCACACGTAGTTCAACGGGCTCATCGGCTCGTCACGCCCCGGATAGTGGGCTTCGAGCTGCTCCAGCGTGCTGTAGCCCTCGCTGCGCATCCGAGCGGCGAGGCCGCGGCTCTCCGCTCCGACGGTCGGAAGCACCTCGAGCGTTGGCAGACTCTCCGGCAGCCTGGTTGCGATAAACGCGTGGAGCGCGAGGTTGACGAAGATCTCGCTCAGCCACAGGGTTGGCAACTTCAGATCTCCGAGCTCCTCGAAAGCGTGACCGAGCTCATGGATCGTGACGAGGTCGAAGAACGGCTGCAGGTCCAAGCCACCTGCGCCGTCTGGGTAGGTGGCGAGCAATTTTGCGTAGCCGCGTGGTGAGGCCTTCCGGAGGTCCTGGGCCATCGCGGTCCAGAAGTCCCCGCCTCCGGCGGGCATCACCACGATTCCCGGACGGATCTCGCCGGGCTCGTCCCTGAAGAACGGCAGCCCATACGGCAGTCCGTCAGCCGGCCAGTCCGTGCCGTCGACCACGATGACGGCGATGTCGGGCGCAACCGCTGAAAACAGGTCGCGGAAATAGACGTAGGCGTCGGCCGCGAGATCCGCGGCAGCCCTCGCCCGCGCCAGAGATCCATCGCTGTAGCGCACCTCGAACGGATAGCCGTCCAGGTGCGGGAGCCCTGATCCCACCGCCATCGGACAAGCCTAAATGGCGACGGGCCAGGCCCTCCGTGCATGCCGTCGGGCCGCCCTGGACGTGAACGAGCGGTCGAGGTGGACCTCGGGCGTGGTGCCGGTTCTAGCGGACCCAGCTCAACGGCACGTCTCGCTGCTTTGTCGCGACGATCGCGACATAGTCGAGCGGGTCTCCGGAAACCGAGATCCGGTGGGTGTAGCAAGTACGGGCACGTTGCTCGACGACCCCCCCGGCAAGCATCCGCTCGAGAAGCGCGCCGAAGCCGGCGGGATCGTCGTCGTCCAGGAACCGCCCGCGCACATTGAACGCCAGCCAGCCAGATGACGCGACCAGGTTGAACGCTTCGGCGAACGCCATCGCCGGCACGTCGTCGAAACCCAATGCCGCGACGCAGACCAGACAATCAAAGCCGCGTCCCTCGAGCTCTGCGCGATCGGTCGCGCTTAGCGCAGTGAGGTCGAGGACGCGGTAGTCGTCGTAGACCGCGGGGCGGTCCCGCATCGCCGCCGCCCGGGCCTCCGGCAGCAGGTCGATGCCAACGATCGTCCCGACCCCGATCTGCGACAGCCGCTCGCCAACCATGCCGTTGCCCGCGCCGAAGTCGAGCGCCGTCAGCGTGCGCGGGTCGGTGCCGACCTGATCGAGCTCCTCGCTCAGCAACTGGCAGACGACGTCGGGCGAGCAACATTCCAGCAAGTCGGAGAAGAGGCGCTCATAGAGTCCAGGAACCTCGTAGATCGAGGCGTAGTCGTGGAACCGAATCCGGCGCCGCTCGCCACCGATATCGACCTCGCACCATTCCTCATCTTGGTCGAGTGCTTCCCCGTCGCTTGGGGACGGCAGATGCACATTGATTTGACGCGAGTGAACCGTGGCCATTTCAGATCCTATCCGTAGTGTCTGTGGGCGAGTGCCTAGCTCCTGCCATCACTTCATACCCCGAAAAGGCCCTCCAATCCGAATCACGGCGGATGAAGCCTCCGGGACCGAACGCCTACGCGCCTCGATCGAGGTAGAAACTAAGGGGCGATTCTGAGCAGTCCAGTGCAGGCAGCGAGAGATTGTCCGAGTTGCAATCGACTACCAGGGGAGTATGGTGGTCGATGCTGCGGTTCGGCCGCTTCGTCGAGGTGAAGGGCGCCCGGATACCAGCGCTTGGGTTCCGAAAAAGCGCTCGCGGACCGGCCACCGGGCGGCATGTGAGGATCTTGCAGGAGAGCCTGCTCCATCCCCCAGGGGTGCGTTATGCCGCCGTTCCTTTCATGGGCTGGCCCAGTAACCCACGACGGAGGTCGCCGTGACCAGCGCCGACCTGAGCAGTGAAACCTTGGCCGGGTCAAACGCAGCCGACCAGGAGATGGTCCTAGCCCACTTCATCGTGTCAGACGATGTCGAGCGCGTCGGCGAGTCCGAGTGAATGCCGAGATCACCAGCGAGATCTGCGCTGCGTGACGACGGCCCGAAGCCGGGATCATCATTTCAGCCGGCCTCAGCGGCGCGGAGTCACACATGAGCGACCTTGAGCTGGACCTGCCTCGCGATCGGACGGCGCCTAGCGTTGCGCGTCACCGCCTGGCTGATTGGCTGGCTGGCAGACTGGGTCCCGAGGACATCGAGCGGGCCCGGCTGCTGACCAGCGAGCTCGTCGCGAACGCCGTCCTGCATGGCGAGGGCAAGGTCATTTTCAAAGCCTCTGTGGGCGAGGATCAGCGCCTACTGGTCGAGGTCATAGACCAAGGACACGGGTTCGAGCACACGATCCGGGCCAGGGAATTCGACGAAATCGGCGGTAACGGATTGCGCCTCGTCGAGGCCGAAGCCAGCCGCTGGGGGGTTCACGAGGGGACGACCCACGTCTGGTTCGAGCTCGAACCCTCGGGACCTCGGCTGGGACGCGAGGAAAACCCGCTCAGCTGAGGTGGAGTAGTGCTCACGCGCGAGGTCCTACGAGATTTGGCAACTGCCGAGCCGAGGCGGCTGGTCATCAGTGTCCACGCGCGCACGGACCCGCGTGACCCGGCGAACATCGGGACGAGCCCGGGATGGTTGATCGCACTGCGCAACGGTTTGAGCGCTGTGGGCAGGCGCCTGGAAGCAGGCGATAACCGCGAGGACCGGCTTGCCTTCCGCGCAGTCCGCCGACGCATCGAGCAGGAACTGGGCGACCTCAGTCCCACCGGCCGCGGTCGGAGCGTCGCCTGGATCCTCGATATCGAGGGGAACTCCGAGCGTTACACCCTGCAACTGCCGCTCCGCGGCGACAAGGTCGTTGCCGACACCAAGCCGTACATCTCGCCGCTGGTCGACGTTGTCGATCGCGGAGCACGGACCGGTGTGATCCTGGTCAGCGGCGACCTGATACGACTGGTCCAGGTCGAGCAGGCCGAGGCCACCGAGCCGCCAGAATCGACCTACGAGCTGAGCCTCGGTGATTGGCGGCCGTTCGGCGGTTCGGCAGGTGGGAGCCCCGCTCGCGGCCTGCAGCCGACCGCTCATGAAGAGCGCTACCGCGCGCGCGTCGAGGCCCAGCAAGACCGACTATTCGAGACGGCCGCGACGCAAACGGCGAAACGCCTCGAGGCGTTGGGCTGGGAGCGCATCGTGATCGTCTCCCAGACTCAGGTCGCGTCGCGGTTCCGCGAGGCTCTGCCCGCAGAAGTCAGCAGTCGCGTGATCGCCGAGTCGGACTCCAACCTAATCGGCGAGGAGCCCGCCGTGATCGCGGATGCGATCGAGCCGCTGGTCGAGGAGGCCTGGCAAAAGCGTGCCAATACCCTCGTCGAGCTCGCCCGCGACCGCGCCCGGGCCGGCGGCACAGCGACGCTCGGCGCTCAAGAGACCTTCGGCGCGCTCACCGATGGGAGAGTCGAGCATCTCATCCTCGATCCCGACCAGGACTTCTCGACGACTGGCGCGCCGGCCCCAGACTTGCTCGAGGGCCCCATCGAGCTGCTCGGGGAGCGGGCCGTGGAGGCCGCGATTGCAACCTCGGCTGAAGTGACGGCCGTCCCGGCCCAGACGTCACCATTGCTGGGCGAGGTCGGCGGAATCGCCGCGCTGCTGCGCTACTGAGCCACCGGCCATGAATACGGCGTCGGGGAAGACCCCGTTTACGGCTTCCCGCTCGACCTCGCCGTTCTCGACCGCCTGATTCAGCAGCCCTCGTAGGCCAGCTCACCAGCCCGCGCCGTCGCCGCGGCCGCGCGCTTCTCGGATTGCACGACCACCGCGGCGACAACGATCGCGGCGGCGACTAGGCCGGCGGCGATCAGGAACGCCAGGTGGTACCCGCTGGTCAGCGCCTGTGCGTGCGCCGTTCCGGCGTTCGCCAGCTGGTTGCTGCGCGAGGTGGACACCGTCGCCAGGACCGCCAGGCCCAGCGCCCCGCCGACCTGCGCGGCGGTGTTGACCAGACCCGAGGCCAGGCCGGCGTCGCTCGGCGTCGCGCCCGACATCGCCAGCCCCATCAGGGCGGGGAAGCAGAGGCCCACGCCGGTGCCGGTCAGCAGCAGCGCCGGCAGAACGTCGCGCACGTAGGAGCCGTCGACCGGCGTCTGGGCGAACAGCACCATGCCGGCGACCATCAGGCCCAGCCCCGGAAACTGCATCGTGCGGGCGCCGAACCGCTGGATGAGCTTCTCCGAGTAGCGCAGCGACAGCGTGCCCATCACGATCGTCACCGGCAGGAACGCCAGGCCGATCTGCAGCGCGTCATAGCCGAGCACCCGCTGCAGGTAGAGCGAGCCGAGGAAGAACATCCCGAACATCCCGGCCACGGTCAGCACCTGGATGAGGTTCGCGCCGGTCACGTTGCGCGAGCGGAAGATCCGCAGCGGCATCAGCGGCGTGGCGGCCTTCTTCTCGCGGGCAACGAACACGACCAGCAAGGCGACCGAGACGGCGCCGAGGATCAGCGTCGTCGACGCGCCCCAGCCGTCCTCGGCCGCGGGCTTGACGATCGTGTAGACGCCGACCATCAGCGCGCCCGTGATGAGCGCGGCGCCCGGCAGGTCGGCGCCCCTGCTCAGGCCGATGCCCTCGTCGGCGGCCAGCAGCCGGCGTCCGACTATCGCCGTTGCGATGCCGATCGGGATGTTGATGAAGAAGATCCAGTGCCAGTCGATGGCCTGGGTGAGCACGCCGCCGGCAAGCAGGCCGACCGAGCCGCCCGCCGAGGCGACGAACGCGTAGACGCCGATCGCCTTCGCCTGCTCCCGGGGCTCCGGGAACATCGTCACGATCATGCCGAGGATCACGGCCGAGGTCATCGCGCCGCCGATGCCCTGCACGAACCGCGCCGCGACCAGCCACACCTCGCTCTGCGCCAGGCCGCACAGCGCCGAGGCGCCGGTGAACAGCGCGAGCCCGGCCAGGAAGATGGTCCGGCGACCAAGCAGGTCACCAAGGCGCCCGGCGAGGAGCAGCAGCCCGCCGAACGAGATCAGGTACCCGTTCACAACCCACGCGAGGCTGGAGGTCGAGAATCCGAGGTCGTCCTGGATGGACGGAAGAGCGACGTTCACGACGGTGACGTCGAGGACGATCATCAGCATCCCCACGCAGAGAACGTAGAGAGCGATCCAGCGGGAACGGTCGGCGGTCATGTCGGTCCTTTCCTTCGGCATTTGAACTTTCAGACCGGAGTCGGAGCCAGACCTCATCGCTCGACATGTCGAGAAAGAGAAATCGGCTCCGATCTCACCGCGAACCCACGAAAGGAGCAACGTCGTGAAGTACATGCTGCTGATCCACCACAACCCCAACTTCATGGACGAACCACCGGAGCCCATGGACCAGATCGGGGCCGAGGTCGGGCGCCTGATCCACGAGCTGACGGCCTCGGGCGAATGGGTCGGAGGCGAAGGCCTCGCCGACGTCTCGCAGGCCAAGGTCGTGCGTGTGCGCGACGGCGTCCCAGCCGTCACCGACGGGCCATACCTCGAGGCCAAGGAGCATCTGGCCGGCTACTGCGTGATCGACTGCGACTCGCTGGACCGCGCGCTCGAGGTCGCGGCGATGTGGCCCGACGCGCGCTGGATGGGAATCGAGGTGCGGCCGGTGATGACACCGGGCGGAGAGGAGATGTGAGCATCGAGGAGCAGCTGCGCGGGCTGGCGCCGCGCGTCCTCGGGACGCTCGTCCGCCGCTACGGAAGGTTCGACGCGTGCGAGGACGCCGTGCAGGAGGCGCTCCTCGACGCGGCGCTGCAGTGGCCGCGCGACGGCGTGCCGGCCAATCCGCGCGGCTGGCTCCTCACCGCCGCGCACCGGCGGCTGATCGACGAGCTGCGCAGCGAGAGTGCACGGCGCCGCCGCGAGGAGGGCCTGGCGCGCGAGCCGCCGCCGGGCGAGGCGGCCGATGAGGACGACACGCTGGAGCTCCTCTTCATGTGCTGCCACGAATCGCTGACGCCCGCCTCGCAGGTCGCGCTGACGCTGCGCGCCGTCGGCGGCCTGACCACCGCAGAGATCGCGAGCGCGTTCCTCGTTCCGGAGAGCACAATGGCGCAGCGCATCAGCCGGGCGAAGGCGACGATCCGCGCCGCGGGCGCTCGGTTCGCGCCTCCCGCGCCCCAGGCGCTGCCCGTCGTCCTCCATGTGCTCTACCTCATCTTCAACGAGGGCTACATGGCTAGCTCCGGCGCGCACGTGGCCCGCGTCGAGCTGAGCGCCGAGGCGATCCGCCTGACGCGCGAGGTCCACCGCCGGCTGCCGGAGGACGGCGAGGTGGCGGGGCTGCTTGCGCTGATGCTCCTGACCGACGCGCGCCGTCGGGCGCGCGCCCGCGCGGACGGAAGCCTCGTCCCGGT
>DASXOS010000107.1:0-10384 GCA_036494115.1 Solirubrobacteraceae bacterium | reverse complement strand
TCGCTGTTGTAGCCCTGGAGGAAGTGAACCGCCGGCGGCAGCACCACGAAGTACGTGAAGGCGACTCCGGCGATGAACAGGGCAGGCGCGATCAGCATCACCGGGAACGCCACGCGGCGCTCCTGCGGGTTGAGCGCCGGGATCACGAACGCGTACGCCTGGTACATCAGCAGCGGCAACGCGAGCAGCAGCGCGAAATAGGCGCACACGGTGAGCGTGGTGGTGAACGGCTCGCCCACGCCGATCGTGATCGGCAATCGCTTGGGCGTCGAGTGGGGCAGCGACTGCGCGGCCGACTTGATGTCCTGGGAGGCCTGGGCGAACAGCTGGCGGTCGGCCGTCGACTGGTGACCCGAGGAGGCGAGGCCGTCGAAGGATTGCGACAGCTTCTTCAGCGCCTGTGCCTCCTTGACGTTGTCCGCGGTCAGACCCGAGATGTGGTTCTGCGTGGTGGCCGGCGTCGCGGGAAGTGCGCGGTTGAGCACATTGAGCAGCGCCTGGTTCTGCCAGAAGCACACCGCGAACGCGACCGCCAGCGCGATCCCGCAGATGATCAGCCGCGTTCGGAGCTCATCGAGATGATCGACGACGCTCAGCCGATCATCATGGCTGATGGGCCGTAGGACCGGCGGCACGTTGTACGGACCTCGCTTAGGCGCGCCCGTCAGGAACGGGGCTCTGACCCGACTTCTGCCGACTGCCGCTCGCCCGTCGTCGGAGCGGCCGCGGGCGGCGTCGGTGCGTTCGCCTGCGTGATCGCCGGCCGATCGGCGTCCTCGTCCTCGGCACTCGACTTGCCGGTGATCCCGTCCTTGAACTCACGGAAGCCATGGCCCAGGGACTTGCCGAGATCAGGCAGGCGCTTCGGGCCGAAGAACAGGAGGACGATCACCAGAAGAATCAGACCGTCTGCGTAAGGGTTGCGGAACATGCTTCGTTGCCTCCGAGTGGGTGCCTCCGAAGGGTAGCGGGACCGCCAAATCCTGGGCATCCTTCTTCGGAGACATTTCGGATCCGGGGCGATCCGACCCGCTATCGATAGTGCCGCCAGTTGATGGAGTTGTTGCACAAGTCGCGCCGGGAGGGCGCTCAAGGTCTGCCTCCGTCACGCCGATAAATGGGTCATTCAGGAGGCACCGATGAACCCCGACCAACACCAACATTCAGTCCGACGAATCGTCCTCCCCAGCGGCCGCTCGATTGAGGTCGTCAGATTCCATGACGCCGAGAAGCCGCTCCGCGACGGACTGCACATTTGCCCCGCCTGCGGGTCGGAGCTCGTCCAACCCCTGGCCTGGAGCGAGGCCGACGACGAGCGCTGGGAACTGACGCTCGAATGTCCGAACTGCTGGTGGACCACCGAGGGGCGGTTCGAGCGCGAGCAGGTTCACGAGCTCGAGGACCGGCTGGACGATGGGTTGGCGGAGATGCTCGGCGACCTCAAGCGCCTCGCACACTCGAACATGGTCGAGCAGATCGATCGGTTCGTGACCGCGCTGAACGCGGACCAGATCCTCCCGGAAGACTTCTAGCCGGTCACGAGTAGCGCTCGACGACGCCGTCGGCGACGAGCTCGAGCGCCGAGCGCTGACGCTCGGGTAGGTCAGGTAGGCGGTCCTTTGCGCGGCCGACCAGCAGCAGCGCTCGGGAGCGGGCCTCCTCGAGGACACCGGTGGCGACCACCCGATCGCAGACACTCGTCGCCTGCTCGGGTGTCCGGACCGCGGCGACGTCGAGGGCCGCCAGCTCGGGATCGCGTCGCCGGGCCAGGATCAGCGGGAGCGTGACCGTGCCGTCGAGCAGATCCGCGCCTCGGGGCTTACCGGTCCGCTCGGGCGGGCCCGAGATGTCAAGCACATCGTCGAGGATCTGGAAAGCCAGGCCGATCTGCTCGCCGAACGCACCCAGCCCAGCCGTCGCGACGTCCGGTCCGTTGCCGGAGCGGCCCGCGCCGCCCGCCACGGCTCCCAGCTGACACGCCGCGCGGAATAGGACTGCGGTCTTCAGACGGCATCGTTCGAGATAACGCTCGACGCTCACCTCGATGTTCCAAGCGTCCGCGCGCTGCATCACCTCGCCGGCGGCCAACTCGGAGCTGGCGCGGGAGAGGATGCGCACGGCCTCCGACGATCCCAGGTCGGTCAGTTCGGAGAACGCGCGCGAGAACAGGAGGTCACCTGTCGCGGTCGCGACCAGGCGACCGGCGGCGGCGACCACCGTGGGACGCCCCCGCCGCAGCGACGAGCCGTCGAGCACGTCGTCGTGGACCAGCGTCGCCGCGTGGACGAGCTCGACCGCGACGGCGGCGCTGACCAGCGCATCGGTCTCCGGCGGAGGAACCCCGGCGGCGAGGCACACCAGGAGCGGGCGCAGGCGCTTGCCTCCGGCGGCGATCGTGCTGCCCGCGTAGCGCGCAAGCAGCTCGCCGTGCCCGGAGCTCAACTCCGCCATGCGCCGCTCGACGCGCGCCATGACGCGCGGCGCGGTGGAGCCGCCCGCGTCCAGTACGGCGTCGACGACCGTCAATTCGCCACCTCACCCACGTGCAGAGCAATTATCCCGCCTGCGGTCAGCACATACCGGACCCGCCGAAGGCCGGCGCTGGACATGAGCGCCGCGAGCTCGTCCGGGCCGGGGAAGCGGCGGACCGAATTGGGGAGGTAGGTGTAGGCCTGAGCATCTCCCGCCACGCGTCCCAGAGCAGGCACGATCCGGTCGAACCACAGCCGGAAGAAGGTCGACAGCGGCGGCCGGCGCGGGGTGGTGATCTCGAGGATCACGACACGCCCATCGGGGCGGACGACGCGAACCATCTCGTGCACGCCCTGCTGTAGATCGGAGAAGTTCCGCGCGCCGAAGCCGACGGTGGCCGCGGCGAACTCGTCGTCCTCGTAGGGCAGGGACAGCGCGTTCCCGGAGTCGAAGCGGACGTCGAGCACCCCGCGCTGCGCAGCCTTCGCGCGCGCCAGCGACAGCATCCGGTCGGAGAAGTCGCTGCCCACGACCTCACCGCCCGGCGCCACCCGCGTCGCCAGCTCGAGGGCCAGGTCGCCGGTGCCGGTGGCGACGTCGAGCGCCCGGTCGCCCGGCGCCAGCGCCGCCAGGTCCGCCGCGCGGCGGCGCCAGTGGTGGTGCAGACCCGCGGTCATGACCGTGTTCATGCGGTCGTACAGGCCCGCGATCCGGTCGAACATCGCCCGGACCTGCGTCTCCTCGAGCGTGCCGCGGCCCTCGTCAGTCGCCAGCGAGGCGGTCCAGGTCATCGGAGCGGGGCCGCTCCCCGACCTACTGCAACATCGAGAGGAAGCTGACCAGGTTCTGGAATTTCTGCGGCTGGTTCTGGGCCAGCCCCCTGAACGACGGCATCGGCGCGGTCGGGTTGCGCAGCGTCGAGGCAATCGCCGCCGGCGGCAGCTTCCCACCGATGTGCGTCAGCGGCGGCCCGGGGCCGTTGTTTCCGTTCTCGCCGATCACGTGGCAGGCCAGACAGCCCGACTGGCCGACGACGAGCTCCCCGGCGTGGAACACCGAGGCCTGCTGCGCAGTGAGGCTCGACGGCGGCTTCAGCGAGACCTCGTTCGGCGATCCGGTGCTGGCGCCGGAATAAGTGAGGAACGCGATCGCCGCGATCGTCGCGATCCCCGCGGCGAGCGCGATCGGCCGTCGCTCGATCCGGCGCTCCGGGCTGCGGTCGTAGAACGGCAGCAGGAACAGCAGGATCATGCAGATGGTCGGCACCCCGATCGTCGCCATCGGGGTGAACTTCGGCACGTTCTTCATGACGCGCAGGACCTCGAACAGGAAGAAGTAGTACCAGTCGGGTCGCGGCACGTAGGTGGTCGTCGTCGGGTCGGCCTTGGGGCCGAGCTCCGCGCCGAACATCAGCGACAGGAAGATGATCACCAGGACGACGATCAGGGCCATGATCGAGTCCTTGGCGACCGCGTACGGATAGAACGGCTTGCCCTGGTTCTTCAGGGTCGAGTACTCGCGGAGGTAGGCCTCCTTTTCGGCCTGGTTCACGTCCTCAGACCTCCGCCTGCGGCTCGAGGTCTGGCTCGGCGTCGGGCTTGGTCCACGGCGGCGCGGAGATGCCGAGCTTCGTGATCAGGAACAGGTGGGCACCGATGAGTGCCGCGATCCCACCCGGGATCAGGAGCATGTGGATCGCGTAGAAGCGCGAGAGCGTGGTGGCGCCGAACTCGGGGCCGGCGCGCAGGAAGTCGGACAGGAACGGGCCGATGAACGGGCCAGTGCCGTTGATGTTGACACCGACGATCGTCGCCCAGTACGAGCGCTCATCGAACGGCAGCAGATAGCCGGTGAAGCCCTCGGCCATCGTCAGGATCAGCAGCACGACGCCGATCACCCAGGTCAGCTCACGCGGGTACTTGTAGGCGCCGAAGAAGAACACGCGCGCCATGTGCAGGAAGATCAGGATGATCATCACCGACGCGCCCCACTTGTGCATGCCGTGCACGAACTGGCCGAGGAACACGTTGTCGTTGATGTTCCGGATCGACTCGTAGGCGCCGCCGTTGGCTTCCGGGCGGTAGTACATCGCCAGGAAGACGCCCGTGATCGCCTGCGCGAGGAACGCGAACATCGTCGCCGAACCCAGCGTGTAGAACCAGTTGATCCCCTTGGGGACACGGCGGAACAGCAGCCAGCGGACGCCCGGGGAGATCGACATCCGCTCGTCGATCCAGTCGACGACGGTCAGCCCGGCTTCGATCGGCGGCAGGGTGCCTTCGCCGTTCGTATCGCCGGGACGCTTGGGCCGCGGCTGCAGGACCTTGGGGAGCGGAGGGGCGGGGAGCTTCGGCATCTACATCTAGTGGGTGGAGGAGAGCTTGGGCGTCGAGAAGCGCGCCGGGTACAGATATTGCCCGATCCCGTCGAGCGGCTCGCCCGGGTCACGCGGCGAGAACCGCTGCAGCTCGGAGTTGACCGAGTACCGCGGGCCGAGCTCGACCATTCCGTCGACGACGCGCGTGTAGAAGCGGTCGAGGGGGCGCACCGGCGGTCCGCCGGCCACCATCCCGCGGAAGTCGTAGACCCCGCCGTGACACGGGCAGATGAAGCGCTGGGCGGCCGGCGTGTAGCGCACCGGGCACCCCAGGTGCATGCACCGCGACGACAGCGCCACGAAATGGTTGTACTGGTCCTCCGGCTCCTTGTCGATGGCGGGGTTGCGAGACCGCACGTACGCGATCGACTTGCCGGCGAGGCCGATCGTGGGGTCGATCGTCACCACCCGCGTGACGTAGGTCGAGTCCGTGAAATCCGACGCGGCGCCGATCCGCTGCCACTCGAACTCCTGCCGGGTGAACACGGGCGCGAGCGCGAACCCGAGCGCCGGGAGCGCGATCGCGGCCACGGTGATCCCGCCGGCGGCCTGGACCGTGAGGCCCATGAGGCGCCTCCGCGTGACGGTCTCGCCCTCGAACGCCCCGGGAATCCCGCGCTCGGAGGTGTATTTGGGTTTTGCTGCTCTGTGTCGGTCTGGCAAGTGCGCCTCTGGCTTAGGACTTCATTGAACGCCGCGGGGACTTTATCGTCAACAAAGCGACTCTCGTCACGAGGCGGCGCTCTCGGCCGCCGCCGCCCGCAGCGCGTCGAAGGCGTCCGGATGGCCGGCCCGGGCGAGCGCCTTGGCGCCGAGATGTCCGGCTCCCGGTCCCCAGCCAACCGCGGCGGCGCCCGCCTCCCAGGCGGCGCCCGCCAGCGCCGGATTGCCCGCAGCCTGCGCCTGGGCGACGAGCGAGATCACGTCCGCCAGCTCGGCCACGGCTTCGAGGTCACCGAGCCCGGCCAGCCGGGCCAGGCCGAGCGCATAGAGCTGGTCACCGAGCAGCAGCGCCAGATCGGGATCATCGGTGCGGACCACCCGGTGGGGGCCATAGTGAAGGTGCGAGCCCTCGAGCATCATCTCCAGCAGCAGCTCGTACTCCTCCGGGTTGCGTGCGGCGCGGGGACCGCTGGCGGCGAACTGCGCCGGCCCGGGGCGGGCGGGACCACATCCGTCGGGCGGCTGCGCACTGAGTGCCGCCAGCTCACCGCCCTGCTCGAGCAGCGCCGCGCGCAGCGCCCGGGCGCCGTGAACCGAGGTCCTCATCGCGCGCCGAGCTCCGCGAACGCTGCCGCAGCGGCCGTGACCGTCCGCTCGACATCACCCTCGCTGTGGGCCAGCGACGGGAACCAGGCCTCGAACTGCGAGGCCGGTGGGTAGACGCCGCGGGCGAGGAGCGACCGGCACCAGGCCCCGTACGCCTCGAGGTCGCACGCCGCGGCGTCGACATAACCGCTCACCGCCTGGTCGGTGAAGAACGGGGTGAGCAGTCCAGGCACGCTCTGCACCGTGACCGGGACACCGGCCTTGGCCGCCGCGTCCCGGAGGCCGTTCGCCAGTTGCTCGGTGGTGCGCTCAAGCTGCGTGTAGGCGGCGGCGTCGAGACGCTCGAGCGTGGCCAGCGCGGCCGCCACCGCGAGCGGATTGCCGGACAGGGTGCCGGCCTGGTACACGTCGCCGGCGGGAGCGATGCGCTCCATCAGCACCGGTGGCCCGCCATAGGCCGCCGCCGGCAGGCCGCCTCCGACGATCTTGCCGAGGATCGTCAGGTCCGGGAGGACGTCGAAGCGCTCCTGGGCGCCGCCAGGCGCGACCCGGAAGCCGCTGATGACCTCGTCGAACACGAGCAGCGCGCCGGTGTGGTCGGCCAGCTCGCGCAGCAGCTCGAGGAACCCGCGGGCGGGCGGGACGACGCCCATGTTGGCCGGGACCGGCTCGGCCAGGATCGCGGCCAGCTCGTAGCGCTCGGTGGCCTCGGTGAGGGCTGCGGCCTCGTTCCACTCGACGATCACGGTGGCGCCCGCAGCAGCCTGCGGCACCCCCGGACTTGCAGGGATTCCCTGGGTGGCAAGGCCGGAGCCGGCCTGGGCCAGGAGCCCATCGACGTGCCCGTGGTAGGCGCCGGCGAACTTCAGCACGTGTTCGCGGCCGGTGGCGGCGCGGGCCAGCCGGATCGCGCTCATCGTGGCCTCTGTCCCGGAGGAGGTCATCCGGAGCATCTCGACGCCGGGCACGCGGGCCGCGACCTCGGCGGCCAGCTCGATCTCGCCGGGAGTCGGCGCTCCAAATGTGGTCCCCTTCATGGCAGCCTCGACGACCGCGTCGAGGACCGCGGGATGGGCGTGCCCCAGGATAAGCGGGCCCCACGAGGACACCCAGTCGACGTACTCGTTCCCATCGACGTCGGTGAGCGTCGAACCCTGGCCGCGCGCGATGAAGATCGGGTCCCGGCCGATCGATCGCATCGCTCGCACCGGGGAGTTGACGCCGCCGGGGAGCAGGTCGCGTGCACGCAGATAGAGCTCCGTGGAGCGCGTGGTTGTCGGAGGCGCGACGCTCACACGCCGGCGTGCTGCCGTTCCCAGGCCCGGTGCTCGTCGGTGAAGTACAGCAACCGGATCTTCTTGAACTCCGTCGAGGAGTACAGCGTGGCCCGCTCGTGGATTCCGGTCTGCTCGGCGATCGAGTCGAGGATCGCGTCGCACTCCTCCTTCGAGCGGCCGTGCGCCATTGTGAAGACCGAGTAGGGCCAGTCGGCGTAGGTGGGGCGCTGGTAACAGTGGGAGATCCCTCGCCACGAGGCCATCCGCGGGCCGATCTCCATGATCTGGTCCTCGGGCACCTTCCACACGCCCATCCCGTTGGCGCTGAACCCGGCCCGGCGGTGGAACAGGATGGCGGCGACGCGCCGGAGCAGCCTGCGCTCCTGCATGCCCCGGAGGTGCTCGAGCAACCGCTCCTGGGGCACGCCCACCTCCGCAGCGGCGGGGGCGTAGGGCTCTGGGATCACCGGCATGTCGCCCTGGAGCGCGCGGATCACGGCGACGTCGAACTCGTCGTAGGGCTGAGGGTCGGTCTCGGCCGGGGGTGCCGCCTCGACCGCCTTGGCCAGGTCGGCCGTGCCGCCCTCCATCTCGAGATCCATGCGGATCTTGAACAGCTTGAGCGTCGGCAGCTGGCGGATCGACTCGGCGCCGGCGAGCTCGCCCAGGACCTCGAGCGTCCGCTCCAGGCCGAGTGGCGAGTCGGGCGCCGTGGCGATCGTGAACCAGATGTTGAACTCGTGGTTGCGCAGGTAGTTGTGCGACACGCCGGGGTGCTCGTTGATGATGTTCGCCGCCCGCCACGGGTTGTCGGCATCGACCTTGGCCGCGACGAGCATCGACGAGTAGCCGAGCGCGCGGGTGTCGAAGATCGGCGTGACCTGGCGGATGATGCGTTCGTCGAGCAGGCGCTGGATGCGCGCCATCACCTCGTCCTCGGTGAGGCCGGCCTCACGGCCGACGTGCTCGTAGGGGCGGGGCGCAATCGGGAAGGAGCCCTGCATCAGGTTGAGCAGCCGCTTGTCGAGGTCGTCGAGCGGGATCGCCGCGCCCTGCTTGCGGCTGCGGAGCTTGGGGCCGAAGGCGCTGGAGGCGCGCTCGTCTACTGAAGCCATCGGGCGGCGTCCTTTGCGTGGTAGGTGATCACGATGTCGGCCCCGGCGCGGCGGATCGAGGTGAGAAGCTCGAGCACCGTCGCCTGCTCGTCCATGTACCCGGCTGCAGCCGACGCCTTCACCATCGCGTACTCCCCGCTGACGTTGTAGGCGGCGAGCGGCATCCGGGTCTCGTCCTTGATCCGCCGGATGAGGTCGAGGTACGGGAGCGCCGGCTTGACCATCACGATGTCGGCCCCCTCCTCCACGTCGAGGCGGGCCTCCCGGATCGCCTCGTCCCCGTTGGCGGGGTCCATCTGGTAGGCGCGGCGGTCGCCGAACGCCGGCGCGGAGTCGGCGGCCTCGCGGAACGGGCCGTAGAAGGCGGAGGCGAACTTGGCCGAGTAGGCGAGGATCGGGATGTCGGTGAGGCCGTCCTCGTCGAGCGCGGTGCGGATCGAGCCGACACGGCCATCCATCATGTCGCTCGGGGCGATGATGTCGGCTCCGGCGCGGGCTTGGGAGACCGCGCTCCGGGACAGGAGTTCCAGCGTGGCGTCGTTGTCGACGGCGCCGTCGGAGCGAACCACGCCGCAATGGCCGTGGCTCGTGTACTCGCACAGGCACAGGTCGGTGATCACGAGCAGGTCCGGGTGGGCCTCCTTGATCGCACGGGTGGCGAGCTGGACGACGCCCTCGTCGTCCCAGGCGCCAGACCCCTCCTCGTCCTTGCTCGCCGGGAGGCCGAACAGGAGGACGGCCGGGATGCCCAGGGCCGCTGCCTCGCCGGCCTCCTGGACGGCGTGGTCGATCGACAGGTGGTCGATCCCCGGCATCGCGGCGATCGGCTCGCGGCGATCGACGCCGTGAGCCACGAACATCGGATAGACGAAGTCGCTCGGCGTCAGCCGCGTCTCGCGAACGAGACCGCGGAGGGCGCGCGTCGCACGGAGGCGGCGCAGGCGGGTCTGGGGGAACGCCATGAGTCGAATTTGAGAATAGCTCTGGGCGGTCTCGAGCGAGCCCGGGTGGCTGCTAGACCAGCTTCCAGGGCTCGACCCGCCAGCTGGCGATGAGTCCCGCCTGCCGATACGGATCATCGTCCACGAACGCCTCGACGTGCGCTCGGTCGACCCCCTTGAACACGATCGCGCCCCCGGCCGGCGGGTCGCCGAGCGCTCCTGCGAGCGTCACCCGCCCGGCATCCTGTTCGCCGCGGATCCGCTCGAGATGCGCCTCGCGATACGGGCCGCGCCGACTGGCCATGTCCTCCACGTACTCGTAGAGGAGGAGCTGGTGGGCGGATTCATCGGCCATTCTTCGGCGGAAGCCTACGCGGTCGCGATAGGCTGCTGGTATGGCGGACCTCCAGAAGCGCGGCGGATACACCCCACGGCGCCAGCGCGAGCAGCGCGCCTACCGGCTGGCGGCCGGTGGCGGGCTCGCGGGCACCGTCGCGGTCGTCAGCGTCATTCTCGCGGTGGCGGGCGTGATCAGCTGGGGTCTGCCGATCGTCGCGATCATCGTGACGATCTTCTGCGTCGTGATGTTCCGGCGCTCGGTCAACCTGTAGCTGGTCGCCGAGACGTGTCCGGCGGATAACGTCGGATAAAAGCCAGCCGTAGGCCGAGCAGCGGCAGCACCAGCAGCGAGAACAGCGCGGCGTACGTGTACGGACGCTTGAACGCGTGCGTCACCGCGCGCTCGATGATCGCGTGGAGCTGAACCCGGAGCGCTGCGAGGTGGGCGCGGTCTGCCGGCGTGGCCTGGGCCGCGACGCTCGCGAACACGGGCCCCAGGTCAGGGACCTCGCTGTCTGGCGTATTGACCACCAGCGATTGCAACCGCGAGGCCAGGTCGAACTTCATCGTGGTCGGCAGCGGCGCGATGATGAC
>DASXOS010000106.1:0-15510 GCA_036494115.1 Solirubrobacteraceae bacterium | reverse complement strand
CTTCACGAGCCGCTAACGGGGCCCGTCATAGCCTCGGAAGAGATGCATTTGCCGCTGACAGGCTTCCATTCGCTCCCCGGCGGGCCACGTGTGCGGCTGCGCCTGGCCACAGTGCGAGACATCGAGGCGATCCAGCGGCTGCTCGCCGGCGCCGGCAGCGGCGTCGAGGCGGGGCAGCTCGTGCGGATCGACCCGCGCCGGCGGATCGTGATCTGCGCGCTGGCGCTGATCGGCACCGCGGAGAGGGTCGTCGGCGTCGCCGCGATGGACGCCGGCGCCTCAGAGCCCGATCTCGTCTGCATCGACGAGGCGCTCGGCGGCGGGCTGACTGAGCTGCTCGAGCGGGCACTGGCCGCGCGGGCGTTGGCGCTCGCCTCTCGGGCGGCTTGATCTCGGGGGGTGATGCGTTTAATGATGGATAGTCCATCCGTAAACGCATCACGTCTGATCTCGAGCGCCGTGGCTACCCTTTAACGCGATGCCAGCCCAGGCGTATCGCGGCAAGGAATGTGTGTGTCAGTACCGCAAGGGGATCTGTGACCAGTCCTGCGTGCAGGACATGCTCGCCACGCCGTTCTACATCGCGTGCCTGCGGCTCACGGGGCGCCGGTGCGTGGTCGTCGGTGGCGGTGACGTGGGACTCGAGAAGGTCGAGGGGCTGCTCGCCTGCGACGGCGACGTGACCTTGGTGGCGCCCGAGGCGCATCCCGAGCTGGTTCAGCTCGCGCTCGAGGGTTCGATCAACTGGGAGCGCCGTGAGTATGAGCCCGGCGATCTCGACCTGGCATTGATCGCGATCGCGGCCACGAACGACACCGACGTCAACATCCGGGTGTTCGAGGACGCCGAGGCGCGGGCGATGCTGGTCAACGTCGTCGACGTGCCGCCGCTGTGCAACTTCATCCTGCCCGCGATCGTGCGCACGGGCCCCCTCGCGGTGGCGATCTCGACCGCCGGCGCCTCGCCGGCGCTGGCCAAGCGGATGAAGCGCGAGATCTCCGAGATGTTCGGTGAGGAGTACGCCACCCTGGCGATCCTGCTCAACGACGCGCGCGGTTGGGCGAAGTCGACGCTGCCCACCTATCAGGACCGCAAGGAGTTCTTCGAGTCGATCGTGAACGGCGAGCCAGATCCGATCGAGCTGCTCCGCGCCGGCGACGTGCAGGCGGTGCGCGACCTGATCGCCGCGGCGCAGCGGACCCACGCGCCGGCGTAGAAGCGCGCCCGTGGCAGAGCGTCTGACCCACCTCGACGAGCAGGGGCAAGCCCGGATGGTCGACGTGGGCGAGAAGCCCGCGACTGAGCGGCGGGCGGTGGCGCAGGCTGTCGTGCGCGTCTCCCGGGAGACGGCGGCGGCGGTCGAGGCCGGTGACGCTCCCAAGGGGGACGTGCTCGGCGTCGCGAGGATCGCCGGAATCCAGGCCGCCAAGCGCACCTCGGAGCTGATCCCTCTCTGCCACCCGCTGGCGCTGTCGTTCGTGGGAGTGCAGGGCACGATCGACGCCGACGCCGGCGAGATCGTGCTCACCGCCGAGGCCCGCACCACCGGCCCGACCGGGGTCGAGATGGAGGCGCTGACCGCCGCCTCGGTCGCCGCGCTGACCGTGTACGACATGGTCAAGGGGATCGAGCGCGGGGCGGAGATCGCCTCCGTCCAGCTGCTCGAGAAGTCGGGCGGGCGCTCGGGGCACTGGCGCCGCGGCGGGTCGTAAACGCCTGCACGCACTAAGGTTGCGGCGCAATGAAGACCGCGATCCTCACCGTCTCCACGTCCGTGGCCGCCGGCCGCACCGAGGACGTCTCGGGTCAGGCCCTGGCCCAGCACGCCGCCGAGGCCGGCGCCGAGATCGTGGCCCAGGACGTGGTCGCCGACGATCGCCGTGAAATCGAGGCATGGCTGCGTGCCCACGCCACCGAGGACACCCCGCTCATCTTCACCACCGGCGGCACCGGATTCACCGACGACGACGTCACGCCCGAGGCCACGCGTGCGGTGATCGACCGCGATGCGCCCGGCTTCGCCGAGGCGATGCGGGCCGAGTCGCTCAAGTACACCCCGATGGGGATCCTCACCCGCGGCGTCTCGGGGATCTCCGGCCGCACGCTGATCATCAACTTTCCCGGCAACCCGAAGGCGATCGGCCAGCTATTCCCCGTGATCGCGCCGACGCTGCGGCACGTGGTGGGGACGCTCCAGCGCGGCACCGCCCTCGATCAGGGCAGCGCCGAACACGAGCCCGGTGCCCGGCACGCCGGCCATTGAGCTGCGCGGCCTCACCCGCCACTTCGGCGAGCGAACCGCGCTGCGGAACGTGTCGATCGAGGTGCCGGAGGGCGCGACGCTCGCCGTGCTCGGGCACAACGGCGCTGGCAAGTCGACGCTGCTGCGGATCCTGGCCACGCTGCTGCGGCCGAGCGCGGGCGAGGTCAGCGTGTTCGGCGAGCAGCTCCCGCGGCGGGGGTTCGCGGTCCGCGGCAGGCTCGGCCTGCTCGGCCACGAGCCGCTGCTGTACCGCGACCTGAGTGCCCGCGAGAACCTCCGCTACCAGGCGGCGCTCCATCAGGTGGGCCGCGAGCGCATCGAGGAAATCCTGAACGCGGTCGGGATCGAGCGCTTCGCCGACGAGCCGGTGCGCTCGCTGTCGCGGGGAATGGTGCAGCGGGTCGCGGTGTGCCGGGCCGTCCTGCACCGCCCGCGGCTGTTGCTGCTCGACGAGCCCCGGGCGAACCTCGACCCGGCGGCGAGCGAAGCCCTCGAGCCGCTGATCGGCCGGGCCAGTGGCTGTACCCGGGTGGTCACGAGCCACGATCCGCTGGCGGCGCGCTCCGAGGCGGACCTCGTTCTCGGACTCAAGAACGGCCGCGCCACGCTCGTCACCGACGCCGGCAAGGTCACCGACACCGAGCTGCGGGAGCTCTACGCATGAGGACGGCGCGGGCGATCCTGCGCAAGGACCTGCTGCTCGAGCTGCGCACGTTCGAGACCGTGCCTGCGATGCTGCTGTTCTCGCTGGCCACGTTCGTGATCTTCCACTTCGCGCTGAACCGGGCCACGATCCAGGGCCAGCTCGCGGCCGGGGTGCTGACCGCGACGCTGCTGTTCGCGTCCGTGCTCGCGGTCAACCGGCTGTTCGTCGCCGAGCGAGAGCAGGGCGGGTTCGATGCGTTCCTCCTCGCTCCCGTCGACCGGACCGCGATGCTCGTGGCCAAGGCGAGCGCGCTGTTCCTGTTCCTGGGAGTGCTCGAGGTGATCGCGGTGCCGGCCTTCGCGCTGCTCCTGCTGGGGCCGTCGCTCGGCCCGGCGCTCCCGGGTCTCGTCGCCGTCCTGGCGCTCGCCGATATCGCGCTGGCGGTGATCGGGACCCTGGTCTCGGCGATCGCGGTCCACACCCGCGCGCGCGATCTGATCGGGCCGGTGATCGGCCTGCCGCTGCTCATTCCGGCGCTGATCGCGACTGCGCGTGCGATCGGACCGCTGCTCGTCAGCCACAGCTCGGGGTCGCCCCCAGGTAAGTGGCTGGCGGTGCTCGCGCTCTATGATCTGGTGTTCGCACTGCTCGCCTACGCGGTGTTCGACTTCCTCCTCGAGGAGTAGTCCGGATTTGAGTCACAGCCCCTATGGCCGCGGGCTACGCGGCCTGTCGATAGCCACGCTGGCGACTGTCAGCGTCGCGCTGGCGCTTGTGTTCTTCTACGCCCCCCTGGATGCCGACCAGGGGTTCATCCAGAAGATCTTCTACATCCACGTCCCGCTCGCGATCATCTCGCTGTGCGGGTTCATCGCCGGCGGGCTGTTCGCGATCGGGTACCTGCGGACCGAGGACCGGAAATGGGACATGCGTTCCTACGTGGCGATCCACATGGCGTTGATCTTCTCGGTCGGGGGACTGTTGACCGGCTCGATCTGGGCCAAGGCCTCGTGGGGCCATTGGTGGGTGTGGAGCGAGCCCACGCTCGTCTCCTACCTGATCGTCGTGCTGCTGTTCGCCACCTATCAGCCGCTGCGGTTCTCGATCGAGGACTCCGAGCGCCAGTCCCGCTACGCCAGCGTGTTCGCGATCGTGGCCGGCGCGTTCGTCCCGCTCAATTTCATCGCCGTGCGGCTCGCCCAGCAGTTCGTGCACCCGCGCGTGCTGACCCTGACCGGCGGCAACCTACCCGGGTCGATGCGTGTGACATTCCTCGTGTCACTTGTCGGTGTGGCGCTGCTATTCGTGACTCTGTGGAAGTTCGAGATGGCCGCCAAGGACTCGCGCATGCAGGTGCGGCGCCTGCGCCGCTCGCTGCTGGGCGAGGACGCGGTGCGGCCGCTGGGACGGAGCGCGGCGCCGTCATGAGCGCACTCGTGTTCGCCGCCCCGGCGCTGCCGCTGCACTCCGCGGGCAAGTACGTGGCCGGTGCCTACATCGTGTTCGTCGCGCTGATCCTGATCTACGTCGCGATCATGGCCCGCCGGCTGACGAAGACCGAGCGCGACCTCGCGGAGCTGCGTCGCGACGCCCAGGCCCGCGACGAGGAGTTGCGCGAGCACGACGATCGCGACCGGGAGCACGTGGCGTGAGCGAGCTCCTGGCGATTGGGATCTCCCACAAGACGGCGCCGGTCGAGGTCCGCGAGCGCCTCGCGCTGCCGGACGCCCGCGCCGCCGAGTTCGTGCGCGACCTGCGCGGCGCCGCCGAGATCCAGGAGGCGGTCGCGATCTCGACCTGCAACCGCACCGAGCTCTATCTCGTCGTCGGTGAGCCGGTCGAAGCCGAGAGCCGCGTGCTGGCGATGCTGGCCAGCCAGGCCGGGATCCGCCTCACCGGGCTCGCCCCGGCGATCTACTCGCATCGCAACTGCGACGCGGCTCGCCACCTGTACCGGGTCACCTCGGGACTCGAGTCGATGATCGTCGGCGAGGCCGAAATCCAGGGCCAGGTAAAACGGGCGTACGAAGCTGCGCTCGAGCGCGACACCGTCGGCCCGCTCACCAACCATCTGTTCCGGGCGGCGCTCGCTGCCGGTAAGCGAGTGCGCACCGAGACCGCGATCAGCGAACGCCATCTCAGCCTCCCGGGCGTGGCGGTGGGGATGGCGCGCGAACTGCTCGGGCCGCTCGCCGGACGCGAGGTCGTGATCATCGGCACCGGCGAGACGAGCGAGCTCACCGCCCGGGCGCTCGCCGACAGCGGCGTACGCGCCGTGTTCGTGGCCAACCGCCGCCGCGACCGCGCGATCAGCCTGGCCACGCGCTACGGCGGCGCCAGCGTCCCGTTCGATCAGCTTCCCGAGGCGCTCAAAGAGGCGGACATCGTCGTCGCCGCCACCGCCTCGCCACACCTGCTCCTCGAGGCGCGCGAGCTCGCCGAGGTGATGAAGACGCGCGGCGGGCGGCCGATGCTGCTGATCGACCTCGCCGTCCCCCGCGACATCGACGCCGCGGCTGGGGAGATCGCCGGGATCTCGCTCTACGACATCGACGATCTCGAGGCCGTGATCAGCCGCAACCGTAAGGTCCGGCAGGCCGAGGCGCGCAAGGCCGAGGGGATCATCGAAGAGGAGATCCAGAGCTTCGCCGCCTGGCTCGGCGGGCTCGAGGTGCTGCCGACGCTGGCGGCGCTGCGGGCCCACGCCACGCAGATCGCCGAGCAGGTCGTGCGCGAGAACGACGGTAAGTGGGAGGCGGCCTCGCCGCGCGACCTGGAGCGGGTCGAGGCGCTCGCGCGGGCGGTGGTCAACCGGATCCTGCACGAGCCCACGATCAAGATGAGGGAACTCCGCGACGACCGCGTCCATGCCCGGATGGCCCTGGTCCGCGACCTGTTCGGACTGACCCGCGACGAGCGCGAGCTCGAGGACGAGGACCAGGGCGGAGCGCTCGCCGAGGTGCGGGCGATCACCGACCGACAGCGGCGTTGATGCGCATCGGGACCCGCGGGAGCGCGCTGGCGCTCGCGCAGGCGACCTGGGTGGCCGAGCGTCTCCCCGGCGAGCACGAGCTCGTCACGATCACCACCTCGGGCGATCGTCAGCGAGCTCTCGGCGATAAGTCGCGGTGGGTGACAGAGCTCGAGTCGGCGCTTCTCGACGGACGGATCGACCTCGCCGTGCATTCCGCCAAGGATGTGCCGGCGGAACTGGCCGACGGGCTCGAGCTGGTGGCGATCACCGAGCGCGCCGATCCGCGCGACGCGATCTGCGGCGCGGACTCGCTGGCGTCGCTGACTCCGGGCAGCCGCGTGGGGACGAGCAGCCTGCGCCGTGCCGCACAGGTGCGAGCGGCGCGCGAGGATGTGACCGTCGTGGAGCTCCGCGGCAACGTCGACACGCGGCTGCGCAAGCTCGCCGACAGGGAATGCGAAGCGCTCGTGCTCGCGCTCGCCGGGCTCGAGCGGCTCGGCCGCGCCCACGATGCCGACGGCGTCCTCGACGAGCTAGTGCCCGCCGCCGGTCAGGGGGCGCTGGCCCTCGAGGCTCGCGCCGGCGAGCTCGACGCGGGCCTTGCCGCCGTGAGCGACGCCGACGCCACCGCCTGCGTGCTCGCCGAGCGCGCATTGACCCGCGCTCTCGAGGCCTCGTGCAACACCTCGGTCGGCGCCTACGCCCGCCGAATCGACAGCGAGCGGCTCGAGCTGTGCGGTTGGGTCGGACTGCCCGACGGATCGGCATGGGTCGCGGACCGGCTCACCGGGCCGCCGAACGGGCTCGGCGAGGCGGTCGCCGCACGGCTGCGCGCCGCGGGCGCCGGCGAGCTACTGCGCATCGCCTCGCAGCCGGGAGTGCTGGCCGAATGACCGTGTACCTCGTCGGTGCCGGACCCGGCGATCCTGGGCTGCTGACCGCGCGGGCGCTCGAGCTGATCGCCGAGGCCGACGTGATCGTCTACGACCGCCTGATCCCGTCGGGGGCGCTGAACGGCGCCCGCGCCGACGCCGAGCTCATCTACGCCGGCAAGGAGGGCGGCGGCCCCTCGACCTCGCAGGAGGAGATCGGGCGGCTGCTCGCCGACCGCGGCTCCGCGGGCAAGGCCGTCGTGCGGCTCAAGGGCGGAGATCCGTTCGTGTTCGGGCGGGGTGGCGAGGAGGCCGAGGCCCTGCTGGCCGCCGGGGTGCCGTTCGAGATCGTTCCGGGCGTGACCGCTGGCGTAGCCGCACCCGCCTATGCCGGGATTCCCGTCACCCATCGCGACCTGGCCAGCGCGGTGGCGTTCGTCACCGGCCACGAGGACCCCGCCAAGCCGGAGTCGGCGCTCGATTGGCCGGCGCTCGCGCGGTTCCCGGGCACGCTCGTCGTGTACATGGGGGTGCGCCAGCTCGGCGCGATCTCCGCGCAGCTGATCGCGAGCGGCCGACCGGAGAGCGAGCCCGCCGCGCTGATCCAGCAGGGAACGCTCGGCGCCCAGCGCACCGTCCTCGCCACGTTGGCCACGATTGCCGAGGCCGCGCAGGACCAGGGCATCCGCGCCCCGGCCATCGCCGTGTTCGGTCCGGTGGCGGCGCTCCACGAGCGCCTGAAGTGGTTCGAGCATCGTCCGCTGCTCGACCGTAGGGTGGCCGTCACGCGCGCTCGCGCCCAGGCCAGCGGCCTCGCCGCGCGCCTGCGCGCACTCGGCGCCGAGGTGGTCGAGGCACCCGCAATCCGGATCCAGCCGCTCGATGGGCCGGAGCCCGCGCTCGAGCGCTACGACCTGATCTGCCTGACCAGCCCGAACGGTGTCCGGCTGCTGTTCGACCGGCTGGCCGCCGCGGGACGCGACGCCCGTGCGCTGGCCGGCGCGACGGTGGCCGCGATCGGGCCCGGCACCGCCAGTGCGCTGCGCGAGCACGGCGTGATCGCAGACGTCGTGCCTGAGAGGTTCGTGGCCGAGGCACTGGTCGAGGCGCTGCGCGAGGTGCCGGTCACCCGTGCGCTCGTGGCGCGCGCCGCCGAAGCCCGCGACGTACTCCCGGACGCGCTGCGCGAGCGCGGCGCGGAGGTGGATGTGGTGGCGCTGTACGAGACAGTCGCCGAGCCCCTCGACGACGCGGCTCGTGAGGCCGTGGCGGCCGCGGACTACGTCACGTTCACATCGTCCTCCACGGTCCGGTTCCTGTTCGCGTCGGGCGCGCAGCCGGGGCCGCAGGCGCGCCTGGTGAGCATCGGACCGGTGACGAGCGTCGCACTGCGCGAGCACGGCCGCGCCCCGGACGTCGAGGCCGAGCGCCACGACATCGAGGGGCTGATCGAGGCGCTGGTGGCGGACGCGTCGGCCGGCGCCCCAGGCGCATAAGATCGGCCCCGTGGCCGCGCCCGTCGTCACGTTCCTGTCCGATTACGGGCTCACCGACCACTTCGTCGGCATCTGCCACGGGGTGATCGCGTCGATCTGCCCGGACGCTCGGGTGATCGACATCTCGCACGGGATCGCCCGCCATGACGTGCGCGCGGGGGCGCTCGTGCTCGCGGGCGCGCTGCCGTATATGCCGGCCGGTGTCCACCTGGCGGTCGTCGATCCCGACGTGGGGGCGGAGCGGCGCGCCGTCGCGCTCCGGCTCGCCGACGGCCGGCTGCTGGTCGGGCCCGACAACGGGCTGCTGTGGCCCGCCGCACTGTCCGGCGGTGGCGCGGTCGAGGCGGTCGAGATCGGGACATCGCCGTTCCGGCTCGAGCCGGTCTCGACGACGTTTCACGGCCGCGATATCTTCGCGCCGGTGGCCGCCCGGCTGGCGGCGGGGGCACCGTTGGGCGAGGCGGGGACACCGGCCGACCCGGATGGGCTGATGACGCTCGAGCTGCCGCGCCCGCACCGCGACGGCGCGGCGCTGGTGGCGCACGCTCTGTACATCGACCGCTTCGGCAACGTCCAGCTCGATATCTCGCATGACGATCTCGCCGACTCGGGCCTGAAGCTGGGGCACCGGGCGCGCCTCGCGGTGCCGTCGGGCACGTTCGAGGCGCAGTACGCCCTGACGTTCGCCGACGTGCAGCCCGGGCATGTGCTGCTCTACGAGGACGCCGACCGGCGGCTGGCGGTGGCGGTGAGCCACGGCAACGCTTCCGAGCGGGTCGGTCTCGCCCTGGACGACGAGCTCCGGATCACCCCGCTGTGACGCTCGGGGTTCCGCGCGTCCACCACCGGGTCACCGACTCGACGAACGCCCGCGCCCGCGAGCTGGCCGCGCACGGGGCACCCCACGGCACGCTCGTCACCGCGCGGGAGCAGACCGCGGGCCGCGGCCGCCAGGGGCGCACCTGGGTGGCGCCGCCCGGCCGGGCGCTGCTCTGCTCGGTGATCATCCGCGATCCACCCCGGCTCCTGCCGCTGGCCGCCGGTGTCGCCGTGGCCGATGTGGCGGGACCAGACGCCGCGGTCAAGTGGCCCAACGACGTCCTGGTCGACGGACGCAAGGTCGCCGGGATCCTGGTCGAGGGGAGGCCCGCCGAGGGGTGGGCGGTGATCGGGATCGGGCTCAACGTGGCCCTGGACATCGATGAGCTGCCGCCCGAGCTCCGCGCCACCGCGGGCACGCTTGGGCTCGATCAGAGCGAGGTCGAGTTGGTGCTCGACCGCCTGCTCGATTCACTCGATCGGTGGCTCGTCGCGGGTGACGACGCGGTCCTGTCTGCGATCCACGAGCGTGATGCGCTGCGCGGACGGGAGGTCCGATGGGCGGGGGGCGCCGGCGTCGCCGACGGGCTCGACGAGCGCGGCCGGCTCAGGGTGCTCACGGACGACGGCGAGATCGTGCTCGATGCCGGCGAGGTTCATCTTCAGAAGGACCATTAGCGATCGGGTGCGCGGGTGCGCGGGTGCGCGGGTGCGATCGCGACCATAACTCGACACTGGGCCCGCATCACGGCGGCCGTGACGAGTTATTGCTGCAGTGAGCACCTAGTCCGACATTTGCTATCGCCCCTGCCGCAATTGTCGGATTGTGGTCATGCACTTCCTCGCATCACGTCCAGGTCGGCGGAGGTCTGTCGACGTTTTGCCCGCTTGCCGTGCAACCCGCGACACGCCTCGCGAATCAGCGACGCAATGCGAGGAAATGCACGCCCGAGGCGTCACCCACCCGAAGCTGATGCACGCCCGAGGCGTCAGCCGAAGCTAATGCGTGGCGAGTTGTGCCAGCGGGGCTGCCGAGAGCGTCTCGTGGCAGCTGACCACCCGGCCCTTGCCGGCGTTCTTGGCGGCGAACAGGGCCAGGTCGGCCGCTCGCAGGAGGCTGTCGGTGTCTGCGCCGTCCCGTGGCCACAGGGCCACTCCCGCGCTGGCCTGGGTGAGCGTGCCGAGCCCGGCGATGAGCTCGGGCGGCGATGCCGACTCGATCGCCGCGATCGCCCGCTGAGCGAGGTCCTGGGCGGCGTCCGGGCTGACGCCGGGCGCGACGATCGCGAACTCGTCGCCGCCCACGCGCGCAACCAGGTCGGTGGAACGCGCGCAGTGATCGAGCGCGGCCGCGACGGCGCAGAGCGCGGCGTCGCCGCCGGCGTGGCCGTGGACGCTGTTGATCTGCTTGAACGCGTCGAGGTCGATGAACACCAGGCCGAGTCGCTCCGCTTCGCCACGTCCGCTGGTGTGCCGGTCGAGTTCGCGGATCAGCGCGCGGCGGTTGGCGATGTTCGTGAGCGGATCCCGGTTGGCCTCCCGGCGGGCGGCGACCCGCAGGCGGTTGAGCTCAGCGCGGCCGAGCATCAGCAGCGCGCCCGCGAGCAACAGGACGATGGATAGGACCACGGTGAAGCCGATGTCCTTCGAGGCGGCATTGCCGTGGCCGTACAGCGTGGGGAGGAGCGTCGCGGCGATCGCAGCCGCGAGGATCCAGAGCGCCGAGCGGAGCTCGAAGAACGAGGCGCCGTAGACCACGGAGAAGATCAGCACCAGCCGCAGCGGGGAGTGGGTCCCGCCCGTCGAGGCGATCGCCACGCACGCCAGCGTGATGTACAACGCCATGCCCGCACCGAACAGCCACATCAGGGAGCGACTGGCCGGGAGGACGGCCTGGACACCGACGTACACGAACGCGATGGCGGCGCAGACCAACGCGGTCGTGCGGTGGTCGTGATTGCCGCCGGGCAGCAGCTCGACCGAGAGCACGAGCGCACCGAAGGCGAAGAACTGCAGCATTGCCAGGCGCACTGCCAGGTAGTGGCGGGCGTGGATGACGCCGGGCTGGTTGATGCCCAATACGCGCATAACAGGCGTATCGGGGACCACCCTCAGCGTCTTGAGACAAATGTCGCTTGTCTAAACGGCCTTCGACGGACGCGCGCCGCTAGGCGGCTTCCTCGGTGCTGTGGTCGACCGCCCCGGTCTCGAACTCGTCGTCGTCCTGGTCGCGGTCGTCGTCGCCAGGGGCGTCCTCGTCGCGGTCGTCGTCGTCGGGGGCGTCCTCGTCGCGGTCGCGGTCGTCGTCGCGGTCACCCTGGTCGTCGACATCGTCATCGACGTCGGTGTCGGCGTCATCGGTCTCGGGCTCGTTGGGTTCGGCGCTTGCCGCATGGCCGTTCTCGGCGGCCAGATCGTCGACCGTCTTCTCGTCGGTCTCGACCGTGGCCACGGCCGCGGCGTCGGCAGCCTTCGCCTGGGAGTCGGCGCCCGACTTCCGGCGGCGGCGGTTCTTGCCGCGCCGGCCCTTGGGGAAGTTGCGCAGCAGCTCGCGGGCGAGCGCGGCGGGCTTGCGGGCCATCCGCGTCCGGGCGCCGCGGAGTGCCTCCTCCGCCTCGGGGGTGTGCGCCAGTGCCGCTGCGAGCAGCGCGGCCGACAGCCGGCGGTCCTCCTTGCGCGCGGCGTGAACCAGCCGCCGGGCGTTACGGGCGTGGGCGGAGCCGCTCGAGTTAACGAGCAGACCGAGCAGGCGCTTGGTCTCAGGCCAGCGCTGCACCGCGTACTCCTCGTGGACTTCGCGGGTGTACTCGGCCATGCGCCAGATCCAGGCGTTGGCCTGGTCACGCCGGCCGATCCGGCGCTCGGCGAGCGCTTGGAGCATGATCTTCACGCCCTCGCGCCGCTCGTCCCGGGGCCAGCCGGCCATGATGTCGATCGCGGTGTCGAAGGCCTCGGCGTCGCGTGAGGCGGCGATCTCCTGAAGCGCCCGAAGTCGAAGCTGGGCGTTGCGGTTGCGCTGGACCGCGGTCAGCAGGAACCGGCGCTTGAGCTCGCCGGCGCGGTCGAAGTGGAGCATGGCCTTGGCCCGGCGCCAACCGTTCGGCGCCACTCGCGCGCCGGCCAGCGCCGCCCACACGTGCTGCTCGCCGTAGTCGAGATGCTCGACGGCGATCCGCCACAGCTCGCGCTCGAACACCTCGGCGCGTCGCTCGGGCTCGGGCGTCACCGGCAACACCCGGCGCTCCACCCGCACCCGCCGGCCGCGGCCGCGGCGCACCGGGCCGACGACGATCGCGCCACCGCGGTACACGTCGCGGTCGAGCAACGAGTGCAACGTCACGACCGGGTCGTCGTGCTTGGTCGCGGGATGCACGAAGTCGACGACGATCCCCGCCTCCTTGCCGGGGTGGCGCCGGGTGACGCGTCCGACTCGCTGCTGGTAGATGCGCTTCGAGGCCGTCGGCGCCAGGTGCATACAGATCGTGGCCCGCGGGCTGTTCCAGCCCTCGGCCAGCAGCTGCGCGTTGACGAGAACGTCGATCTTGCCCGACTCGTAGTCGGCGAGGATCCGTGCCAGCTGGCGCTTGGGTGTCTCGCCGGACACCGCCTGGGCCTTCATCCCGACGTCCCGGAACGACTGCGCGACGTTGTAGGCGTGACGCACACCGGCCGCGTAGACAACGCCCGGGACCTTGTTGAAGCGCGTCTTATAGAGATCGGCGATCGCCAGGTTGAACGGCGTCTGGTCGAGCAATTCGGCCAGCATCTCCTGGTCGAACTCGGTGTCGACTTCTCCCCGGCGCAGTGGCACCTTGGCGATCGTGCGCACGCCCGGGCCCGGTGGGATGCGGATGCAGCGCAGCGGCGCGATCACGCCGCGGCGCGCCGCCTGGGCGAGGTCGAAGCGCGAGGTCTGAGTCGGGAACAGGTCGGTGACGTGCCGGGCGATGAGCGCGCCGGTGGCCGTCATGCCGATGAAGATCGGGCCGGCCCAGTTGCGGATCGACGCGGAGGTCTTCTCGCCGAGCGCGGTGTGGGCCTCGTCGCAGATCACGATCGTGTAGGCGTCCGAGACCTTGCCGGCGTTGCGCACGAACCACTGGTAGGTCTCGACCGTGACCGGGCCGTTGGCTGCGTCGTGGTCGCCGAGCATCGGCGCCGAGATCCGGTCGCGATAGCCGCGGTCGCGGAGCTCGCCGTTGAACTGGTCGACGAGGTTGCGGCGATGAGTGAGGATCAGGATCCCGCCCGTGCGCGAGGCCTCGACGAAGCCGAGCGCGGCGACCGTCTTGCCGGCGCCGGTGGCATGCTCGAACCAGAAGCGCTTCGCCGCGTTCGGGTCCTCAGGCTGCTCGCCGAGCTGGACATCCTCGTCCTCGGACTCGTCCTGCCAGTCCTGGGGCTCCTCGTCCTCGGGCTCCTCCTCGTCGTCGAGGTCGAGCTCGGAGTCCTCCTCGCCCGGGATCGCCGCCGATGCGAGTTGCGGCGGTTCGGGGGCGGAGCCATTCGAATGACCGTTGCCGTTGCCGTTCCCGTTGCGCTGGGCCTCGGCGAGCAGTGCGGTCAGCGTCCCGGACAGAGCATCGACCTGATGGGCTGAGAGGACCGTCCCGTCGGCGAGGTGCGGCTCGTCCTCGGAGAGGAGTCGCTCCAGCCCGAGCAGCAGCGAGAAGCTCCGCCGCCACTCGATCGACGGCAGCTTGGCCCCCGCCTCGACCTCCGTCAGGGCAGCGTCGAGCGCCCGGCGCCGCGCGGAGCCAGGAGCGAGGGCGTCCTCGAGCGTCTCGCCCTCGTAGACGAACCGTTCACGCGTGAACAGTTCGGCACGCGCGATGGCGGCAGGACTCGGAAAAGGGGTGGAAGCACCCATGGAAATCAGAAAGTTGCGTCTGGATCGGCGAGCCGCGGCAATACGTCGTAGCGACTCAGAGGTCTCGGCCGCACGCCGAGAGGAAACGGCGAGGTAAGTCCTCGAAACGATGCCCCCTCGCCGGACCTTCCCTTTAGAGGATAACGATTATTTAAGCAGATCCTGGGGATATGCACGGCCGGGCTGAGCGCCGGATCCCGTGTGGCAACCTGTCCCCGTGGTTAAGCGCGCGTCGTGTGCCGCCGGTGTCGTGGCGATGCTGCTGCTCGCTGGGTGCGGCGGTAGCCATGCCAAGAACGCCGCTCCTCCGCGGTCCGCGGTCACCGCCGCCTTCAAGGACTCGCCGCCGCAGCTGGCCACGCTCCACGGGCAGGCCAACCAGTTGGTTGCAGGCAGCCCGGCCACGTTCGGCGCGCTGCTCAAGCGGCTGCACGGGTATCCGGTGGTGGTGAACAAGTGGGCATCGTGGTGCGTGCCGTGCCAATCGGAGTTCCCCGTCTTCCAGAAGGTGGCGGTGGCGGACGGGCGCAGAGTGGCGTTCGTGGGACTGAACGGGAAGGACAAGCAGCCGGCTGCGCGCGCGTTCCTGCGGACGTATCCGGTGACCTACCCGAGTTACGAGGACCCGAACGAGAGCATCGCCCGCTCGATCCAGGCGGCGACCTACTATCCCCAGACCGTCTTCTACAACCGGCAGGGCACGCGGGTGTTCGACCACGCCGGGCCCTACGAGAGCGTCAGCGCGCTGGAGCGAGACATCAAGCGGTACGCACTGGGATGACTGTCGTCAGCTACGAGGTTCGGCGCGTCCGCGACCAGCGCGAGTTGGAGGCCGGCCTGCGCCTGCGCCACGAGGTGTTCTGCGTGGAGCAGGGCGTACCCGAGCACGAGGAGCTCGACGGTCGCGACCACGAGGGCATCCACCTGGCCGCCGTCGATGGCGGTGAGCTGCTGGGGATCTGCCGCGTGCTCATGATCGGGAGCACCGCCCAGTTCAGCCGGCTCGCCGTGCAGCCGTATGCCCGCAGGCGGGGGATCGCCACCGCGCTGCTCGAGGCGGCGGATGCCGAAGCCCGGGCTGCGGGTGGCCGGCGGATTGTGCTCCACGCGCAGACGTACGCGCAACGGCTGTACGAGCTGGCCGGCTACCGGACGCGCGGGCGCGTGTTCACCGAGGCCGGGATCGAGCACGTTGCGATGGAGAAACCCCTCTGAGACCAGCGCCCGCCGCGCACCCGGGGTACCGCTGATGCCCGAGGTGCGCGTCGATCCGCTCAGCGGCCACCGCGCGATCGTGGCCGGCGACCGGGCGGGCCGCCCCGGCGGGGGGCTGTCGGCGACGCCGGCACCCGCGATCGACCGCGAGACGGATCCATTCGCCGAGGGTCACGAGGACCGGACCCCGCCGGAGCTGTGCGCCGTGCGCCCCGGCGGGGGGCCGCCGGACAGTCCGGGCTGGACGGTGCGGGTCGTTCCGAACCTGTACCCGGCGCTGAGCGCGAGCTCCCCCGAACCCCCTCCCGAAGCCAACCCGGCGCTGTTCTGGAAGGCGCCCGCGCGGGGCCAGCAC